>CAYFOA010000193.1:0-15454 GCA_964344575.1 uncultured Rickettsiales bacterium | reverse complement strand
TGGGCACTCCTCCCACGAAAGTGGGGAGGTGTCCACGGAACCGGGGTAACTCCAGTCGTTTTCGTTCTCGTTGACGTCGCCCTCGTCGGCCTCACCGGCGTCCTCGTCCGCGCCCTCGCACCGCGCCGTCATCACCGCCGCCTCGTCCGCCGCCCGCGCGAGCTCCCAGGCGTCCCACACCCGGCTCGACGCGGGCAGGCCGTCCGCCTCGATCTCGGTCCACGCGGCGACCAGCCGGAGCGCCGTCCCGTCCGCCTCCTCCAGCCAGATCTGCAGCTCGTACCGCTGCCGCAGCACCGCCGTGTCGTCGTCGGACCACGCCTCCCCGGCGACGGACAGCGCCAGCAGCGCGGGGCCGGCGAGCGAGCCCGCGAACCCGGGCTTCGCCGGCGCCTCGAACCTCCGCACCAGCCGCCGCTCCGTCCACCGCAGGAGCTCGTCGCCGAGGGACGCCTGCCGCGCCTGCTCGCTGCTCCCCGCCGCCCACCGGGGCTCGGCCGCGACGCCGGTGAACGGGCACGCGACGTGGGCGGCCGACAGCACCCCGTTGGCGCGGGCGAGGACGTCTACGTTCGCGTCCGGGCGGACGGGCGCGACGTCGGCGGGGCTCAGGTCGGCGAGCTGCCAGGCCTCGATCCAGTCGAGCTCGGGGGCGCGGTCGATGAGCGGCCGGCCGTCCTCGCCGGTCCACACGACGAGGTCGTCGAGGGCGGCGCCGAGGGTCGGATCGGGCTCGCTCAGGGCGGCGAGGACGGCGAAGACCTCCTTGTCCGGCGCCTCGTAGCCGAGCAGATCGCGGGCGACGTCGTCGGGCTGGGCGAGCACCGACCCGGCCGCCGCGGCGGCGAGCAGGAGGGCGATGCCGAGGCGGAGACGTCGGTCCACACGATCACGCTACGGCGCAGGTGTGGAGACGCATGTGGAGGTTTGGTTGCATGCTCTCCACATGCACCCCGGCCTGACGAACCAGCTCGCCACGATCGCCCGCCTGTCCGACGCCGAGACCCGCTCGATCACCCCGGAGAACCCGACCGGAGCGCGGGGCGGGGGGGCGCGCGCGGTGCCGGCTCCCGACTCCCCCGCCCGCGACCTCGGCGTCGGCTGGAAGGCCCGCCCCTGCGTCCCCGTGGGCCCCGGCGAGACGCTCGTCCTCGCGGACGTCGAGGGGCCCGGCTGCCTCCAGCACCTCTGGATGACGCCGACGGGGGTGTGGCGGCAGTGCATCCTCCGGTTCACGTGGGACGGCCACGACGCGCCGGCGATCGAGGTCCCGCTGGCGGACTTCTTCTGCTCGACGTGGGCCGATCGCGAGTCGTTCGTGCCGGTGGTGAGCGAGCCGATCACGGTGAACCCGGGGTCGGGCTTCAACTGCTGGTGGCCGATGCCGTTCCGGTCCCGCGCGCGCGTCACCCTCGAGAACCGGGGCGACGCGGAGATGATGCTGTTCTGGCAGATCGACTACGTCCTCGCCCCCGTCCGGGAGGACGCGGCGTACCTCCACGCCCAGCTCCGCCAGTCGCTCCCGGTGGACGGCGGGATCCACACGATCCTCGACGGCGTCCGCGGGCGCGGCCACTACGTCGGGACGAGCCTGGCGTGGCGCACCCACCGCCCCGGCTGGTGGGGCGAGGGGGAGGTGAAGTTCTTCGTGGACGGCGACCCCGACGACGCCCCCACGATCTGCGGGACGGGGACGGAGGACTACTTCTGCGGCAGCTACGACTTCGAGGACCTGTCGCGCAAGCGGTACGTCCCCTTCAACACCCCCTGGGCGGGCCTCCCCGACGTCCGCCCCCGCGACCGGATCTACGAGGCGGGCCAGCGCTTCACGATGTACCGCTGGCACATCCCCGACCCCATCCGCTTCCGCGCAGACCTCCGCGTGACGGTCCAGTCCCTCCAATGGACCGACCGCGGCACCTTCGCCCACCGCGCCGACGACCTCATCAGCGTCGCGTGGTGGTATCAGCGCCCCCCCGCAGCCCCCTTCCCGCCCCTCCCGGAGGACGCGCTGGTGCTCGACTGAGCGTCTCAGCGCCGGTTTCGGTTTGCCAGACGAACCGAAAGCCCTCCTGAGGGGTCTCAGCGAACCGTTCGGTTTGCCTGAGAAACCGAAACTGCTCCTGAGGGTCGCGAGGAGGGGCGCCGGTCAGCCGGCGCGGAGGCGGGGCTCGGCGAGGCAGAGGCGGCCGGCGGCGAGGGCGTCGGGGGGACAGGCGCGACGGCGGAGGCGGCGGGCCGCGATCGGGGTGACGTCGAGGAGCGGGGCGAGGTGGCGGATGTCGGGCCAGCCGTGGTTCGTGGCGAGGTGCGTGAAGAGGACCCGGCCCAGCCGCGTCTCGCTGACCTCGTCCGGGCGGAGGCGGAGGGCGGAGGCGGTGGCGGCGAGCAGGTCGGACAGGGGCGCGACGTCGGGCGGGTCGGGCTCCGGAGGCGGCGTGCCCCCGACGGAGGCGTGCGGATCGGCGCTGACGTAGTGGTGGAACCAGTCCTCGAAGCCGAACGTCGGCCGCTCCAGCGCCGCCGCAAGTCGCCCCGCCGGAACCCACGGATCGGCGACGCCGCCGACGCTGTCGCGGTGGGTGGACCACCGCCACAGCAGCGGGTCGTCGACGAACGAGGCGCGGCAGGGGTTGAGGAGGACGTAGCGGACCTGGCGGTGGAGCTTCCCCACGTCGGCGATGACCGGCCGCGGCTCCAGCGGCTCCCACACGCGGGTGAGCGACCCCGGCCGGAAGAGGCGGGCGTGCCACCGGAGCGTCCGATCGAGCCGATCGGCGTGCTCGGCGCGGGCGATGACGTGAACGTGGCGCGGCATCAGCACCGCCGCCAGCGCGTCCGGAAACCGCTCCCGCAGCCGCGCCCACAGCCACGGCGCGACGTCGTCGGAGAGCAGCGTGCCGCGCTCGTCGGCGAGCTTCGCGGCGAGGTGGACGTAGCCGGTCACGTCCTGATCCAAGCGACGACGGCGCCGGACATTACAAAGAATCTGCTTCTCCCGATGAGTCAGCCGCCGGAAGAACAGACGCGTGGGAGTTCGATCCGGCCGAATTCTCGACTCCGCGGCCGCCGGGCTTGTCGGCACCGGGATCGGCAGGACAAAGAAAGCGCCTCAGCGGCCGTTTCGGTTTGCCTGAGAAACCGAAACACCCTCTGAGACCTGCGACCGGGCTCCCCGCAGCGGGATGGAGACGCCGATCGAGAGCCCGAGCCGCCCGGCGAAGCGGACCTCCCGCTGGACGGCGACGTTGGCGTCGAGCCACTCCTCGGGGTGGAGGACGAACCCGACGTCCCCGCGGACGAGGAACCAGCCGATCGAGAGACGTCCCCCGAACCCGGCGGCGAGCGCGGGGTGGATCTGGACCTCGACGTCGCAGGGCACCCCGCCCCGGGTGAGGCCGCGACCGTAGGCCCAGGTGCACTCCGGGCCCCGGCCCCCGACCAGGTCCTCGGTGCCGACGATCCCCCCGCCGACCGTCAGGTGGAGGCCGCCGCGGCCCCGCCCGATCGGGCCGGCGACCGGCACGAGGAGGGCCGACAGCGTCCCCCACCCCTGGGGACGGCTCAACGGCGGCGGCGTGGCGGCGAGCTCGTCGGCCAGCCCCGAGTGATCCGCGTGGGCCCGCTTGAGGACGTCCACCGCCTCCACCTCCAGCCCGACGTGGGGCGTGACCAGCCCCGAGAGGCGCAGCCCTCCCCCGAGGCTGTACAGCCAGCTCGGCACGACCGACAGCGCCACCACCCCCGTGACGTCGAGCCGCGCCTCCGACGTCCCCGGCACCGGCGCCGGGGCCAGCGCGGCAGCGTCGAACCGGCCGTCCTCGTCGGTCCGACGAAGGGCGAACGCCGCCCCCCGCCCGAGGCCGACCTCGAACCCGAGATCCACCCCACCGTCGAGCCGGAGCTCGTCGACGCAGCCCCCCGCTGCACCCCAGGGGCAGTTGACGGGGAACCGCTCCCCCGCCAAGGTCCCCACCCGGTCCGCGCCCAGCATCAGCCTCAGGTCGGCGCGAACGGCGAGGCGGGGGTGGAGCCAGATCCGACCCCCGAGGAGGCCCTGGAACCGGAGCCCCACGATGGACCGGTCGGCCACCTCCACGGTCGGGCGGCGCGGCGCGGGCGGCGCGCCGAACCCGCCCAGCAGCTCGGGCCTCGAGACGGACAACGCCGCCCCCACCCCCATCAGGAAGTCCACCGGGGCCGCCCGGGCGCCCGGCGCCGCCAGCCGCCCCCGCGCGAGCCGGATCAGCAGCGACAGCGACACCGTCGCCTCCCGGTCGCGCGACTCCAGGGTCTGGCCCGTCCCTGCCCCCAGCAGCGCCAGCGACACGGCGTGCTTCGTGTTGCTCAACCCCTCCCCCGGGTGCGCGAGCAGCGACAGCTCCAGGCCGAACGCGGGGTGGAACCAGACCGCCCCGCTCGCCCCCATCGTCGCCTCGAGGTTGTACGGGTTCGTCGGCACCGCGCCGTAGCGCAGCGTCGCCGAGAAGGCCGCGGGCTCCCGCGCCGGGGGATCCGCCGCGACCGCCACGCCCAAGGCGAACAGGCTCGCCAGGAACGTCAGCAGGAGGCACCTCAGCAGGCCTTTCGGTTTCTCAGGCAAACCGAAACCGTCCCTGAGAGCTCTCAGCAGGCCTTTCGGTTCGTCTGGCAAACCGAAACGGCTTCTGAGAAGCGGGGAAGTCACCGGTCGACCGGCGGGAGGCCCCGGGTGGCGCGGTCGCGGTCGATGACGGCGTGCACCTGGGCGGCTGCCTCGGCCAGGAGCTCGGCGGACGTCTCCGTTCGCGACGGGCTGACCGCGCGGGCGAGCATGCGGCGGACCGCGCGGTCGAGGTCCGGCTGGTAGGGGGCCGCCTCGAGGAACGCCGGGGCGGGGCGCGCGGGGACGCCGCCCGCCGGGTCGCCGGGGTCGGGCACCAGCCCGTCCAGCAGCCACCGGGCGCGGCGCTCGAATCGCTCCCCCGGCATCGGCGGGACGAGGACGTCGCCCGTGGCGGGGTCCGTGATCCCGGGGGTCGACCGGAACTCCGAGGACGCGATCACCGACAGCCGCGCCGGCGGCGCCACCCGCAGCGTGTCCCAGTACCGCAGCGACTGCTCCCGGTTCGTCATCCACCGGATCATGTCCCACGCCCGGTCCTTGTCCTCGCTGTGGACCGACACCGCCCACAGCACCGACGTCCCGATCATCGCCGCCCGGCCGTCCGGCCCCGGCCCCCGCGGGAGCACGCTCACCCCGAAGTCCAGCTCCGGCGCCGTCAGCTCCAGCGAAGGCACCCGCCACGAGCCGTCCAGCAGCATCGCCGTCCGGCCCGACGCGAACAGCGCCTCCGGACCGGTCGCCGACGCCGCCCCCGACGCCGACCGGACCGACGGCGCGCGGCCGATCAGCTGCACCACGAAGTCCAGCGCCGCCTCCCCCTCCGGCGAGTCGATCCCCGTCGTCAGCTCGTCCGCGTCCCACGTCGTCCCGCCGGCCTGCCGCAGGAACGCGTAGAAGGGCCAGTGGAAGAGCCAGAAGTCGATCCCGTGGACGACCACTTTCCCCTCCGCGTCCACCTCCTCCAGCGCCGCCGCCGCCGCCCGGAGGTCGTCCCAGGTCCACGACTCATCCGGCGGCTCGACGCCCTTCGCCGCGAACATCGCCCGGTTCCAGAACAGCCCGTAGAGGTTGTGGTCCGACGGCAGCGCGTACCGAGACCCGTCGATCTCCAGCCGCTCCCACACGCTCGGGGGGTAGTCCGCGCGCTCGGATTCGGGGATCCCTGTCTCCGGGTCGTCCAGGAACCGATCCAACGGCTCCAACAGCCCCCTCGCGACCATCCGGTGGTACTGATCGCTGTTCAGCCGCATCACGTCCGCCCCGTGCCCCCGGAGGTGCCACGCGTAGTACTTCCGGATCGGGTCCGGATAGCGGTCGTAGCGGACCTCCAGCCCCGGGTGGCGCACCTCGAAGTCCCGCGCGTACCCGTCCTCGAACAGCCGGTCCTCGAACGGCATCCCCCACACCACGAGCTGGAACTCGTCCCGCGACGCCGCCCCCCACACCGGCGACAGCACGTACGCCGCCGTGATCGCGACGAGCGCGCCCGCGATCCACGTCGACCGGCGCGCCCCGCTCACCCCTTCACCCCCGTCATCGACAGCCCCTTCACGAACTGCCGCTGGAACAGCAGGAAGACCACGATGTTCGGCACCGTGATGATGGTCAGCGCCGCCATCTGCACGCCCCACGACCGGACGTACTGCCCCGACGCCAGCGCCTGCACCGCCAGCGGAAGCGTGAACCGGTCGCCGCTGTCGATGACGATCAGCGGCCAGAAGAACGCGTTCCAGCTCCCCAGGAACGTCACGATCGCGAGCGCCGCCAGGGCCGGCGTGATCGCCGGCCGGACCACGTGCCAGAACAGCTCGAAGTCCGTGAACCCGTCGATGCGCCCCGCGTCCAGCAGCGACTGCGGCACCCCCAGCGTCGCCTGCCGCAAGTAGAAGATCCCGAACGCCGACGCCGTCGCCGGCACGATCAGCCCCGCCAGCGAGTCGACGTACCCGAGCTCCGCGCAGATGAGGTACGCGAAGATGAAGCTGACCTGCGCGGGGAGCAGCATCGTCGCCAGCACCGCCCGGAACGTCGCGTCCCGCCCCGCGAACCTCAGCCGCGCGAACGCGAACCCCGCGAGCGCGTTCCACGCAACCGCGAGGCACGTCACCGAGAGGCTGACGAACAGGCTGTTCCCGTAGAACCGGCCCAGCCCCGCGGCCCGCCACGCCTCGCCGTAGTTCCCCCACCGCCACGCCCACGGCGGCCCCCCCGGCAGCAGCGCCAGCTCCGACGCCACGATCGCGTCCTCCGCCTTGAGCGACGTGGACACCATCCACAGGAACGGCGCCAGCATCGTCAGCGCGATGCCCCACACGAGGACGTGCACGACCAGGCGGGACGCCCTCACGCCGTCGCCCCCTGCCGGTCGAAGTACCGCAGCTGGACCAAGGTCACGATTCCGGTGAGCAGGAGCACGATCACCCCGATCGCGGCCGCGTATCCGAGGCGGTTGTTGGCGAACTCGGCGTACAGCTGGACGTTCAACACCGTCGTCCAGCGCCCGCCCCCCGCCGTCATGATCCAGACGAGGTCGAACACCTGGAGCGCCCCGATCACCCCCGTGATGAGCAGGAACGCCGTCATCGGCCGGACCGCCGGCCAGGTGACGTGCCGGACCGCCTGCAGGGGCGTCGCCCCGTCCAGCGCGACCGCCTCGTAGCGCGACCGCGGCACCCCCGACAGCGCCGCCAGGTACAGCAGCGTCGCGAACCCCACCGACCGCCACACGTGGATCGTCATCAGCGCCCCGAGCGCCCACGGCGAGTCCCCCAGCCACGTCGGCGGCCCCTGCGGGAAGACCACCGCCCCCACCCCCGTCACCTCCAGCGCCGCGTTCAGGAGCCCCGACTCGGCGTCGAGCACCCAGCTCCAGAGGAAGCCGATCGCGACGACCGAGATCACGGTCGGGAGGAAGACCAGCGTGCGGCAGACGGTCTTGCCCCGGAACCACTCCGCGTCCAGCGCGACCGCGAGCAGGAACCCGCCCAGCACCGTCGCGGGGACGGCGCCGAGCGCGAAGATCAACGAGTTCCGGACGGCCGCCAGCAGCAGCGGGTCGTCGGTCAGCGCCGCCTCGAAGTTCGCCGTCCCCACCCACCGCAGGCCGCTGCTCCCGGACAGCTCGAACAACGACAGCCCCACCCCGAGGACGGCGGGCAGGGCGCTGAAGAGGAAGACGACCGCGAGCGGGTAGGCGACGAACGCCCAGCCCGACCTGCTCCGCGTAGCGCCGTCCCGCACGCGACGATCCTAGACCGGTCGCGCGCCCCGCCCGCCCCGCCGCCGCCGGGGGCTAGACTCGCGGCGTGGCGGAGGTCGTCCTGCATGGCGTCGGCAAGACGTACCCCGGCGATCCCCCGGTGGACGCGGTCCGCGACGTCGACCTGACCGTCCGCGACGGCGAGTTCGTCGTCCTCGTCGGCCCGTCCGGCTGCGGCAAGTCGACGCTGCTCCGGATGGTCGCCGGCCTCGAGGAGGTCTCCGAGGGCGACGTCCGCATCGGCGGCCGCTCCGTCCTCGGCGTCGCCCCGCGCGACCGCGACGTCGCCATGGTGTTCCAGGACTACGCGCTCTACCCCCACATGAGCGTGCGCGAGAACCTCAGCCTCGGCCTCCGCCTCCGGAAGACGCCCCGCGACGAGATCGACCGCCGGGTCCACGACGCCGCCGCCCTCCTCGACCTGAGCGACCTCCTCGACCGCCGCCCCGCCGCCCTGTCCGGAGGCCAGCGCCAGCGCGTCGCCGTCGGCCGCGCCATCGTCCGCCAGCCCGCCTGCTTCCTCTTCGACGAGCCGCTCTCCAACCTCGACGCCCGCCTCCGCCTCCACATGCGCGCCGAACTCAAGGCCCTCCACCAGCGGCTGAAGACGACGACGATCTACGTCACCCACGATCAGGAGGAGGCGATGACGCTGGGGACCCGGATCGTCGTCCTCGCCGAGGGCCGCGTGCAGCAGATCGGCCCCCCGCTGGAGGTCTACCGCCGCCCCGCCAACCGCTTCGTCGCGGGCTTCCTGGGGACGCCGCCGATGAACTTCGTCCCCCCGTCGGCGCTCCCGTCGCTGGGGCTCGACGGCGACCACGTCCTGGGGATCCGGCCGGAGCACATCGAGCGCGGCGGGGCGGGGACGCCGGTCGCGCTGACCGTGGACGTGGTCGAGCCGCTGGGGGACCGGATGGACCTCGCGCTCCGGACCGCCGGCGGGGTCCCCCTCGTCGCCCGCGTGCCCGCCGACGACGCCCTCGCGCCGGGGACGTCGCTCGACTTCACCGTCGACCCCGCCCGGGTCCACCGCTTCGAGCCCGGGGACTTCGGAGCGCGTCGGGGGTGAGGCGGGCCGGGGTGAGGCGCCGCCGCCCGGTCAGCGGCCCATGCGGTCGAGGACGAGCTCGATCAGCGACCCCGGCTCCGTCTCCAGCGCGTCGGGGTTCAGCTCCTGGATCGGCTCCGCGGCGAACGTCTCCGGCTCGATGACCTCGATCTCGAGGAGCATGACGTTCTGCCCCTTCCCCACCTCGACGCGCTCGACGGTCGAGTAGAAGCCGTTGGCGTCGGCGCGCAGCTCGTACGCGTAGTCGCGGCGGAGGTCGTCGAACACGAACGCGCCCAGCTCCTCCGTGTAGCCCGTCGCGATGCCGAGCGTCTCGCCGCCGTCGCGATCGTCGAGGGGCTCCAGCGGGGTGAGCGTGAGCTTCGCGCCGACGATCGGCTGCTCGGTGCCCTCGAGCACCAGGGCGCCGACGAGGGAGCTGGCCGGGCCGCCCGCGCGGGGCGCGTGAGCGCAGGCCGTCAGCGCGATCGCGGCGGTGAGGAGGAGGAGGTTCCGGTGCATGGTTCGGTCCCGGGGCGCGGACAGGCTACGTCCCGGGGTCCGCAGTTTGCCGTAGCCTTCGCCCCATGACGCGTCTCGTCTTCGCCGGCGCCGGCTCCATCCAGTTCGCCCCGATGCTCCTCGCGGACGTCATGAACCACGAGCGGCTCGGCGACGTGACGCTGGTGATGCACGACATCGACGAGGCCCGGCTCGACCTGACGCACCGCCTGGCCCTGCGGATGCTCCCCCACGCGCGGTCGAACGTGACCGTCGAGGCGACCCTCGACCCCCGCGCGGCCCTGACGGGCGCCGACTTCGTGATCGTCTCGATCGAGCTCGACCGGTTCGACACCTGGGACGTGGACCGCGACGTCCCCGCGCACATGGGCATCCCCCAGGCGCTGGGCGAGAACGGCGGCCCCGGCGGGCTCTTCCACGCGCTCCGGATGATCCCCGGCGCCGTGCGGATCGCGCAGCTGGTGGACGAGGTGGCGTCGCCGTCGTGCGTCGTGCTCAACCTGACGAACCCGCTGTCGCGCATCTGCCAGGGGATCCTCGAGCACAGCGACGTCACCCCGATCGGGCTGTGCCACGAGATCCACGGCGGGCGGCGGATGGTCTCCGAGCTGCTCGACGTCCCCCGCGAGGAGCTGCGCGTCGAGGCGGCGGGGCTGAACCACTTCACCTGGTTCACGAAGATCGAGGACGCCGCCGGGAACGACCTCTACCCGCGGCTCGCGGCGATGGCGCCGGCCGACTACGTGGACGACCACCGGCTCCTGACGTCGGACCTGTTCCGGGCCACGGGGCTCCAGTGCGTGACCGACGACAGCCACGCCGGGGAGTACCTGAGGTGGGGCGCGCACCCGCGCTGTGCGTGGACCCCGGGGATGCGGCCGAACCCCTTCTACCGGCGGTACCGCGAGCACGTCGCCGCGATCGAGGCGCGGGTGCGGGCGGTGCTGGCGGACGAGGTGCCGCTCGCGGAGGTCCTGGAGCAGCCGTCGGGCGAGGAGGTCATCGGCATGGTGGCCGCGATGGCGCGGGGGGAGCGGTTCGAGACCGACGCGCTGAACGTTCGGAACGTCCCCCGCGGCGGCGACGTCGGCCCGTTCCTCCCCGAGCTGCCGGACTGGGCCGTCGTCGAGGTCCCCGGCCACGTCGACGCGGACGGCGGCCACGGCTGCGTCGTCGACGGCCTCCCCGACTGGGTGAGGGCGCTGTGCAACGTCCAGGTCCGCATCCACAAGCTGACGGTCCGGGCCGCGATGGAGGGCGATCGCAAGGCCGCGATCGAGGCGCTGCTCATCGACCCCAGCGTCCCCTCGATCGAGCACGCGGAGGCTGTCTTCGACGCCCTCCTGGAGGCGCACCGGCCCTACCTCCCGAACTGGAGGTGACGTCGACCCTGGGGAACCGGGGGGCTACCCTGAAGGTGGGAGGCGTGTGGGGTTGGACGCACGGACCCGGGACGGGCCGCCGCTGAACGTGCTCGCGGTGGGCGCGACGGACGCCGGCGTGCTCGCCGCGATCGAGGCGCTGATGCTCGCGGACTGCGCGGTCGTGGCGGCCGAGCCGTCCGCCGGGCTGCCCGCGGCGCTGGAGGGAGAGGCCTACGACGCGGTCGTGCTCCCGCCCGGCTTGGAGGTCGACGTCGCGGCGGTGCGGGCCGCCGCCCCCCGCGTGGCGCTGGTCGAGTGCTCGCCGGGGATCGAGACCGAGCCGCTGCTCGCCCGCGGCCTCGACGGCCGGGTCGCGCCCCACGGCGCCCGCGTCGCCGTCGCCGCCCGGATCGCCGAGCTCAGCCGCCGACGCCTCGAGATCGCGGGCTGGAAGGCGGACGCCAGCCGGCCCCACGCGCTGCTCGTCTCGGAGGCGGGGAGCGCGGTCTTCGGCCACCTCGCCGCGGGGCTTCGCGACCACGGGTGGGAGGTCTCCGTCGCCGCCGACGGGGGCGACGCGCTCCGGACCCTCCGCCGGATCGAGGCCCACGTCCTCGTCGTCGAAGGGGGCGAGCCGGATCGCGTCGCCATCGCCCGCGCCGCGCTCCGGTACGCGCCCGAGCTCGCCTGCCAGCTCGTCGCCGCGGATCCGTCGGTCGAGGAGACCACCGACCACCTCCGCTCCCGGGGCCTCGGCTACCGGCTCGACCCCACCGACCCCGACGGCCTCCCCGCCGTCATCGAGCGGTCCTGGGTGCAGTGGCTGAGCGCGGGGCCGGGCGAGCACTGGGCCGCGGTCCGGACCGACGACGAGCCGTTGCAGATCCTCCTCGTCGAGGACTCGACGCACGTCGGCCACACGGTCGCCGACCAGCTCGCTGCGAGCGCCCCGGGGGCCTTCGTCGTCACGCGGGCGGAGGATCTCGGGACGGCCACCGCGCAGCTCCTCGACGGGCCCGGCTACGACCTCGTGCTCGTCGACCTCGACCTCCCCGACGGCGCCGGCATCGAGGCCTACCTGCGGCTCCACCACCGCGCTCCCCGGGCGACGTACGTCATCCTCACCGGCGACGACGACCCCCGCCTGGCCCGGCTCGCGGCGAGCTGCGGCGCGCAGGACTTCCTCGTCAAGGGGCAGCTCGGCGGCCCCGAGCTGGCGCGCCGGCTGCGGTTCGCGGCGGAGCGCTCGGAGCTCCTCGACCGCGTCCGCCGGCTCGCCGACGACCTCCAGCAGCGCGACCTCCGCCTCCGGTCGCTGAACAAGAGCCTCCGCGAGGCCAACGAACGGCTCGAGGCGCTCGCCTCGGTCGACGCGCTCACCGATCAGCTCAACCGCCGCGGCCTGGAGCGGGCGCTCGTCGCGGAGTCCGACCGGGCGCGCCGGGAGGGGACGTCGCTGGTCGCGCTCCTCGTGGACTGCGACGACTTCAAGTCGATCAACGACCGCCTCGGCCACGCCGTCGGGGACGTGGTCCTCCAGGAGATGGCGCGCCGCATCGACGCCTCGCTCCGCCCCACGGACGTGGCCGCTCGCATCGGCGGCGACGAGTTCCTGGTCCTGCTGCCCGCGACGCGGATGCCCGAGGCGGTCCAGGTGGCGGAGCGGCTCCGGCTGGCGGTGGCGGACTCCCCGATGCGCGTCGGCCACGAGCGCGTCCGCATCACGGCGAGCTTCGGCATCGCGGACCTCCCCCCCGCGATCGTCTCCACGGAGGAGGTCCTGACGGTCACGCGGCTGGCCCTCAAGCGGAGCAAGGCGGGCGGCAAGAACCGCGTCTCGGTGCAGGGCGGGGCATCGGCGGGGGCGACCGAAGATCTCCTCGCGGGGCTGTCGGATCCGCGGTCCTACGCGCCGGTGGCGCAGCCGATCCACGACCTCGCCGGGGACGAGATCGCGGGCTGGGAGCTGCTCGCGCGGCGGCGGACCGACCCCTTCCGGATGCCGACGGACTTCTTCCGCCTCGCGCTGGAGGAGAACTGCCTCGTGACGACCGACCTCGCCTGCCTCCGGGCCGCGGTGGGGACGGCGGGGGCGCTCCCGGAGCGGCTGATCGCGGCCGTGAACGTCTTCCCCTCGACGCTCCTGGCGACGCCGACGGACGCCCTGATGGCGCTCCTGCCGGCGGGGCGGGACTGGGTCCTCGAGGTCAGCGAGCAGCAGTTCATCGGCGATCCCGCGGCGCTGCGGGAGCGGACGCGGGCGCTGCAGGAGCGGGGGGTGAAGATCGCGGTGGACGACGTCGGCTTCGGGCGAACGTCGCTGGAGACGCTGCTCGTGCTGGAGCCCGACGTCATCAAGGTGGATCGCCGCTACGTCCACGGCGTAGGCACCGACCGCGCCCTCCGCCGGCAGCTGGCGCGGCTGGTCCAGGCGGTCTCGCCGCTCGGCGCGACGCTGATCGCGGAAGGGGTCGAGCGGGGCGAGGACCTGGAGGTCGTCTACGCCAGCGGCATCCGGTTCGCGCAGGGGTTCCTGTTCGGGCAACCTGCGCCTCCATGAGCGAGACCTCGTACGCCGCGGACCTCGCGGCGATCCGGGCGGCGGCGGCGCGCATCGCCGGGCACGCCCACCGGACGCCGGTCCTGACCTGTTCGACGCTCGACGCGATGGCGGGGCGGCGGCTGTTCTTCAAGTGCGAGAACTTCCAGAAGATGGGGGCGTTCAAGTTCCGCGGGGCGCTCAACGCGGTGGCCTGCCTGGACGATGCGGCGGCGGCGCGGGGGGTGGTGACGCACAGCAGCGGAAACTTCGCCCAGGCGCTGGCGCTGGCCGCGCGGGCGCGGGGGATCCCGGCCTACATCGTGATGCCGTCGACAGCGCCGGCGGTGAAGAAGGCGGCGGTGGAGGGGTACGGGGGGCGCGTGACGATGTGCGCGCCGACGCTGGACACGCGGGAGTCGACGGCGGCGGCGGTGGCGGCGGAGACGGGGGCCACGCTGGTCCACCCGTTCGACGACCCGGACGTCATCGCGGGCCAGGGGACGGTCGCGCTGGAGCTGCACGAGCAGGTGTCCGGGGGGCTGGACGCGGTGGTCGCGCCGGTGGGCGGCGGGGGGCTGGTGTCCGGCATCGCGCTGGCCTTCCGCGAGCTCGATCCGAGCGTCCGCGTCGTCGCCGGCGAGCCGCGCGGGGCGGACGACGCGGCGCGGTCGAAGGCCGCCGGCGAGCTGATCCCCCAGACCGCCCCGGACACGATCGCGGACGGGCTCCTGACGTCGCTGGGGCGCTGGACGTGGCCGGTGGTCCGGGACGTCGTGGAGCGGATCGTGGTGGTCGAGGAGGACGCGATCGTCCACGCGATGCGGCTGATCTGGGAGCGGATGAAGATCGTGGTCGAGCCGAGCAGCGCCGTGGCCCTGGCGGCCGTCCTGGACGGCGCGTTCGGGGAGGCGGAGCGCGTCGCCGTCGTCCTCAGCGGCGGCAACGTGGACGTCGGGGAGCTGCCGTTCTGAGCGGGGAGACGCCGCTACAACGGAACAGACGCGGGGGAGTCGATCAGCACCCGGAGGCCGATCGCCGCGGGATCGGCGGCGTCGTGCTCGCGAGGGGGCTCGCCGCGATGACCTGCTCGTGCCGCGGGTCCCCACTTCCCGCGTGACCGATGCACCGGAGGCTCTGTCTCGCCCGGGACGACGCCTTGGAAGATCGAAGGAGGAAGTGGGGAAGGTGGGAAGGACCGTTCCCCCTTCCCCGCTTCCCCCTGAACACGGCCGAGGCGTCGCCGCCGGGGAGGCCGTCGGCACCGACGGATCCGTGATGCGGAACGTGGGGAGCGGCAGCACGAGCACGCCGCTCCGGCGAGCCGAGTCGTCGCAAGCAGGACGCTGCCGTTTACGCGGGGACGATCCCTCGGGGGCCGATCGACCCCCTCGCGTCTGTTCGCCCGGCCGGGCCCGTCCTTATGTCAACGGAATGTCAATTATCCACCTCGCCACAACATCTGCTCCAACTTCGCGCGCGAACGTAACGGCCATGGGCACTCGCTTCCTGACCGTCCTCCTCGGCTGTCTCCTCCTAACCGCCTGCAACGTCGGGCTCCCCGGCGCGGGTGACGAGGATCCGCCGGCGGACGACGACGACGACTTCTGGAACGGCAACGGCGACGGGCAGGACAGCGACGGCGACGGCATCCCCGACGAGACCGAGGGGGACGACGACGCGGACGGCGACGGCACCCCCAACGACCACGACGACGACTCCGACGGCGACGGCGTCCCCGACTCCGAGGAGGGCTCCGACGACTCCGACGGCGACGGCGACCCCGACTTCCTCGACCCCGACTCCGACGGCGACGGCATCCCCGACTCCATCGAGGGGGCCGACGACACCGACGGCGACGGCATCCCCGACTACCTCGACCTCGACTCCGACGGCAACGGCATCCCCCACGAGGACGAGGGCTGGGACGACATCGACGGCGACGGAATCCCCAACTTCGAGGACCCCGACTCCGACGGCGACGGCATCCCCGACGGCGACGACCAGGACACCGACGGCGACGGCATCCCCGACGACGAGGAGGGCGACGGCGACTCCGACGGCGACGGCGCCGACGACTTCCTCGACCCCGACTCCGACAACGACGGCATCC
>CAYFOA010000192.1:13862-15492 GCA_964344575.1 uncultured Rickettsiales bacterium | reverse complement strand
TGGGCACTCCTCCCACGAAAGTGGGGAGGTGTCCACGGAACCGGGGTAACTCCAACTCCAGAGAACGAACTCGAGAACGAGAACGAGAACGAACTCGAGAACGAGAACGAGAACGAACTCGCGGCTAGCTGACGTCCTCCGGGAACTTCTCCAGCAACCGCCGCCGCCGCACCTTCGGCACCTGGTCCTCCCCCTTCGGCTCCTCCTCCTCGATCTTCGGCTGCGGCCTCCGCTTCGGCGGCGGCTCCGCCCACTCGATCGCGGTCGCGTAGATCCGGATCTGGTCCTCCGGCGTGTCGTACCCCGGCGTCTTCGCCGCCATGTCGTGCGCCGTCGTCGGCCGCGGCACCACGCGCACCACGATCGCGCCCGCGTCCACCTCGAGGTGGGCCGCCAGCGCGTCGCGCACCCGCTCGCCGCGCCGCTGCGCCAGCGTCACCGGGTCCAGGTAGTGCCACACGTCCGGCTTCCCGTCCGCCTCGTCCACCACCAGCACCTCGCGCCCGTCCGGGATCGCCACCGGCTCCGGCGCCCCCTCGTACAGCCCCTCCACCGGCACCGCCGGCGTCCCCGGGGCCGGGCCGAACGGCTCGTCCGCCCCCAGGCTCAGCTGCCGCGACAGGTCCGGCGGCGCGCTCCCCAGTTCCTCGATCCGCGGGTGGACCTCCACCTCGATCGGGCCCTCGATCGACTTCAGCCCCCGGAGCCACTCCGCCATCATCGCGGCCCCCTCCCCCTCCAGCTCCGTCGCCTCCACGTCGAACAGATCCGCCTGCGCGAACGCCACCCGGACCTTCGCCGGGCGCGCCCCGATCGCGCCGTTCGCCCGCACCTTGTCGCCCACGTGGACCCGGTCCGCCGGCGCCCCGCTCTCGTCGAGCCCCGCCGGCATCGGCTGGCCCGCCCCCGCGTACGTCGCCACCGCCACGCCGTCGCCGATCCCGGCCACCGTCAGCGTCCCCACCTCCCACCAGATCGCGTCCCCCCGGTAGGCCGCCGTCCCCCGCACCGAGGGCAGCCGCCGGTACACCTGGAGCACGCTCCCGACCGACACCCGCCCCGACTCGTCGCCGAGCTCGAGCACGTACGTGTCCCCCTCGATCGCGACCACCGTCCCCGCCACGCCCCCGCCGTCCGCGGCCGCCGTCCCCGGTGCCGCCAGCGCCAGCCCGACCAGGCCGGCCATGCCGAGGGTCAGCCTCCAGCCGTGCTTCCAGGTGTGCTTCATGCTCATCGTGGAGTCCTCGTTCTCGAGCTCGTGCTCCTGCTCGTTCTCGTTCTCGTTCTCGTTCTCGTTCTCGTTCTCGTGCTCGTGCTCGTGCTCGTTCTCGTTCTCGTTCTCGTGCTCGTTCTCGTTCTCGTTCTCGTTCTCGTTCTCGTGCTCGCTCCCGGTCTGTCCCTCACATCAACAACGTGATGCCGGCCGACACCCCCACCGCGCTCAGGTCCAACCCCTCCGCGCCGAAGTTGCTCGCGCTCCGCGCCCACCCCTCCAGGTGCAGCCAGATGTCGTCCAGCACCGGGTCCCCGATCCGCCGGTTCCGCAGGTTGATCTCCGGGAACGGCAGCCGCACCTGCGCCCCGCCGCCCACGTGGACCCCGAACTTCACCCCCTCCACGAACTCCTTCG
>CAYFOA010000192.1:0-13852 GCA_964344575.1 uncultured Rickettsiales bacterium | reverse complement strand
CACCGGCTGCGCGCGCCACGCGATCCCCCGCAGCGACCCCTCCACCTCGATCGGCACCTGCCACAGCCACGTCTCCGGCGCCGTCTGGCCGTCCGGCGCCGTCCCCGTCCCCTTCCGGAACCACACCGACGCCCCGCCCCCGACCCCGAACCGCTCGTCGAACAGGAACGCCGCCCGCATCCCCCCGAGCAGCGGCATCTTCTTCGCGTACACCGTCTTGATCGGCCCCGACGTCCCGTACCCCGCCGCCACGTCGAACGACACGAGCACGCTCCGATCGGGGAACGCCGGCGCCGTCCGCAACGCCGGCGGGTGCTCCGGCACCTCCGCCCGCGCGGGCGCCGCCAAGGGGATCTGGAAGGTCAGGAGGAGGAGCGAACCCAGCATCACCGACCGCAGCAGGGCGGCCGGCCTCATCGCCGCGACCGCTCCCGCAGGGCCATCCGCTGCAGGTCCAGGAGCATCCGGACGAGCCGCTGCTGCGACGCCGCCCCCATCTGGTCGAACTCGACGCCCATCGCGAACCCGCTCGCGTCGCCGGCCCGCTGCTCGCACCGCGCCACCGTCCCGGTGAGCCGGAACGGCACGCTGCTGTCGATCTCGTGCACCGTGAACTCGACGTCCAGCGCCGTCCCCGGAGCGTGGTACGCGTCCCACGCGAAGCCCACCCCGCCGGCCGACAGGTTCGCCTCCACGACCACCTTCGGGCACCACCCCGACGGCCCCGCCCGCTTCTCCGCGAGCTCCGCCGTGAGGTCGTCCAGCGTCCGCATCAGCGCGTCCACGAACGTCCGCCCCGCCCCCCCGAGCTCCTTCCGGAAGCGCGACGCGGCCTGGGACAGCTCGGTGAACCGCTCCACGGGATCGGCCTTCGAAGACGCGTTCCGCGGGTCCGCGACCCGCATCCGCATCTCCAGGGTGACGTCCACGCGGTAGTGGCGGCGGCGCTGCTGCTCGGCGGTGGCGGTACTCATGTCGACTGCTCCCGTCTCCTGGACGCACCACGCGTCCGGAAGGAACAGAAGCAGCAACCGTGCCAACCGCGGCTCAGAGCGACTTCTCCAGGTACAGGGCCCCCGCGCGCTGGTGCTCGCCGGCGTCCGCGTACCCCCGCAGGGCCGTCCGTCCGGCGCCCAGATCGCGGATGCGTCCCTCGATCTCGGCCTGGTGGCGGACCATCGCCGCCTCGAACTCCGACTTCACCTCGGTGAGCCGCGCCGTCAGGTGCCGCCCCTCCGCCGAACCCAGCGCCGACCGGAGCACACCGACGTCGAACCGACGCACCCGGGTGTCGAAATCCTGACACCGCGCCAGGAACTCCTCCCCCGGCGCCTCCCCGGACGCCAGCACGGCGACCGCGTCGGCCAGCTCCGCGGCGTACCCGCGCAGCCAGTCGAACACCTCGGCGCGTTCGGTCACCCGGCGTCCGGGTTCGAGCTGCCCGCGGGGTCGGCGTCCTGGGCAGCGGCCACCGCGGCGTCGATGCCGCCGGCCTCCCGCACCATCTGGACGGCCGTCTCCCACGTCTCCTTGACGTGCCGCAGGATGCGGAGCGCGTCGGGGAGGCCCGCGTCGTCGCCGGCGATGGCGTCCGACAGGCGGCGGGAGATGAAGTTGTAGAGCCGGAGCATGTTGAACGCCATCTCCCCGCCGTAGTCGAGGTTCAGGCTGGAGCTCAGCTCGGTGACGATCCGGAGCGACTTGTTCAGAGCCTTGCGCCGCGTCCCCGGGTCCTGCTCGAGGACGGCGCTGTCCGCCGACCGGACGGCCTCGCGGACGAGCATCAGCAGGGTGTCCTCAGGCGACGCCTGGTGGACGGTCGCGCGCTTGTACGCCTTGAGCTGGAGGCTGGCTGCCATGTTCATGTCTCCCGAAACGCCTGACAGAGAGCCTTATCGGCGGCTCGCCGCGTCCCTTTAGGACGAGACCAGCGAAGCGAGCTGCGCGGCGAGGAAGTCGCCCGTCGCCTGGTACTGCGCCATCACCTTCTCCATCGCCGTGAACTGCTGCCGCAGCCGCGCCTCGGTCTGCTCGAGGCGGTAGTTCTGGTCGGCGATCGAGTCGTTCAGCGAGTCGATCTGCCCGTCGATGCTGGTCAGCCGCGGGGCGATGATCCCCGTCGTCGGATCGATGACGCTGTCGACCGCATTGAAGAGGTCGTCGAACAGCCCGCCCGACCCCGACAGCGCCGAGATGACGTCGTCGAAGTCCGTCCCCACCGCCGACGTGAACTCCGCCGAGTCGAAGTTCAGCGTGCCGTCCTGCGACGTCCCCAGCCCGAGGCTGTTGAGGCCGGCGATGTTGCCGTGGCCGTAGCCCGACGCCATCACCTGCTGCACCTTGCGCTGCACCGACCGGATCGTCGCGTCCCCCTGGATCGCGGCGTCGGCGTCGATGCCGATGTTCTTGGTGAAGAACTCGTTGAGCTTGTTGTACGCGTCGACCACACCCTGGACGTTCGCGACCATCGCCGTCGTGTCGCGCCCGACCGTGATCTTCGCCGTCCCGCTCGTCGCCGCCTTGATGTCCAGCGTCAGCCCGGGGATGAGATCCGCGGGCTGGTTCGTGGGCGTGTAGACGGTCTGCCCGTCGATCCGCAGCCGCGCGTCGCGCGCGTTCTGCTGCGAGTACATGTACAGCTTCTTGCCGGGCCCGCCCTGGTACGAGATCGACGTCGTGAACTGGTTCGCGGCGCCCGTGTCCTCCCCCTGGAGCATCAGCTTGTAGGGGCTGCCGCCCACGCCCGTGTCCAGCACGTACGCGTTGACGCCGTCCACGTTGTCGTTGATGTAGTCCGCCAGGCCCTCGATCGTCCGGGTCCCGTTGGCGGTCTGGATGGGGACGTTCGTCGTCCCGTTGGGGCCGTTGATCTTCAGCGTGCCGCGGCGCAGCTGCTGCGTCGGCGAGTTGAAGCCGTTGGACCGCCGGATCGTCGCGTCCGCCTGGTAGTAGACGCGGACGTCGTACGTCCCCGGCAGGGCCTCGCCGGTGGCCGTCGCGTCGACGCGGTCGGCCTGGTTGCTGCTCACGCCGTACGCGGGCAGCTCGTTGCTTCCGTTGACGGAATCCAGCGCCGACTTGAAGTCCGACAGGAGCGTGTTCAGCTCCTGCAGCTTCGTCTTGCGCGCCTCCAGCGTGGAGATCCGGTTCTGGAAGCCCCGGATCGGCGCCTTCGACGCCTCGAGCAGCTGCGTGATGATCGCGTTGGTGTCGATCCCGCTGATGATTCCGCCGACGGTAGGCATACCTAACCCTCGGAAGCAAAGAGCATGCCGCGGAGGTCCCCGAGTCGCTCTGCGACCTTGAGGAAGTCCTCGGACGGGTACTGGCGGACGACCTTGCCGCCGTCATCCACGAGCTTCATCACGAAGCGGTTGGTCGGATCGTGCTTCTCGATGTGAACCGAGTGCTTCGTGTGCTCGATGGCGCGGTTGGCCGCGTCGACCATCCGCTTCAGATCCGCGTCCGTCTTCTCGGCGCGCGTCTCGTTCTCGGCCGACAGGACCGGCTTGGGGTCGCTCCCCAGGATCCGGACCGGAGGTCGGGTCGGCTGCTCCGCCCGTCCCCCTCCCGCAGCCGCCGCGACGTGCGCGCCAGCCATCTGTGTTGCCGTGACCTTCATCACTCACTCCCTACGCCCCCCCCCGATTCCCGGGACCGTCACCTCGGTGACGGCCCCGGGACGGGGCGTTGGGTCGGTTACTGCAGCAGCGCCAGGGCCACCTGCGTCGACGAGTTCGCCTGCGACAGGATGGACACGCCGGCCTGCTGGAAGATCTGGTTGCGGGTCAGCTCGGCGGTCTCCGCGGCGAAGTCGACGTCGCGGATGCGGCTCTCGGACTCCACCAGGTTCTCGGTGTAGTTCTCGAGGTTCCGCATGGCGGAGCTGAGGCGGTTCTGGATCGCACCGTAGTCGGCGCGGCTGTCGTTCACCGAGTCGAGCGCGGTGTCGATCAGCCCGAGGGCGGCCTGCGCGTTGGCGGCGCTGCCGAGGTCCGCGGACAGGGTGTCGATGCCGAGGGTCGCCGTCTGGGCGTCCTGCAGCGAAACGGTGATGCGGTCCTGGGCGGCGACGTTGAAGATGCCGACCTGGACGTCGACCGTCGCGGTCGTGCCGTCGGACAGGTTCAGGCCGTTGAACTCGGTCGAGTCGGCGATCCGCTCGATCTCGTTCTGCAGCGCCGTGAACTCCGTCGCCAGGTAGGCGCGCTCGGTCGCCTGGAGGACGCCCGAGGAGGCCTCGACCGCGAGCTCGCGCATGCGGCTCATGATGTTGGTGACCTCGTTCAGGCCGCCTTCCGCCGTCTGCACCATGGAGACGCCGTCGGCGGTGTTCCGCATGGCCATCCGCAGGGAGCGGATCTGGCTGCGCATCTTCTCGGAAACGGCGAGGCCGGCCGCGTCATCGGCCGCCTTCGTGATCCGCAGACCCGAGCTGAGGTGCTCCATCGAGCTCTTGAGGCGCTCGCTCGTACGGTTGACGTACTTCTGCGCGAACACGCTGCTCACGTTGGTGTTGATTCGAAGTGCCACTGTCTTCTCCGGGGTGGGCGGGACCGGGATTGGTGCCGCGTACGTGAAGACCTATCGGCGGGGCCGGGGCGCGCTTTAGGGAAAAGATCGGGTCGCTTCTACAGCAACTCGAAGATGCTCTGCGTGCGCGCGGCGACGCTCACCTGGGTCGCCGACTCGAAGGCCTGGCGGGTCCGCAGGACCTCGCTGAACGCCTCCAGGGGATCCGCCCCCTCGACCGCCGTGCGGTCGTTCAGGAGCGAGACCTCGACCATCTCGAAGTGAGCCTGCAGCGAGTCGATCAGCGCGTGGCGCGACCCGACCTGGCTCCGGTAGTCGAGGACGTGCTGGATGGACAGGTCGATGTCGCCGAGGCTGTCCTGGATGTCGGCGACGGTGTTCGTCGCCAGCGCGGTCTCGAGGTCGTCCATCATCTGGAGGATGTCCGGCCCGCCGGCCGCGCCGCGGAGGACCGCGTCGCCCGCGAACGTCACCTCGACCGTGGTGCTGTCGGCGATCCCCACGCTCTGGGCGTTGCTGTCGCCGAGGTACGCGCCCGTCGCGTCGAACGGGTTCGCGTTCGTCTGCTGCCCGCCGAAGAGCCGCTTGTCGCCGTGGCGCGTGTTCGCCAGCGCGATCATCGACTCCTTCAGCTTGGCCACCTCCACCGCCGCGTTGGCCCGCTCCTCGGGGCCGGTCAGCGCCGTCGCCATCTGGACGGTCAGCTCGCGCATGCGGTTGAGGATGCGGCCCATGCCGTCGAACGCCTCCTCGGCCGTCGACAGCTCGATCCGGACGAGGTCCATCTTCCGGCGGCCCGCCTCCATGTCGGACTGCATCGCCCGCAGCAGCGTGGCCCGCTGGAAGCCCGCCGGGTCGTCCGACGGCCGCTCGATCCGCTTGCCCGACGCCGCGACGCGCTCGGCGTCGAAGCTGTCGCTGGACGCGCGGCGCATGGCCTCGATCCGGGCGCGGTAGGCATGGGCGGCGGTGACTCGCATTCAGGGTTCCTCAGAGGGGCTCATCGGTCGGTTCGCGGGGGACTTGAGCCGATCACACGATCTGCATCAGCTCGTCGAGCATCTCGTTGGCCGTACGCATCACCCGCGCGGCCGCCTGGTACGCGTCCTGGAAGCGGAGCAGGTCCATCGCCTCCTCCTCCAGCGAGACCCCCGAGACCGAGTCGCGGAGGTCGAGGCTGGCGTGGAGCTCGAGCTGCGTCCGGGCCGCGTCGTCGCGCGCCATCGCGGACTCGTGGCCGAGGCTCGCGAGCGCGGAGGTCAGGAACCCCGTGAACGTCTCCGTCCCCGAGGACATCAGCAGGCTCGTGCCGAGGTTCGCCAGCGCCGTCGCGTTGCTGTTGTCGCCGGGCAGCCCCGCCGACGTCGACGCCGCCGCGACCGCGTCCGGGTCGCCCGCCACCGACGCGCCCAGCGACAGCGACGCCGCCGCCCCGTCGGCCGTGGCCGTGAGGCCGAAGAAGTCCCGCCCGGTCACGCCGTCGAGGCCGAAGCCGCCGGCGTGGAGCGTGTTGACCTGGGTCCCGAACTCGAACGCGAGCTCGTCGATCTGGGCCAGCAGCCCGGTGGCGGTGACGTCGCGCGTCTCGATCGCGGCCCCGATCGAGCCGGTGCTCACCGACCCGCTGATGTCGATGGTCGCGCCGCCGGACTGCATGTGGACCTGGAGGAAGCCCGTCGCCGGGTCCTCGGCGGTCGACAGCGAGCGCGCGTCGCCGCCGGTGACGAAGGAGTGGTTGGCGAAGAGGACGTCGACCGAGCCGTCGGCCTGCTCGTTGACGGTCGTCGGCCCGAAGCTGGCGAGCTCCTCGAGGAGCTGCGTCCGGTGCGCGCGCAGGTCGTGGGCGCCCTCCCCCCCGGCCTCGAGCTGCGTGATCTGCGTGTTCAGCGAGGCCACCTGCCCCGCGATCTGGTTGGCCCGCGCGACGTAGTCGCTGATCTGTGCGTCGGCGTCGGACTGGCGGCGGGTGAGCTCGGCGCTGGCCCGACCGAAGAGGTTGGCGACGACGGTGCCGGAGCTCAGCACCGCGTTCCGCAGCGAGCTGCTGCTGGGGTCCAGCTCGAGGTCGTCGAACGACTGGAAGAAGCCCTCGATCGCGCCGACCAGCCCGGTCGGCCCGGCGGCGTCCACGAACGCCGACTCGATCGACTGCAGGGCCATCGCCCGGTCGCTGCTGTAGGCGTTCCGTCCGGCGTTCCCGAACACGGCGCCCTGGCTGAACCGGTCGTAGGTGCTCAGCACCTCGGTCGCCTTGACGCCCTGCCCCAGGAGGAGGCCGCGCGCGCGCACGGAGCCCTGCGTGGCGAGGCCCAGGTTCTGCTTCGCGTAGCCGGGGGTGTTGGCGTTGGCGACGTTGTTGGACGTCACGTTGATCCCCGCCGACGCCGTCTGCAGGGCGCGGGAGCTGGACTTGAGGATCGAGAAGAGGCTCATGCGCGCGTCCCCCTAGAGGGCTCCGACGAACAGCTCGCCGCTGATCGTGTCGCTGGCGCCGGCGCCGGTGGAGTCGTAGCCGGGCTGGCGGGTCTGCTCCTGGAGCCCCTGGCCGAGGTGGTCGGTGACCTCGAGGACCTGGCGGGTCAGCGCCTCGTTGCGGGCGGAGATCGCCGCGATCTCGTCACGGAGCTGGCGGAGGGTGTCACGCTGTTGACGGAGGCGCTTCGCCGGCCCCTCCGGCGCCCGCGCGATGAGCGCGTGGAGCGTGACGGTGGTCGCGAGGCCGCCGCCGCCGGCGATCCCCCGCGCGCGGGCGGGCAGGCAGGCCTCCTGCAGATCGGCCCGGTGGGCGGCCGCCTCGGACAGCTTCAGGAGCAGCTCGTGCTGCGCCCGAGTCCAGCGTTCGACGGCCGGGAGGTCGAGTCCCACGAGGGGCTCGTGAGCGCTGACGCCGAGGTCCCGAAGCTCCACCAACAGGCTGAGCTCGTTCTCCAGGGCGTCAGCGAGCGTGGCGAATGGTGTGTCGTTCGTCATGGATGCTCCGTCGTTCCCCTTGCGTCAGGACAGAGCTGCATGAAGCGGGCCAACTCGGGCCCGGGGACCCGGAGGTCCCTAGAAAAGGTCTCGGGCGATGAGCGCGGCGAGCTCGGCGGGGTCCGCCTTGAGCTGCCCGGCGGCGTAGTCGGCCTTGGCCTGCTCCACCACCTCGGCCCGCACCTCCGGCTCGGCCTTGGCCAGCTCGCGGGCGTGCTGGACCTCCTCCGCGCGGGCGCTGAGCTGCACCGAGGACGGATCGTCGAGCCCGGCGCGCTGCGTCAGGCCGGCGTCCGACGGGGGGGGCTGCTGATCCGTGGCGCGGGCCTGCTGGGCCGCCTGGAGCGCCTGAATCGAAGTCCCGGGGTCGGTTCCTGCGATCTTCATCGATCATTCCTCCGAAGCTGATTCAAGATCGGAGGGTCCGCCGAAGACTTGAGAAAAAAGATCAATCGCGCCGCAGAAATGCGTGCGGATCGACCTTTTCTCCGTCGACGAGGACTTCCAGGTGGAGGTGGGGGCCGGTGCTCCGGCCGGTCGAGCCGACGGCGCCAAGGCGGTCGCCGGCGGTCACTTCGTCGCCCACGGAGACGTCGAGGGACTGCTGGTGGGCGTAGCGGCTGACGGTGCCGTCGGCGTGCTGGACGTCGACGACGTTGCCGTACGAGGTGCTGGAGCCGGCGCGGATGACGGTGCCGTCGGCGATCGAGCGGACCGGGGTGCCCGCGGGCGCGGCGATGTCCAGGCCGGCGTGGTGCTTGTGCGCGCCGGAGTGGGGGTCGACGCGGCGTCCGTAGTCCGAGGAGATCGATCCCGGCTCGGACGCCGGCAGCGGCCAGGCGAACCCCTCGCGCAACGAGGCGGACAGCGCAGCGCCGTCGGTCCGACCTGCGGCCCCCGCCGCCGAACCGACGGCGCCCGCCGTCCCCTCGCCGCTGTACGCGGCCGCCAGGTTGCGCTCGATCATGCGCGCCAACCCGACGCCCTGCCCCTCCGTGATCCGCCCCGCGATCTCCTCGTCGAACAGCGCGTGGAACGTCTCCATCTCGGTGCCGCTGAACAGCCCCGACTCGTTCCCCGACGCCTTCCGCATCTCCTTCATCATCGTCGCTACGAAGTACTGCTCGAACTTCTGCGCCGCCTTCTTGAGCCCGTCGGTGTCGCCGTTCTTCGCCGCGTCGCGGAGGCGATCGGCGAGCCCCTGCGCGCCGCTGGTGGCGGCGTCCGGCGGGGGGACGAAGACGGGCTTCACGCTCACGGTCAGAGGACCTCGAGCTCGGCGTCGAGGGCGCCCGCGGCCTTGATGTTCTGCAGGATCGAGATGAGGTCCCGAGGGGAGACGCCGAGCGTGTTCAGCGCGCCCACGACCTCGCCGATCGAGACGCCCTGGACGACCTCCAGGCGGCGCTGCTCCTCGGTCACGTCGATCTCGGTCTCCGGGACGACGACGGTCTCGCCGCCGCTGAACGGGCCCGGCTGGCTGACGCCGAGGCGGGTGTCGACCTCGATGGTCAGGCCGCCGTGCGCGACCGCGACCGTGGCGATGCGGACGTCGGCCCCCATGACGACCGTGCCGGTCCGCTCGTTGACGACGACGCGGGCGACGGTGTCGGTGGCGACGTCGAGGATCTCGAGGCGGGCGACGAGCTCGGGCACGCGGCCCCGATACTGGGGCGGCACGTGCACCTCGATGGTGCCGCTGTCGACGGCGTAGGCGAAGTCCCCGAGGAGCTCGGCGTTGACCGCGCGGGCGGCGCCGACGGAGGTCCGGAAGTCGGCCTCGCGGAGGCTCAGGTGGAGGACGTCGCGGTTGAGGAGGTCGGGCGCGAGGTCGGCGAGGACCTTGGCGCCGGACGGGATGCGGCCGACCGTGGTGTGGTTCTTCGACGCGGCGGCCCCCCCGGCGGCGGCGCTGAACCCGCCGATGGCGAGGCTCCCCTCGGCGACGGCCCACGCGTGGCGGCCGGCGCTGTCGCGAAGCATGGTCGGCAGGAGCGTCCCCCCGGCGAGCGACTTGGCGTCCCCCATCGAGCTGGCGGTGACGTCGATCCGGTTGCCCTTCCGCGAGAAGGCGGGGAGCGTGGCGGTGACGGTCACCAGCGCGGCGTTCTTGGACCGCAGCTTGGCGGCGTCGATGTCGGACTCGAGGGCCCCGGCGGCGCCCCGGAGGAAGTCGCGCACGGCCTGGCCGCCGTCGCCGGTCCCCTGGAGGCCGACCACGACGCCGACGCCGACGACCACGTTGTCCTCGACGCCCTCCCAGCGGGCGATGTCCTTGATGCGGGAGGCGTCCGCGAGCGACGGCGCGAGCACCGCGGCGGCGAGGAGGAGCAGGGAGAAGCGCTTCATGTCGGTCTCCGTCTCCTAGAAGGGGTTCACGACGTCGAGGACGCGGGTGAACCAGCCGGGCCGCTGCTTGCCGCTGACGACGCCCATGCCGGCGTACTCGATGCGGAGGTCGGCGATGGACGAGCTGGCGATGGAGTTGTCGGACCCGATGCTGCGCGGGTCGGCGATGCCCTCGACGACGAGCGCCTGGACCTCGTTGTTGACCCGGACCTCCTGCGTGCCCCAGAGGCGGAGGTTGCCGTCGGGGAGGACCTCGATGACGCGCGCGGTGAGCGTCGCGCTGACCGTGCCGGCGCGGTTGGTGCCGCCCTCGCCGTCGAAGTCGTTGGTCGACTCGGTCCCCAGGGACAGCGACGGGCCCACGCCGGGCTCGACCTCGAGCTTGGGGATCGCGGTCTCGAGGCCGAACAGGGCGCTCACCTTGGCGTCGGTCTTGCCGGTCCGCTTGAGGCTGGTCTTGGCGTTGCTGTCGGCGGTGGTCGTGTGGGAGACCTTGATGGTGACGACGTCGCCGATCCCGCGGGCGCGGCGGCTGTAGAGGGACGCGCCGGCGTAGGTGAAGCCGCCGTCGGCGTCGACGACGGGCTGGGTGGGGGCCGGCGGGGGCGCCATCGCGGCAGGCGGCGGGTTGACGACGGAGGTCGTCGCGCAGCTGGAGAGCAGCGCCGCGGCGGCGAGGGCGACGAGGGTGGGAGCCTTCATGGCTTACCTCCGGGCGGTGCGACCGACGGTCGCGTCGACGGTGGGGATCTCGACGACGTCGTCGCTGACGAGGACGCCGTAGACGGTCCGGCCGTTGTCCGTGGAGACGGCCTCCACGAGGTCGCCGATCCGGGCGTCCTTGCGGAGGACGCCGGGGGCGGTGACGCGGAGGGGGCCGGACCGGATGAGGAGGGTGACGGGCTGGTTGCGCTGCGCGTCGGCGTGCTGCTCGAGGTCGGCGTGGCGGACGAGGCTGCCCAGGGGCAGGTCGCGCTTGGGGACGCGGCCGATCAGCGCGTCGGTCCACGTGATGATGCCGCCGGGGAAGTCGGCGACGTCGCGCTTCGTCGTGCTCACGTCGTCCCGCCCGATGCGCTCGCCACGGGCGACGGGCTGCCGCAGGACGGCGACCTCGATGTAGGCGGCGATCTCGGCGGTGGCCTTGAGCGTCTTGACGGGCCGGCCGCGGTCGGTGACCTCGAGATCGACGCTGATCTTCCCGATCCAGTCCTCGTCGCCGTCGGCGCGGACCCGGATGCCGGGCTGCGCGTCGGACGGGAGCTCGACGTCGCCCCGGATCCAGACCGAGTGGACCTCGATCTCGACGATGGTGTCGGGCAGCGCCCGCCGCGCCGACTGCGCGATGGCGTCCTGCACGGCGACGACGTCCAGCGACCCGGCCCACGCGGGGGCGGCCAGGCCGAGGCTCAGGATCAGGATCGGGAGGATGCGCGTCATGGCCGCCTACTTCAGCTGGTTGGTCATCTGGAGCATCTCGTCGGCGGTCGAGATCGCCTTCGAGGTCAGCTCGTAGGAGCGCTGGGCCATGATCATGGCGATCAGCTCCTCGGCGACGTCGACGTTGCTGCCTTCGAGCGCGTTGCCGATGACCTCGCCGAAGCCCTCGGTCCCGGGCGTGCCGCGCGACGCGTCGCCCGACGCCTCGGTGGCGCGGTAGATGCCGGCGCCGAGGCCTTCGAGGCCGGCGGGGTTGCCGAAGCGCGCGAGCTCGAGCTGCCCGAGCTGCGACTCCTCGCCGTCGAGCTTGCTGGTGATGACGCCGTCCACGCCCACGGTGACGAGCGCCCCCTCGGGGATCGTGATCCCGCCGGCCAGCTTCAGGCCGCCGGCGGTGATGAGCTGACCGTCCGCGTCGACCCCGAAGTTGCCGTTGCGGGTGAACAGCTCCTCGCCCTCGGGCGACTCGACGACGAAGAAGCCGTCGCCGACGATGGCCATGTCGGTGTCGTTGGACGACTCGACGATCGCGCCCTGGCCGAAGTCCCGCGCGACCTGGGCGGTGCGGACGCCGTGGCCGATCTCGACCGTGTCGTTCCGCTTCGTCCCGGCGGCCGTCTCGCCGCCTCCGGTGCGGACCTTCTGGTAGTAGAGGTCCTCGAACTCGGCCTCGCCCTTCTTGAACCCCGTGGTGTTCACGTTGGCGAGGTTGTTGGAGATGTTGTCGATGCGGACCTGCTGGGCCTTCATGCCCGTGGCCGCGGTGAAGAGGGAGCGCATCTTGCCTCCTGACTACCGGTCGATTCGACCGACGGTGGTGTTGAGCTGCTGGTCGAGCTCGGTCGAGCTCTCGAGCGACTTCTGGAACGCCTCGTAGTAGCGGCTGATCGCGATCAGCTCGGTGAGCGCGCGGACGGGCTCGACGTTGCTGCCTTCGAGGTGGAACTGGCGGATCACGGGGTCCTCGACGTCGACGGTCGCCTGGCCCGCGCCGAGGGCCCAGACGTTGCCGCCGGCCTTCTCGAGGAGGGTCCGGTCGGCGACGTCGACGACCCCGAGGGCGCCGATCTTCGCGCCGTTGACGCGGATGTCGCCGCCCTCGTCGATGACGAGCTCGCCCGCGGGGATCTTGACGGCCTTGCCGCCGTCGTCGAGGACGTGCGCCCCCGCCCGCGTGGCGAGGTAGCCGTCGCTGTCGATGCGGAACGACCCGTCGCGCGTGAGGTGGACGACGTCGTCGGCCCCCTTCACGGCGAAGAACCCGTCCCCCTGGAGCGCGACGTGCGTGGCCGAGCCGCTGCCCAGGAGCGACCCCTGCTCGAAGTCGGTGGCCTCCCCCTCCAACGTGTTCCACGCGGCCGCGAGCTTGGCCTCGGCGGAGTTCGGGTCGACCCCCTCGGCCGACGTGGCGGACGTGAGCGAGAACACCGCCCGATCCGCCTTGAACCCCGCGGTGTTCACGTTGGCGAGGTTGTTGGAGAGGACGTCGAGCATCTGCAATGCCCGTGTCCCTCCGCTCATCGCCGGGTAGATCTCACGTCCCATGGCCCGAGGGGCTTTGCAGGGGCCGTGCCACAGCGGCCACGTCCAGCGTTCAGGTAGGTTGAAGGGGCGTCTCCGGGGCGAGAACTGTCAGGACGCTGACACCCCGCTGGAGCGGCGGCGCGGACGACCGATGAGGGGAGGGAGAAGGAGGAGGAGATGGCTGGAGGGCGACTGACCCCGGAGCACCACCGCGGGCGGCCGTGGCGGGTGCACGACTTGCTGCGGGACTTCGAGCTGGACGAGGTGTGGGCGTACCCGATCACGGCGGATCCGGCGGCGGGGGAGGACTTCGCGATGTTCTGCCGGATGGCGGAGGCGGCGGCGCAGCCGGGGGGGCTGGCGGGGCTGCTGTTCAAGCTGCGGCTGCTGCTGGGGCGGGTGTTCGGCTGGGACCGGGCGGACCGGCGGTACCGATCCCGGGGTGCGAGGAGGCGTCGCTGCGGGAGCGGCTCCCGGAGGAGGACCGCCCGACGGACGACGCGGCGGCCCCGGACCCATTCGGCTTCGCGCTGGTGTTCCACGGCGAGGAGGAGCGGCTGGTGGAGCTCGGCAACGCGACGGTCCACGCGGCCCTCCACATCGGCTGGGTGCACCACGACGACGGCACCGCGGGCGCGGAGCTGGCGGTCTACTGGAAGGCCCGGGGCTGGTTCGGGAGGCTCTACATGGCCGCGATCACGCCGGCCCGCATCTGGATCGTCTACCCGGCGCTGATGAAGAAGGTGGCGAAGGACTGGGAGGAGTTCCGGACCCCGACAGCCTAGGGCGAGCCAGACGGCGCGTACGCCGCCGCCGTTGCCCGGACCCGTCGAGGTCGCCGACCTCACCCCTTCCAGGGCCTCATCAGGCGCCCTGAACCCGCCGAGGTCAGCGACCTCACCCCCCGGAGGGCACCTCCAGGCGCCCTGAACCCACCGAGGTCGGCGACCTCACCCCCTTGAGGGCCCCTTCGGGCGCCCCGAACCCGCCGAGGTCGTCGACCTCACCCCTGCCAGGGCCGTCGGCCGACGACGGC
>CAYFOA010000191.1:0-15620 GCA_964344575.1 uncultured Rickettsiales bacterium | reverse complement strand
ACCGGCTTCGTCGCCCTCGGCGCCATGCGCCTGTCCACCGCGGGCCGCCCCTCCGAGGGCGACGCCGTCGCCCTGATCGTCGCCGCCCTCGACGCCGGCGTGACGCTGATCGACACTGCCGACACGTACTGCCTCGACGAGTCCGACCGGGGCCACAACGAGCAGCTGATCGCCCGCGCCCTCGCCGCCTGGGGGGGCCGCCGCGACGCCGTCCTCGTCGCGACCAAGGCCGGCCTCCGCCGCCCCGACGGCCGCTGGTTCCCCGACGGGCGCCCCAAGCGCCTCCGCCAGGCCTGCGAGGCGGCCCTGGCGAACCTCGGGACCGACGCGATCGACCTCTTCCAGCTCCACGCCCCCGATCCCCGCGTCCGGTTCGAGGACTCCGTCGGCGAGCTCGCCCGCCTCCGGGAGGAGGGGAAGGTCGTCCACGTCGGCCTCTGCAACGTCGCCCTCGACCAGCTCGTCGAGGCGCAGACCATCGTCCCGATCGCGGCCGTCCAGAACGAGGCGTCCTTCTTCGGGAAGAAGGCGTTCACCGACGGCGTCCTCGCCTACTGCCTCTCCCAGGGCATCGCGACGCTCGCGCACCGCCCCCTGGGAGGATGGTCGAAGAAGGAAAAGGCGAGCACTCACGCGGCCTTGCAGCAGGTCGCGGACCGGCACGGGCGGACCCCCCAGGAGGTGGCGCTGGCGTGGCTCCTGCAGATGAGCCCGTCGGTCGTCGCGCTGGTCGGGGCGACCCGGCGTGAGTCGCTGACGTCGAGCCTGTCGGCGGTCGACCTGACCCTCACCGACGACGACCTCGCCCTCCTCGAGCAGCGGAAGAAGTGGGCCCCCGACGCCCGCCGGGAGCTGCACGCCGCGGCGCCCGTGGCGGCCCCCGAGATCGTGATGGTGATGGGGTCGCCGGCGTCGGGAAAGACGACCTCGGTGGCGCCCTACGTCGCCGCCGGGTACGCCCGCCTCAACCGCGACACCGTCGGCGGCCGGCTCGACGGCCTCCTCCCCCTGATGGAGGAGCGGATCGCCGCGGGGCAGACGCGGTTCGTCCTCGACAACACCTACCCCGACCGGAAGTCCCGCCGCGGGGCCCTCCGCCTCGGCGCCGAGCACGGCATCCCCGTCACCGGCATCCGGATCGACATCGAGCCCCGCGACGCCCTCGTCAACGCGTGCCGGCGCATGCTCGATCGCCACGGCCGCCTCCTCTCCCCCGACGAGCTGAAGAAGGCGGGCAAGGCCGACCCCAACATGTTCCCGCCGCAGGCGATCCACCGCTTCTTCCAGCGGTACGAGGCGCCGTCCGGCTCCGAGGGGTTCGCGAGCCTGACGACCGTCCCCTTCGCGCGCCGCGCCGGCCCCGCCCGCACCGGCAAGGGGCTGCTCCTGGACCTCGACGGGACGGTCCGCCACACCCTCGGAGGCCCCCCCTTCCCCCGCCACCCCGACGACGTCGTCCTCCTCCCCCGCCGCCGGGAGATCCTCGCCCGTTACGTCGAGGACGGCTGGACGCTCGTCGGCGTCACCAACCAGGCGGGCGTCGCGCTCGGCCAGGTCACCGAGGAGCAGGTCGTCGCCTGCATCGAGCGGACGGTCGAGCTCCTCGGCCTGCCGATCGACGTCCTCCACTGCCCCCACCCCGCGGGCGCGATCCGGTGCTGGTGCCGCAAGCCGATGCCGGGGATGGGCGTCCGCCACCTCGTCGTCCACGGCCTCGACCCGGCCCGATCGCTGGTCGTCGGGGACCGCCAGGTGGACGCCGACTTCGCCGCCAACCTGGGCGTCCGGTTCGAGCACGCCGACGTCTTCTTCGGCGAGGACCGCCTCCCGTGACCCGCCTCCCCGAGTCGACCTCCGGCTTCGCCATCGCGACCTTCGAGCGCGTCTTCGACACGTCCCCGAAGCGCGACGTCCTCACCCTCCACGAGCTCGTCACGGGCCTGACGTCCTTCGATCTGAAGCCGCAGCTGAGGAAGGCCATCGAGCGCGAGACGAAGCGGATCGACGCCGCCTGGGCCGCGTGGGAGGCGGGCGAGGAGGGGACGTCGAAGATCTGGCGGCAGCTCGACCGGACGCGCAAGGAGGCCGAGGCCGCCCACAAGGAGCCCGAGCCGGCCGTCCGCGCGCAGTACGAGCAGCTCCGCCGCAACGCCCGCGCCCGCGCCAAGACCGACCTCCGCCTCTTCTCGCCGACCCTGTACACGCCCGAGGCGAAGCGCGGCCGGTCCGGCGTCCTCCACCTCAGCTGCCTCATCCTCGACTACGACAAGGGGACCCGCGTCGCCGAGGCGCGCCGCACCTGGGAGCGCTGGTTCCACGTCGTCCACAGCACCTGGTCGCACACCGCCGCCTACCCCAAGTTCCGCGTCTGCCTCCCCCTCGCGGGGCCGGTGGACGTCGGCGCGTGGCGGCCGCTGTGGGCGTGGGCGGCCCAGCGCGCGGCGGGCGAGGTCGACCCCTCGATGAAGCAGGAGGCGGCGACGTACGCCGTCCCGAGCACCCCGTCGCGGGACGCCGACCGGGTCTGCGTCGTCCACGGCGGCGACCTCCTCGACCCCGTCGTCGAGGGGCTCGTCCCCTGGTTCGCCGAGCCGCCGCCCCCGCCCCCGCCCCCGCCCGCCAAGGGGAACCACTTCCGCGGCGGCGTGGACGCCCACACCTACGTCCGGGAGTGGACCGAGGCCGACGATCCGGATCCCGAGCCCCCCAGGCCCTCGTGGGAGCCCGAAGACGACTTCGATTGGGACCTGGGAGCCTGACCGCGCGCGCGAGGTGGGGCAAACTACGAGGCGGACATGGATCCCGCCGAGCGAGCCGACATCCTCTTCGCCCAACTGGACGTGCTCCTGGCACGCGGCGAGCTGGACGCGGCCCGGGTGCTGGCGGCCCGGCTCCGCGACTCGGTCCGCGAGTCAGGCCTCGGGGTCGAGGGCGACCACCCCATGTCCGACGACGAGCGCGGCGGCGTCCTCGGCCCGCTCGCCACCCTCCTCCGGGAGCAGCGCGCCCTGTACCGGGACGTCCAGGCGGCCGCGACCCGCGCCGAGGAACTGGCCGCGTCCAAGGGGAAGCACGAGGGCGTCGACCCCGCCGAGCTGGGGACCCGCCTCGCGAAGACCGCCGAGGAGATCCAGTTCGCCTTCGAGTCGATCGCCGAGACCCTCGAGGAGCTCGCCGGCGACCGCATCCTCACCGAGGCCGGCCGCGGCGTGGCGCGCCTCCGCAAGACCGTCCGGAGCGGCCGCATCGCCCCCGTGAGGGAGGCGCTCACGTCGCTGCGGCAGCTCGCCGACGACCTCCCCCCGGAGACGCTGACGTCGTCCCGGATCGAGTCGCTCCTCCAGGAGTTCCTCGGCCTCCTCGACCCCACCGGCCTGCGGTCGCTCACGGAGAGCCTCGCCGAGCGCCAGGCGCAGCTCCTGAACACCGTCGCCCCGGCCGCCCCGTACGACGCCGGCGCCGCCTTCGACAAGCTCTGGGCCCTCCTCCAGGACGCGATGAAGGGGATGGGGGACGCCCGCGACCACCTCCTCCGCCGCGAGCCGGGCCGCGCCGAGGTCCCCGCCCGGGCCGCCGCCCGCGCCATCAGCGAGGCCCTCGTGGCGGTCGACGAGGCGCTCGGCGCGCGGGACTTCGCGTCGCTCGCGGGGACCGGCTTCCTCACCCCCTTCGTCGGCGGCCACCAGCCCGAGTGGGAGCTCCCCGCCGCCCTCGGCCTCCGCCTCCACGAGGAGCTGGAGCGGCACGAGCTGGCCGCCCCCGCCCGCAACGAGCTGACCCGCATGGTCCGCCGGCTGATGGACTCGGGGGAGTCCGACGCCCGCGTCATCTTCCACCGCGACTCCACCGACCGGGCCCGCGGCACCCACGCCATCGACGTCCTCGTCGACGCTGCCTGGCGCGACGACGACGGCCGCTACGTGGTCCGCCTCGAGTACGACCCCACCCCCCAGGGCGGCATCCGCCCCGCGCGCCTCCCCGGCGAGCCCCCCACGGAGAGCCTCGGCGGCCGCTGCGAGACGCTCCTGTCGGCCCACCTCGAGGACGCCTCGCTCCAGGTCTTCCGCCTCCACAACCGCGGCCCCGGCCCCCGCCTCGGCTACCTCGCGGAGGACGAGGGGCTGTCGATGCGGGAGCTCGTGGAGCTCCGGCTGGACCAGCAGTTCGACGTCGCCGAGCGCTCCAAGTCCCCCGTCAGCGGCGACGTCCTGGGGTGGATCGACCAGCTCGAGAACGCCGCCGAGCCGCCCATCGCCGAGGCGCTGCTGCGCGACCTCGGCATCCCCTGGTACGACCCCGCCGACCTCGTCGACCGCATCCGCGGCATGCACGAGCAGCTGGAGTTCACGCTCCTGGAGAGCAAGGTCCCCGGCGAGGACTTCCCCGGCATCGCGTGGATGAACGAGAGCCGGCAGGCGTTCTTCGGCATCGACCTCGGCGAGGACGGCCACAGCCCCCGCATCCTCGTCCCCCGGGCGATGGTCAAGTACCTCGCGTGGTACGCGAAGCGGGGCGACCGGAAGCCGTCGGACCCCACGTTCGTCGACATGATGACGGCCGTGCAGCTCCACCTCGGGCTGAAGCTGACGTTCTACGACGACCTCGAGGCGGGCCGGCGCCAGGCCGTCCACCGCGCGGCGCAGGCGCTGGAGGCGGCGTACCTCGAGTCCCGGGGGCGCGAGGCGGGGGCGGTGCGCGACGTCTTCACCCAGCTCGCCATGCGCTACGCCGCCGACCGCGAGGCGGAGCGGATGACCAACACGCCGTGGGAGCGGTGGTCGCGCCACGCCGAGAACCTCTTCGACGCGCACGCCGGCGAGGAGATGCTCCGCGGCGGGCGGATCCCGTCGTCGGCGGTCCTCGGGTCGCTCCGGGGGACGCTGGCGCGGGCGCTCTACGACCAGGGGCAGCTCGCCGCCGCGAAGTCGGTCGTCGACTTCGACGAGGTCCGCGACGCCGCCGTCCTCTTCGGCAACCTCGTCTTCGAGCCGAGCGCCGGCGAGGGGGTCCTCATCGTCGGCGACAGCAAGCTCGGCAAGTCCTCCATCACCGCCCGCCTCGTCACCGGGGCTCCCCGCCGCGGCGTCGAGAAGTGGACCTTCGGGGCGTCCGACCGCGTCCTCGTCCTCATCCCCAAGCGCGGCCACGGCCCCGACGGGACGGACCGCGCGATGGCGATGGCGTCCCCGTCGCACCGGAGCTTCGGGCAGTGGACCGAGGAGCTCTGGTACCGCGACGCGGACAAGCGCGAGGTCAAGCCCAAGAACCACGTCGTGAGCCAGTCCCTGATGCCGCTCCGGACGATCGTGTTCGTCCACCGCGACGGCGGCGAGGGGCGCGGGCTGGGGCTCCGTCCCCTGACCATCGCGGACCTCGTGGCGGACTTCCAGCAGCGCTTCGGCTTCGGCGCGAGCCGCCGCTTCTGGCGGGACCTCTTCGGGTCGGTGTCGCTGACGGACATCTCGCTCCGGCGGCGCGGCGCGGACGCCTTCCACGAGGCCGCCGACGCCATCCGGGCGCACATGCACGTCGCGCTGGAGCAGCGGGGGCTGGGGCGGCCGCGGATGATCACGGTCGAGGAGGAGGACGCGTGGTACGGCGTGGGCGCCGCGCGCGGCCGCATCCGGCTGACCCGGGTCGGCTCTGACGGCCTCGACATCGACTACCTCTTCGCCCCCGACGGGAGCGTCCACGGCCTCCCCGCGCACCTCGGCAAGGAGGTCTCGCTGGCGCCCCCGCGGACCTACGCGCTCGGCGGGTTGGACACCCTGATCCCGTTGGACAGCGACAAGGTGGAGGAGCTGCACGGGCAGCCCCACTACAAGGCGGCGGGGAACAAGCTGATGCCGCTGCCGAAGGACTACTACCGCTCCACGATGAGCGGCCCCGCGTTCCTCGTCCCCGACCTCGCCCTGCGCGCCGCCACGGCGGTCCGCGAGGTGATGTCGCACAAGGGGGCCGAGCGCTGGGGGGGCTACCTGGAGACGTTCCGTTGAGCGACGAGTCGAAGACGAACCTCGCGACCTTCCGGGCCCCCGAACGGTCCGACCGCGGACCCGCGCCCGGCGGCGACGCAACCATGATCCACTTCAGCCCCGACGAGCTCGACAGCATCTGGAACCAGGTCATCGCCGACGCGGGGGACCGCTCCAACGAGGAGTTCCGCAAGGAGTTCGAGAAGGCGCTCCGGTCGCGGGCGATGCGGAAGCTGATGCTCTTCGGCGGGGACGGGCTCGAGATCAGCCTCGCGACGGGGAAGAACTGGGCGCAGGAGTCGTGGGTCGCGCAGGAGGCGGCCGACGGGAGCCTCGTCCTCACGAAGGTGAAGTCAGGCTGATCTCGTCGATCTTGACGGTCACCCGGAGCACCGGGTTCCGGAGCCCGAGCTGCTCCCACTGACGCAGCGCCGACGTCCAGCAGCGGACCGCGAGCGCGCGCCGGTCCTCCCGGGCGGCGACGTCCCCGGCCTCCTCCACCGTGCCCGCGGTGTCCTCCGAGGCGAGCGTGGGGGGCCACGCCTCCAGCTCCGTCAGGGTCCGCTCCAGCTCCTCGAACCGGTCGAGGCTGGCGAGAGCGCGGACGAGCATGGCCCGCCCCGAGAACGCCACGAAGCGGTCGTCCTCCGCGTCGGCCACGGGGAGCGCGCCGAGGAGCCGGGCGACGGCGTCCTCGAACCGGCCGCGCTCGATGTCGACGAGCGCGAGGTTGATGTCGACGGCGCCGACGTACAGCGAACCCGCCTCCGACCAGACGTCGCGTGAGCGCTCCAGCATCGCCGCCGCCCCGTCGAGATCGCCCCGGCGGCGGCGGACGTCGGCGACGACCAGCCAGACCTCGGCGAGCCGCGCCCGGTGGCCCGCCTTGCCGAGGACGGACGCCGCCGCGCTGCACAGCCGCTCCGCCTCGGGGAGCTTGCCGGCCCGCTTCTGGAGGCCGCCGAGGACGACGAGGACCTCCGCCCGGGCCACGGGGTCGCCCAGCGCTTCGGCCGCCGCGAGGGCCGCGCGTCCCCGGACGATCGCCTCGGGGAGCCGCCCGCAGGCGCCGAGGCAGCGGGCGAGGAGCCGCCCCGCCTCGACCATCCCGGGGCCGTCCTCCTCGACGAGGTAGAGCGTGAGCGCCTGCTCGAGGACGACCAGCGCCTCCTCGAAGCGGTGCTCGCGCATGCGCGCCATGGCGTCGTGGATGCGCGCTGCAGCCTCGAGGTCGGGCCACCCCCCGGCCTCCGCGGCGGCCACGACCTTCTCCGCCACGCGGCCCGCGTCGGCGATGCGTCCGGACGCGGCGAGGGCGTCGGCGTGGGCCAGCGCGATCTCCGAGCGGACGCGGTCGTCCGCCGCCACGCTCGCCTCCGCCGCCGCCTGCTCGGCCGTCCCCACCGCCGCCAGGGCCGCGGCGCAGTCCCCCGACCGCCACTTCCAGCCGGCCGACTGGAGCAGCGGCCCGATGGCCGCCCGCGTGTCCCCCGCCTCCAGCCAGTGGCGACCCAGCCGCGCCGCCCGGAGCGAGGGATCGCCGGCCGGGAGCCTCGTGAGCGCCGCCGCGCAGGCCCGGTGCCAGCGACCGAGGCGGCCGGCGTCGCGGGCCCGGCGGAGGAGCGACTCGGCGAGCATCCCGTGGACCAGCTCCCAGCCGTCGCCGTCGGCGGCAGGGCGGACGAGCCCGCCGCGGGTGACGGCCGCCAGGATCTCGTCCTCGTCGACGTCCAGCTCGGCCTCGTCCAGCGCCGCTCCCCACTCCTCGGGGTGGACGCTCTCGCCGAGGGTCGCCGCCACCTCCAGGGCGAGGGCCGCGTCGTCGTCCGCGAGCGTCCCGTCGACCCTCCGCAGCCACAGCTCGTGGAGGTCGTCGGGGAGCTCGGCGTGGGCGCCGTCTCGGAGCTCGAACCCCTCCCCGCCGGGGACGAGGACGCCCCGCTGGACCCAGTCGCCGACGAGGAGGCGGGCGAAGAGGGGGTTGCCCGAGGCGCGGTCGAGGACGTGGCGGGCGAGGTCGGGGGCGAGCCCGAGGAGGTCCGCGACCAGCTCGGCGGCGGCGCCCTCGGGGAGCGGGCCGACCTCCAGCCGGCGGCAGTCCTCGCGGGCGGCGAGGCGGGCGATGTCGTCGTCGGCGGCGGCGTCGGCCTCGCCGGGCCGGAAGGTGGCGAGGACGAGGACGGCGGACGGGGTCCGGGACTGGCGCTGCAGGAGCGCCTCCACGAACGCGATCCCGTCCGGGCTCCACGCGAGGTCCTCGATCCAGACGACGACGGGGCGGCGGCGGGCGTACGTCTCGAGGAGGCGGGCGAGGGCGCGGTGGTGGCGTCCCCGGCTGGCGCGGCTGCGGCCGATGGCGTCGGGGTGGCGGGGGCGGACGAGCTCGGTCAGCTCGACCACGAGCTCGGCGTCCCACCCGTCGAGGCGGCGGAGGAGGCGCCCGATGCGGCCCAGGCAGGCGTCGCGGTCGAGCCCCTTGAGGCCGAACAGCCGCTCGACGGCGGGGCCCAGCCCGGCGCGGGGGCCGGCGCCCGGGCCGTGCAGCACGCGGACGACCTGGGCGACCCCCATCTCGGCGGCCCGCTCGGCGAGCCAGCGGGCGACGCGGGAGGTCCCCGCCCCGGGGGCCCCGTCGAGGATCACGGCGCGGGCGCGGGCCTCTCCGTCGACCGCCTTGAGCTCATCCCACAGCGCCTGCCGCAGCGACTCACGCCCCACGAAGCGGGCGCGCCGGAGGCCGAACACGCCGAGCCCCACGCCGAGGAGCCGGGGGGCCGCGGGGACGATCCGGGGGGGCTGCCACGACGCGGGGAACTTCGGCCGGAAGAGCGGGGACGGCGCCTCGTCGACGTCGCGATCGCGGGCGGCCCGGTGAACGGGGAGCGGGGGGACGGTCCAGGAGCGGGTGGTGAGCTCGACGGCGGTCTGCTCCGAGGCCACGGCGCCGCCGACCTGGAGGGGGATGCCCTCGGGGACCTCGGTCCCGTCGAGGGCGTCGAGCGCGAAGATGGCGTCGGCGGCGCAGGCGAAGCGCCGCCACTCCTTCTTCGCCATCAGCCGGCGGAGCCACCCCTCGAAGCCGGCGGGGAGGTCGTGGCCGGGGTGGAACGCGCCGAGCTCGGAGCGGACGTGGGCGGCCATGACCTCGACGGGGGTCCCGCGGTAGGGGGGGCGGCCGGTGGCGAGGGACCAGCCGAGGCAGCCGAGGGCGTAGAGGTCGGTCCAGGGGCCGTAGTCCCGCCAGCGGGCCTGGACCTGCTCGGGGGCCATGTAGTTGGGGGTCCCCACGGCCTCGGTCTCGAACCCGCGCACCCCGGACAGCTCCGACAGGCGGTGGACGAGGCCGAAGTCGGAGAGCTTCAGCCCGGGGCGGGAGTCGCCGGCGAGGCCGATGAGGACGTTGGACCGCTTGATGTCGCGGTGGACGACGCCGCGGGCGTGGGCGTGGGCGAGGGCGTCGAGGATGGAGCGGAGGGCGGCGCGGAGGGACTTCCACTGCAGCGGGTTGGGGAGGTCGGCGAGGGAGCCGCCGCGGGCGAGCTCCATGACGAGGTAGGGGGAGCCGGCGGGGACCTTGCCGCGGGACGCCTCGCCGGTCTCGGGGGGGACGACGCCGTGGTCGTGGACGAGGACGATGCCGGGGTGGTCGAGGGCGAGGACGGACTGGACCTCGGCGTCGAACGCGCGGCGGAAGGCGGCGTCCTCGACGCGGGCGGCGTGGAGGACCTTGACGGCGACCTCGACCCCCTGCGCGCGGTGCCGTCCCCGCCAGACGCGGCCCATGCCGCCCTTGCCGAGGGGGTCGAGGAGGTCGAACGGACCGAGCGGGACGGGCTGGGTGGGGACCCCCATCGGGGGCGGAGTCTAGCGGGGCCCCGGCGGTGGTATGACGACGCGAGAACCGCCGGGGAGGAACCGATGAACCGAGCTGCTGCGCCGTCCCCATCCGAGGTGCTCGTCCGGGAGGTGACCCCGAAGCGGGGCACCTTCGTCTTCGTCCGCGTCCGGCTGCCGGTGGTGATCGGGCTCCTCCTCGTGGTCGCCGGGGCGACCGGGGCCGCGATGGGCGAGCCGCTGGCCCTCGTCGGGGCCGCCGCCGCCGCCGCCGTCCTCGTGGGGGTGGCCTCCTGGTCGGCCTTCGTCCAGCACCGCAAGGAGCGCTACCGCTTCATGGGGGACCGCGTGATCGCGACGCGCGGCGGCCTCTTCAGCGACCAGTCCACCGAGCTGGACTACCGCAACATCACGCAGGTCCGGGTCCGGCTCCCCTGGCCGCGGTACCCGCTCTTCAAGGTCGGCGACGTGATGATCGAGTCCGCGGGCAGCGGGGGCAGCGAGGTCGTGCTGCGGTGCGTCCATCGGCCCGATCAGCTCGACGTCGCCATCTCGGCGCTCATGCGGCGGAACGGCTTCGCGCTGACGCGCGGCGAGCTCCTGCACGAGGAGCGGCCCGACCTGCTCGGGGTGATCCTGGAGTGCATGGGGATGGCGGTCTTCGCCACGATCGGGGCGATCTTCTTCTTCGGGGAGATGTTCGCCGATCAGCTCATCGACGGCGGCGGGCTCCCCGACTGGCTCCTCCTCGTGGCGGCCCTCATGGCCCTGTCGGGGCTCGCCTACCTGGTCCTCCACTTCCTCGACATGCGCCGGCGGACCTACCGCGTCTACTCCGACGCGATCGTGTACGAGGAGGGCTTCCTGAGCCGCAACAACGCGTTCTTCCCCGCCGAGAACCTCGCCGACGCGGAGTCGCGGCGCACGTTCGTGGATGTCCTCCTCGGCCTCTACGACGTCGCCGTGAGCTGCCAGGGCGGCGGCTCGGAGGTGAGGTTCCGCCGGCTCCGCCGGGGCAAGGAGATGGCCGACACGATCGACCGCCTCGTAGCGCGGTCCGCCGGACTGGCGCCGAAGCCGGGGGCCGGCTCGGCCGGGCGGCTGCAGGCTCCCGGGGCGGCGATCGGGGGGCGCCGGCCGGCCCCCGCGGCGGTGGCGGCGGTCCCCCCCGGAGAGGCCTGGACCGGCGAGCTCGAGCCCTCGATGGCTCGGGGCGTCCTGCCCCCGCTCGTCGCCTGCGTGCCGCTGTTTCCGCTGATCCCGCTCTGGCTCGTCGCGGCGGTCGGGGCGGCGATCCAGGCCGCGTTCACGCAGTACGCCGTCCGACCGCGCTCGGTGCGGAGCACCTACCGGTTCCTCGGGCTGCGGGAGCGGGAGTTCACGTACGACAAGATCACCGGCCTCGTCGTCCACGAGGGACCGGTGGACCGGATGCTGGGCACGATCACGGTGCAGCTCTGGTCCATCGGCTCGACGGAGCCGCTGACGCTGCGCCACGTGCGCCGGACGGACCTCGATCTCGACGCCCTGATCCGGCAGGCGGGCATCCCCCCGGCGCCGCCCCTCGGGGCCATGCCGGCTCGCTTCGGCCTCGGCGTCTGGCTGCGGGCGCACCTCGTGGGGGGGCTCGCCGCGGCGACCTTCGTCGCGGCCGTCGGGATCCTCGCGGTCCTGGTCAGCCCCTGGTTCCTCGTCGTGCTCGCCCCCTGCGCCGTCGCCGCGGTCGGCCTCGTGGTGTACGGCCAGCTGCGGTACGCGCGGATGACGGCGACGCTGCACCCGCAGCACGTGGAGATGACGGACGGCCTGCTCTGGCGGGACCACTTCTACGCGCGGTACGCCAACATCAAGAAGCTCACGCTCACGCGCTACCCGGGCGGCGACAGCGGCGACGTCCGCTTCTTCGTCGCCGGCGAGTGGCAGCGGCAAGCGCAGGCGAAGCGCTCCCGCGGGGCGCCGGCGGGCGCGGCGGGAGGCCTCGCGCGGGGGACCCCCTACGGCTTCCGGCTCCGGTTCTGCGAGGGCATCGAGCGGAAGAAGGTGCTGCTCGACGACGTGGTGCGCGAGCCCGGTCCGCAGAGCGTGGCGCGGCTGCTCGAAGGGGGCCCCGTCGCGCCCCCGAGGGCGACGCTGGAGGACCGCCCGGCGCTCGGCAACAGCCTCGTCGCGCTGCTCCTCGGCAGCGTCCTCCTCGTCCCCGCCCTGGCGCTGCTCCCGGTGACGCTGCCGCTCACGATCCTGAGCGTCCGCCGCCGCGCTGGCCGGGTCGAGGCGGAGCGGGTGGTCTTCACGTCGGGGATCCTCTACCGGCAGCAGACGTCGATCCTGCTCGACCGGATCGACACGATCCGCCACGCCCAGAACCTCCTCAACAAGATGTTCGGCAACGGCAACGTGACGGTGCTGACGGCGGGGAGCAGCTCGGCGGACCTCGTGCTCGCCCACCTCCCCGGCTACCTCGCCCTCCACGGGGCGATCCAGGAGCGCTACCGGCAGGCGCGCTGACCCGGCGGACGGGGTGCGCCTCGGCGCGGTGACCGAAGCCTCGGCCATTCGGAGCCGGGGCTTGGTGATCGCGGTCGCGCCCCCCTCGGAGCTGGAGGACGATGGCGGCGCACGCTCACTTCGGGGGTCGCCATGCGTCACGTCCTCTTCGCCCTGCTCGCCTTCGCCCTGGCCGCCTGCCCCGCGCCCGGACCGGAGCCCGACCCCGCCGATGACGCCGCGCTGGAGGAGCTGACGGACGAGCAGATCCTGGCGGTCCTGGCCGTCGGCGCGGCCGAGCTGGAGGCCCGACCCGACTGGACGACGGCGGACCAGGAGGCGGCGGCGGCGGCGCTGGGGGCGCTCCCCGAGGTCGCCGAGGCGGGGGTGGCCGAGGGCGGAGGCACCGTCTGGGCGATGTACGTCGACGGCGGCGGGCTGGCGCTGGTCGACAACCGGACCCGCGACGGGGCGCCCCCGCCGCCGCCCGGCCCCCCGCCGGCCGACGGGGAGCGCGGCGCGGCGGTCGCCTGGGCGACCCACACGCTGGGGACCGCGTTCCGCCCGGTCTCGGAGACGGTCGCCGGGTGGCTCGAAGGCTACGGGTGGACCGTCTCCCGGGACGCGCCCACCGTGGAGCGCCTGCGCGCGATGTCGTCGGAGACCGCGCTGCTCTACCTGGACGCCCACGGGGGGCGCGCCCGGATCCGCGCCCGCGGCGACTCGGCCGGCGCGCAGCTCCTCGGGCCGAACCCGCGCTGGCTGACGGGCGTGCAGACGGCGACGCCGGTCGACGCCGACACGCTGCGCGAGCACCGCGCCGATCGGCGCGCGGGGAAGCTCTTCGTCGCGGCCGTGGCCCACGACGCGCTGCCCAACGGGGGCCGGACGGTGGAGGACTTCTTCTTCTTCACGGCGGCGTTCGTGGTCGACGAGATGGAGATGCGGGACGACGGGTTCGTCTTCGTCAACGCGTGCGACAGCTACGACGAGACGCTGCTGGAGGGGTTCGGCACGATCGGCGCGTCGGTGTTCTGGGGGTGGGACCAGCCCGTGCGGGACGGGGACGCCGGCGGCACGGCGGAGTTCGCGTTCGACGCGCTGCTGGGGGTCGGCGAGGTGATCGACGAGACGCCCCCCTTCCGGCCGTTCGGCTGGCTCGAGGTGTACGCGGAGCTGCAGCGTCGCAACCTGGACGTGGACCAGGACGGCGCGCAGCTCTTCGCCGCGGAGCTGGGCGACGGCTTCGACGTCCTCGTCCCCAGCATCCGGGAGATGACGGTCGACGAGGCGGGCGCGGGGCTGGTGCTGTTCGGCGACTTCGGCGAGCGCCCCGGCGCGGTGCGGTACGCGGGGGCGGAGATCGAGGTGCAGGAGTGGACCGACTCGGTGGTGCGCGCCGTCCTCCCCGCGGGCGGAGGAGGCGACGTCTCGGTGGACGTCGAGGGGCGGATGGGCAACATCGCGCCGGTGACGGGCTGGCGGGCGGAGTTCCACTACTTCGAGTCGCTGGAGGGCGGGACCAACCAGTACGACTGCGTGGTCGGCTTCCGGGCCGACGTGCACCCGCACCGCGACGCGATGGACGACGAGCCCTCTCCGCCAGCGCCGCTGCTGGAGCCGGAGTACGGCGAGTGCGACTGGAGCATGAGCGGGAGCTACGGCGACGTGGTGATCGCGGGCGAGGGCACGGTCCACCTCGGCGAGGACTTCGCGTTCGCGGGGGCGTTCGATCTCGAGGCGATGGAGATCGAGCTGACGAGCTGGTCGATCGTCGCGCAGGGCACGGCCACGGGGCCGGACGGCACGACGCCGATCGCGTTCACGCCGTCGGATCCGTTCGCGGCCCCGCACCCCGTGGAGCCGCTGGTCCTGGAGATGGACGCGGCGTACGGGGTGGCCGCGGGCAGCCGGGGAGCATTCTCGTGGGACTACTTCGTCGGCGATCCGGCCCCCGACGCGTTCACCCCCGCGCGCTGAGCGCGCCGGCCGGACCATCGGCAGACGACCGGCAACCGCACGGCCCCTCTTTGGCCTGGCCTGCGGTGTGCGCGGGAGGAGTTCGGAACCGACCCCGCCTGACGACCGCATCTGACACCGGTCCGCTCGAGGCGGAGGGGATCGCCGAGACGCGGGTGCCGGCGCCGCGTCGGTCGACCTAGCGGAACCAGCCGTTCGTGTACTCGACCACCGCCGTTCCGCCTTCCACCGCGACGAGGCTCAGCGTCGAACCGTCGGCCAGGGACCGCCGGCTGACCGTGACCTCCGAGGGGTGGCGCCACTCCGAGGTGTGCCGCACGTAGTTGAGGTCCCGGTCGAGGTGCCAGGTGTTGGTCGTGCCGTCGGCGTGGGTCCACAGCAGCTGGCTGGACCCGTCCTCGTTCACGTGGAGGTCCCGGGGGGTCCAGCCTCCCCACGGGCCGTACATGCGGTAGTCGAGGACCTCGCCCGTCCGGCTCACCTCCCAGACCGCCGCCTGGCCGCCGCGCTCCCAGAGCATCCAGCCGGAGCCGTCGCCGTCGTCGTGCCACGAGCGGACCATCCAGCCGGGCTCTCCCGCGTAGCGGTACTCGTGGCGGCTGAACCGCAGCCACGGGTCGAGCGTCCACACGGAGGCCGTGCCGTTGGCGTTCGCCCACAGGAGCCGCGCGGTCCCGTCGGGCAGCGCCTGGATGTCCGTCGCCTCCCAGCCCGGGTACGGGCCGTACTCGCGGTGGAAGACGTACTCCCCCTCGTCGTCCAGCGCCCACAGGCTCACCAGCCCGTCCGACCGGCTCCACAGCAGCCGCCCCTCTCCGGTGTCCAGCTCGGCGTAGTCGATGGCCTCCCAGCCGGGGTACGGGCCGTACTCCCAGGCCTCGTCCGCCGCGGCAGGGGCCGCGAGCAGCGAGAGGGTCAGGGTGGCGAGGGCGGCGAGGGCGGCGATCGTCGTGTGGCTGGGCATGTGGTCTCTCCCCTTCCTGGGTGTGCTGGAGGAGAGTGCACGGTCGGTGCCAGATCCATGACAGGCTCGCAGTGTCCCGAACGGACCCCGGGCAGGCGGCGTGGGACAGGTCTTTTACGTAACTATCTACGAACAACTCTACGCCGAGGAGGAGCAGCAGCAGGAGGCCTCCGCCGGCCGCGACGGGAGACCCCTCGACCATCGCGCAGCCCGGCAGCGCGCAGCCCGGCGCGAGGGCCTCGTCGCGATCGCCGGTGCAGTCGGGGGAGCTGACGCAGCCTTCGTCGTCGCAGTCGAAGGCGCCGTCCTGGTCGTTGTCCGCCCGGTCGGTGCACTCGCCCGGGTCGTCACCCTCGAACAGCGACGGATCCACGTCGGTGTCG
>CAYFOA010000190.1:0-15653 GCA_964344575.1 uncultured Rickettsiales bacterium | reverse complement strand
GAGGACATCTCCATCTCCGCAGAGGTCATACAAGTCATCGGGACAGGCAGGAGCGGGTTAGCCTGCCGCCGTGGGCGAGATCCGACGCAACCTGCCGGCCCTCCTCATCATCGCGGGCGCGCTGGTCCTGGGCGCGGCGTTCGCGTGGGAGTCGTGGCAGAGCCGCGAGCCGGCCGAGCCCCAAGTGCGCGTCCGGACCGCGTCCGAGGAGGAGCTGCGGGAGAGGATCGCCGAGAGCCTCGAGCCGACCCCGGCGCACGCCTGGCCGAAAGCGGCGGATGTGTTCGGCGGCGCCGTGCGCCTCAGCTACGCCGACGTCCCCTACTCCAAGGGGCCGTGGCGGGGCGAGGTCGTCGACGAGGCGCTGCTCCCGGGCGCCGCGGCGCTGGTCAGCGGCGAGCTGCAGCGCTACCCCGAGGCGCTCGTGGAGAGGCTCGGGGTGCGCGAGGTCCTGCTCGTGCAGTCGCTCCACAGCGGCTCCGCGGCGGGCTACTACTGGGGCCCGGGACCGACCCCGGGCTCGATCGCGCTCAGCATCTCGGCGCCCGCGGACGGCGGCGGGCTGCGCCGGCAGGTGCACGCCGCGATCTTCGCCTCCATCGACCGCCGGATGACCCGGTCGATCCCGCCGCGGGAGTGGATGGAGATGACGCCCGCGGACGGCTGGGGGGCGGCGCGGCGCAAGGGCTACGAGGGGAGCTTCGAGGGGCTGTCCGAGCAGTTCCCGGGCTTCCTGAGCCCGGCGGCCACGGACGGCTCCAACCGCGATCGCCGGGTGGTCTTCTCCTGGCTGATGACCGAGCCGATGACGGTCGCCGAGCGGGCCTCGCGGGACGAGGGCGTGGCGCGCAAGGTGGCGATCCTCAAGGAGGAGATGAAGGCGTTCGACCCCGACTTCTACTGGTAACGGGGACCGCCCCTGGTACGTACCTGGGGAGCGGATGAGACTCCTCCTCGTCGGGATCGTGGTCTTCGGGGCCGGCTGCAAGACGCCCGGGTCGGTCTGCGGGACCGACCCGGGCTCGACCGCGAGAGGCTCGACGTGGCCCGATCCGGCCGTCGTTCTGGACCGCTGGGACGGGCCTACGTTCAGCGAGCTGGCCGATCTCGAGGTCGACGACGACGACCGCGTCTGGTTCTGCACCGGCGTCCGCGGGCTGATGGTCTACGACGCGTCCGACCCCGCCGAGCTCGTCAGCCTCGACCGGATCGCGCCGTCCGCGGGGAGCCAGGTCTACCCGCGGTGCCAGCACCTCGCGGTGGCGGACGACGGCCGCGTCTACGTGACGAACCGGGGCGACGCGATCTCGCCGGTGCCGTTCGTGGCGGTGATCGACGGGAGCGACCCGGCCGATCTCGCCGAGTACGGCACGCTCCGGCCCGAGTACACCCCTGAGGGCGTCGACGTCACCGCCGGCCACCTGTTCGTCGCCGCCCACGAGGACGGCGTCGTGGTCTACGAGCGGGGCGACCGGGAGGAGCTGACGGAGGTCGCGCGGCTGACCGACGACGTCACCAACGCGTGGCAGGTCCGCGTCGCCGGCGACCACGCGTACGTCGCCGACGGGACGTCCGGGCTGCGGGTGGTCGACGTGGCCGATCCGACGGCGCCTTCCGTCCTCGGCTCGCTCTTCCTCGGCGGCGTGGCGAAGGACCTCGACTTGGTCGGCGACCGGGCGTACGTCGCGCTGTCCGATCTCGGCGTCGCGGTCGTCGACGTCAGCGACCCGACCGCGCCCGCGTTGCTCGATCGGGAGGACACCCCGGGGACGGCGCTGGGGGTGGCGGCGGGGGAAGCCGGCGTGTTCGTGGCGGACTGGACGGACGTCCGGCTGTTCGACGCGACCGACCCCGGCGGCGACCTCCGCTTCGTGGGACGCGAGCCTGTCCAGATCGCCAGCGGCGCGGACAGCCGCGTGCTCGGCGTGGCGGCGTCGGGGGACGTCTTCTTCGCGGGGAACTGGACGGAGCTGGTGAGCCACCGCTTCACGCCGGGGGTGGACGCGCCGGACCTCGTCGTCAGCCCGCGCCACCTCAGCCTGCCCCCCGACGAGCCGGTGGAGCTGACGCTGACGAACATCGGCGGGGAGCCGCTGACGGTCGAGGGCGTCGACAGCGACCCCGCAGCCCTGACGGTGGAGGACGAGTGCCCCGACGACAGCGACGCGATGACGCTGGCGCCGGGCGAGTCGGCGACGGTGACGGCGACGTGGTCCCCGGCGTCGGCGACGGCGACGCTCGACGGCTGGCTCGCGATCCGGAGCGACGACCCCGACCAGCCCCGCCTCTGCGTCCCCGCGTCCGGCGGCGGGAGCCGGATCGGCGTCGGCGAGGGGGCCCCCGACGACCTGAGCTGGCCGACGCTGTCGGGGGGCACGGCGTCGGTCGACGGCGTCACGCTGCTCGCCTACTTCGCGACCTGGTGACCCGTCTGCGCTCAGGAGGTTTCTGAGCTCCAGACGTCCCTGCACGAGCCCTACGCGGCGGCCGGCCTGACGATCGTGGGCGTCGCGGCGGGCGGCTTCGGGGAGACGGAGGCGACGGTGAGCGCGTTCGTCGACGACGTCGGCGCGACGTTCCCGTTCGTGATGGACGACGGCAGCTACGACCTCTGGCAGTACCCCGACTCGCTGTCCCCGTTCCCCCGCCAGGTCCTGATCGGCGCGGACGGCGTGGTCGCCTACATCGCCAGCGAGCACCGCCAGGCCGACCTCGAGGCCGCCGTGAGGGACGCGCTCGGGCTCTAGTCGGGTGTGCGAACACGCACTCGGTCCGTCCGCGACCTCCGCGTCCGCGGCGTCGTCCACCCCGGCACCGACGACGTCCGCGGGATCGAGGTCGACGGACTCCTCGACACGCGGGCCATGGACCGGCTGCTCGACCACGACGCCGAGCCGGGCCTCGTCTGCGCCCTCCTCGACGCCGCCGACCTCCCGTGCGTCGCCTGCGGGGCGACCGAGCCGGGCGACTTCTGCGTCCCCTTCGAGGCCCACGGCCTGACCGCCGCCCGCGCCCCCGAAGCCAAGGTCCACGCCCGGAGCTGCCAGGACGTCCTCCACTACCACTCGCGGACAGGCGCCTGCGGGGACATCGTGAGCCTCTGGGACCGCGACGAGGACGGCGTCTACGAAGCCTGCGGGGTGCCGACGATCGACCCCTGACTCGCCCGCAGAGAGGTCCCGTCGCCAGTTGTCGAAGCAGACAGGTGGTTCCCCGTCGTGATTGCCAGGCCGGACGAGAGGCGGACGTCGTCGGTGCGGCGGTGAGGGGGGCGTCCTGGCCGGAACCGCCCATCCGTGCCGTGGCTCCCCAGCTCGTGTTGCCGTCGAGGACAGCCCAGAACAAGACACTCGTGAGGTGTCGTCCCCGGCGAGTCCACCGCCACCGACGCATCGGTTCTTCGGCATCAGGGGAGCCACGGCGAGAGCAGACCGGCCCGACCCACCCAGCCCCTCCCTGGCGAGTCCCTCCCCCGTCGCCGCCGGGAACAACGTGTGCTGCCTACACGGCTACTCGCGCAGCATCGCCACGACCGACGAGGGGGTGAGGATGTCGATCGACGACCGGTCGAAGTCCTTGACGTTGCGCGTGACGATGGCGTCGGCGCCCACCCCCAACGCGGCAGCGTGGACCAGGGCGTCCTCGAAGTCGGACCAGGGGGACGCAAGGGCCTGCCGGACGACCCGGTCGGTGACGGGCGCGACCTCCAGGCGGGTAAGGACGTTGGCGAGCAGCGCGAGGCTGTCGTTGCGATCGAGGGTCTGCGAGAGCAGGTAGTGCAGGATCGGCACGTCGTGGCCTGCCAGGCAGCCGTCGACATCCTCGAGGAAGACGAGATCGATGGCGGTCACCGACGCATCCACGAACGGCTCCCGCTCCAGGAGCACGTCGAGGATCACGTCGGCGTCGAAGACCAGCCGCATCAGCTGTACTTCTTCGCCATCGCTTCCATGTACTCCGCGCGCCACTCCTTCCAGGTCTTGTCGGAGCGGCCGCCCGCGCCGATCAGACCCCGAGCCCACGGAGACAACTCCCGCTGCTCCTCGGGGTCGGGCAACGCACGGAAGATGTCCGCGACCATGCGGGACAGCGAGATGCCGTCCTGCTCGGCCGCGGCCTTCGCCCGTTCGATGAGCTCGGCGTCCATCCGGAGCGTCAGCTTGGTCTTCACGGTCATGCTTGACGTATAGATTCAACGAAACTGTACGTCAACGGCTACAGGGGGATGTTCCCGTGCTTCTTCGGGGGGTTGTCGTCCCGCTTCCCGCGCGTCATCCGGAGCGCCTGGACGATCTCCTTGCGGGTGCGGGAGGGGTGGATGACGCGGTCGATGTAGCCGAGCTCCGCCGCCTTGTAGGGGTTCGCGAACGTCTCCCGGTACTCCGCCACCAGCTCCGCGCGCGTGGCGTCCGGGTCCGTCGACGTCTTCAGCGCCCCGCGGTGGATGATGTTCACGGCGCCGTCCGCCCCCATCACCGCGATCTCCGCGTGCGGGTAGGCGAGGTTCACGTCCGCCCGGATGTGCTTGCTGTTCATCACGTCGTACGCGCCGCCGTAGGCCTTGCGCGTGATCAGGGTGATCTTCGGGACCGTCGCCTCCGCGAACGCGTACAGCAGCTTCGCCCCGTGCTTGATGATCCCGCCCCACTCCTGCTGGGTCCCCGGCAGGAACCCCGGCACGTCGACCAGCGTCAGGAGCGGCATGTTGAACGCGTCGCAGAACCGAACGAACCGCGCCCCCTTGATCGAGCTGTCCACGTCCAGGCACCCGGCGAGGTGCTGCGGCTGGTTCGCGATCACGCCGACCGGCCGGCCGTCCACGCGGACGAAGCCGACCACGATGTTCATCGCGTAGTGCTCGTGGACCTCGAGGAAGAACCCGTCGTCCGCGACCGACCTCACGATCGTCCGGATGTCGTAGGGCTTGTTCGGGTTCGCGGGGACCGCCTCGACCAGCTCCGGCGTCTCCCGGTCCCAGGGATCGTCCGTCGCCCGGACCGGCGGGTCCTCCACGTTGTTCGACGGCAGGAACCCGAGCAGCTCCCGCAGCAGGGCCAGGCAGGTCGCCTCGTCCGGCAACGAGAAGTGGCACACGCCGGACTTGCTCCGGTGCGCGCTGGCGCCGCCCAGCGACTCCTTGTCGACCTCCTCGTGGGTCACCGTCTTGATGACGTCCGGCCCCGTCACGAACATGTAGGACGTCCCCTCGCACATCGCGATGAAGTCCGTGATCGCGGGGCTGTAGACGGCCCCTCCCGCGCAGGGCCCCATGATCGCGCTGATCTGGGGGACGACGCCGCTGGCGAGCGTGTTCCTCAGGAAGATGTCCGCGTAGCCGCCGAGGCTGACGACCCCCTCCTGGATCCGCGCCCCGCCGCTGTCGTTGAGGCCGACGACCGGCGCGCCGTTCTTCACCGCGAGGTCCATCACCTTGCAGATCTTCTTCGCGTACGCGCCCGACAGCGACCCCCCGAAGACCGTGAAGTCCTGGGCGAAGACGAACACGAGGCGGCCGTCGATGGTGCCGTGGCCGGTGACCACCCCGTCGCCGAGGATCCGCTGCTCCTCCATCCCGAAGTCGCGGCACTGGTGGACCACGAACGCGTCCAGCTCGACGAACGAACCGCCGTCCAGGAGGAGGTCGATCCGCTCCCGCGCGGTGAGCTTCCCGGCGGCGTGCTGACGGGCCACGCGGGCCTCGCCGCCCCCCGCCTTGGCCTCGTCCAGCTTGGTCGCCAGCGTGTCCAACTTCTCCTGCAGAACCGGATCCATGGGTGCTCCTAGCTGCCCTTGCGCCTGCGTGCAGCGCGCCGCTTTATATACTGCGCTGCCTTCCCTGGGAGACCCCATGACCCTCGACCGCTCCACCGCGCTGCTGTGCGCCCTGTTCGCCTCGTTGACGCTGACCGCCGCGGACTGCCAGACCGACGACGACGACGACGCGACCGACGATCCCAGCGGCTGCATCACCGTCAGCGGGGGCGGCGTCTTCGAGTCGCTCCAGGAGGCGATCGACGCGGCCACCTCCGGCGCGACCATCACCGTCGACTGCGGCGACGACGTGTTCGAGGAGTCGCTCACCATCAACAAGGCGCTGACCCTCGCCGGCCCCGGCGGCGTGGAGGATCTCGACGCCGACGGCATGCCCGACTCGCTCGCCGCCGACGCCCCGCTGGTCACCGGCGCGGGCGCCGGCACGGTCCTCGAGATCGACCAGCCGGACGGGCCCGTGTCGATCAGCGGCCTGGCGTTCCAGGTCCCCTACGAGGAGATCGGCACGATCCGCGGCCTCCGCATCAGCGCCGCCGCCGACGTGCTCCTGCACGACGTGTACGTCGGGTTCGCGGCCGACCAGGGCACGTGCGACCACGGCCTCGTCGGCGTCGACGTCACCTCGTCCGGAGTCCGGCTCAGCGACTCGGTGATCCAGTGCGTCGGCTACACCTCGGAGACCGGCGGCACCGGCATCCTCGCCCAGACCAACTCCACGCTGACGGTCGAGGGGTCCAACATCGAGTTCACCGGCAGCTTCGGCATCCGGAGCACGGACACGACGGTCTCGATCGCCGACAGCCGCGTCGCGTTCATCAACCGCCCCCAGTCCGCGGAGCAGTTCGACCGCGACGGCACGGGGGTCTACATCGAGACCGCCACCGAGCCCGTCGTCATGGAGAACTCCACCGTCGAGGGGCCCGGCGTCTTCGGCCTCTTCGTCGAGCAGGGGCCCGGCGCCACCGTCACGACGTCCACGTTCCAGAGCAGCCTGCTGTACGGCGTCGTCATGATCGGCGGCGACCAGGCGGCGGCCGCGTCGCGCGACCTGACGGTCACCGGCTCGACGTTCACCGACATGGGGTGGGACGCGATCCTGTCGTACGCGTCGACGACGGTCACCGGCTCGACCATCGAGACCGCGACGGCGATCCCGACCCCCAACGGGGACTACCCCCGCGCCAGCGGCATCAACGTCGCCGCCCCCGGGGCCGAGGCCGACATCTCGGGCAACGTGCTCACCGGGCTCGGGACGTACGGGATCCTCGTCAGCGGCAACAACACCGACGGGAACCTGGCGAGCGCGTCGGTGGTGGGGAACACGATCGACGGGGTCACCGGGGGCGCCGGCATCCTCATGCAGCTCACCGACGCAGCGACGATCTCGGACAACGTCGTCGCGAACGTGGACCACGCCTACAACGACGACCCCGACAACCTCGGCGCGATCACCAACGGCTACGGCATCGCCAACTTCTTCGTGACGCAGGTCACCCTCGAAGGGAACGACGTCAGCGACGCGGAGTTCGCCAACTACGTGATCGTGTCGTCGGCCTTCGACAGCACGGACGACATCAGCCGCGGGGGGCAGTCGCGGGGCTTCCACCTCCAGACCGCCAACGGCACGATGACCAACCCGACGATCGAGGACGTGAACGGCTACGGCCTCTTCGGGTTCGACGTCACGCTCGTCGGCACCGGCGGGTCGATCACCGGCGCCCGGCGCGGCCCCATCTACGCCGACATCGACGGGTTCGAGGATCCCGACCCGGTCCCCCTGACCCAGGGCGGCGGCGCGGTCTGGATCGCGTCCCAGGGGGCGCCCACGTTCCTGTCGTGGACCGGCGGTCACTTCGAGGACAACATCGACGGCGGCATCCGGACGTCCACCGCGCAGGTCGAGCTCGTCGGCAACACGCTGGTCGACAACGGCTACTACCTCGACGGCCCCGAGCCCGAGACCGAGACCTGCAACAACGGGATCGACGACAACGGGGACGAGCTCGTCGACTGCGACGACCCCGAGTGCGAGTTCTTCCAGAACTGCCAGTTCAGCCCCGACTCGTCGATCTACATCACCGGCTTCGACCCCGAGGCGTTCGGCGTCCCCGAGATCACGGACAACTCCATCACCGGCGGCGCCGGCTACGCGGGCATCTACATCAGCTCCGCCCCCGGGGGCGACCTGTCGGGCAACACGGTGGCCGCCCCGGAGGCGACGTACGGCGTCTACGTCAACGGCCTGGGGGACTACGACCTCGGCGACTCGACCATCGAGGCCGAGGGGGGCATGTACGCGGCGATGACGCTCCCCACCGAGCTGATCAGCGACGACGACGGGGACAGCTACGCCGAGTACCAGGGCGACTGCGACGACACCGACCCCGACGTGGGCGGCTTCGGCGCGACCGAGGTCGCGGGCGACCTCAAGGACAACGACTGCGACGGCGTCACCGACGACGGCTTCGGGACCCTCGACACCGACGGCGACGGCGTCACGATCGAGGACGGCGACTGCGACGACGACGACGCGACGCGCTCGCCCGACCTCGAGGAGGTCACCGGCAACGGCATCGACGACAACTGCGACGGGTGGGCCGACTTCGACGGCGACTTCGCCTCGCCGGCGCTCACCCTCGACGACACGTCCCTGACCGGCACCCTCGGCAACGGGCTGTACCTCTACGGCTCGACCGCCACCCTGGAGGGCGAGTCCTCCATCACGGGCGCGGGGACGGGCGTCTTCATGACGTCGTGGACGTGGGGCGGCACCCCCGCGCTGGAGGCGGGCACGCTCGTCGCCGGCGAGGGCTCGTCCCTCACGGCCACCGGCGCGGGCGCCTCGACCGTCCAGCTCAGCGGGCAGGCGACGTCGGCCACGCTGACGGGGACGACGGTCACGAGCGAGGGGGGCGCGGGCATCACGTCGAGCAACACGACGGCGATGGTGCTCCTCGACGGGGCGGCCATCGACGCGGCGGCCGACGGGATCAGCCTGACGGGCGGGCAGCTCCTCGCCGGCGGCGCCGCCACCACCATCGCCGCGGGCGACAACGGCGTCGACGTGGCGGGCGGCGCGTCGGCCGAGCTCCAGGCGCTGAGCGTGACGAGCGCGGGGAGCGCCGGGATCGCGGTGTACGGCAACGTCGTCGCGGGCGCGGTGACCATCGACCAGGCGACGACCGGCGTCTACGCCAGCGCGGGCTCCTTCACGGGGGGCGACGGGCTCGTCATCACGAACAGCCTCGGCAACGGCGTCCTCGTCGACGGCAGCGGCAACGTCACGCTCGAGGGATCGACGATCACGGGCAGCGGCTCCGACGGCGTCGCGCTCCGGGAGACGGCGACCGCGTCGCTGACGGACGCGATCATCGACACGACCCCCGAGTACGGCGTCAGCTGCGACGGCGGGGCGTCCGATCCGGAGACGTCCACCGTCACCCTCGACGCCTGCACGGCGACGGTCACCAACGCCACCCTCGGAGAGTTCAACCTCTACAACGGCTGCGAGGAGGCGTGGTCCTGCGAGGCGCCGTCCGACGACTGACGCGATCGGCTGATACCCTGGAGGGAGGGGGGGCGGCTGAGGGGCCATGGCGCGACTCGACTACATCCTGAGGCTGATGGCGTCCGAGGACGCCGACGCGATGAAGCTGGTGGTGGGGCGGCCCGCCGAGCTGGTGTTCGGGCGGACGTCCCGCGCGCTCGACATCCCGCCCTTCAAGGAGGAGCAGCTCAAGGACTTCGTCCGCGAGATCTCGACGGAGGTGGACCTCGAGACGCTCCGGCGCGACGGCATCGCGCGCATCCACTACGAGTTCCAGGGGCTCTTCTTCGCGTGCGACATCGCGCAGGAGGACGGCCAGCTCACGGCGACCTTCAGCGCGCTCGGCGCCGACCAGGGGACCGTCCCCCCCGGCAGCGGCGTGTTCAACGTCGACGAGACCCTCCCCGACGCCGACGACCTCCTCGACGAGGCGGGCCTGTCCAACTTCGAGTTCGCCCCCCCGAAGCCGCGGGAGAAGAAGCCGCTGGAGGTCAAGCTGCTCGAGGCGGGCGACCCCGACGACATGACGATGCCGTCGATGGCGCCGGGGCTGTCCCCCGACGACCTCAGCGCAGCGTCCGCGCCGCCGCCGAGCCGGAAGACGGACCAGCCCACGTCGGCGCCGTCGATGGAGATGCCGGGCGCCACGGGGCGCCGCCGCGCGCCCACCAGCAGCAGCCCCGGCGGCCTCCGCCCCCAGGCCCACATCAAGTACACCCGCCAGGAGGCGACGACCCCGCCCGACTACGGCCGCCGCCTCAGCCGCGACGAGTTCGACAAGCTGCTCCGCTGGATGGTCGAGCAGGACGCCACCGACCTCCACATCACGCCCCGCTTCCCGCCCACGCTCCGGGTCGACAACCTCTTCCAGCCGTCCCAGGGCCGCGTCTTCGATCCGCAGGAGATCGAGAAGGTCATCATGTCCATCCTCGGCGACAAGGAGCGCAAGGAGCTGATGGAGCGGATGGCGGTGGACCTCAGCTACGAGGTCAGCGGGCTGGGCCGCTTCCGCATCAACGTCTTCAAGCAGCTGTACGGGACGTCGGCGGCGGTGCGGTACGTGCGGTCCGCGATCGAGTCGCTGGACGACCTGAACCTCCCCAGCGAGCTGAGCTGGCTGACGGGCCACGAGAACGGGCTGATGCTCTTCACCGGGCCGACGGGCTCGGGCAAGTCGACGACGATGGCGGCGATCATCGAGCAGATGAACCTGAGCCGGCAGCTCCACATCCTCACGCTGGAGGCGCCGATCGAGTTCCTCTTCCAGAACGGGAAGAGCCTCATCCAGCAGCGCGAGGTGGGGGTCCACACGCCGACGTTCCTGGACGGCTTGCGGGACGCGCTGCGGGAGAACCCGGACGTCATCATGGTCGGCGAGCTGCGCGACCTCGACACGGTCTCGATGGCGGTGAGCGCGGGCGAGACGGGCCACCTGATCATGGCGACGATGCACGCGAACACGACGGTCAACGCGATCTCGCGGCTGATCGACGTCTTCCCCGACAGCCAGAAGGCGGGGGCGCGGGCGATGATCAGCGACGTCCTCAAGGCGGTCGTCAACCTCCGCCTGCTCCGCCACAGCAGCGGGCGGGGGCTGGTCCCCGCGGTCGAGTTCCTCAAGGTCAACACGGCGGTCGCGTCGCTGATCCGGGAGAACAAGCTCCACCAGATCCGGCAGGTCATCACGACGGCCTCGGGCGAGGGGATGTGGCCGTTCGAGCGGCACCTCGTCGAGCTCTTCAAGCGGGGCGACGTCAACTACGAGGCGGCGTACAGCTCGGCGCCGGACAAGCGCGTCTTCGAGCAGTACGCGCAGTCCTGGACCAAGGAGCGCGAGGCCGCGCGCGAGGCCGCGCGCAAGGCCGCCCGGAAGCGTTCGCGGGGGTAGCGCCGGGGGCGCTACCGCAGCTCGAGGACGTGCGACCACCCCTCGGTGGCGCGCTGCACCAGGATCGACCGGAACACGGGATCGGAGCGCTCCGGGAGCGCGTCGGGGAGCTCCTCGACGGACGCCGCGCGGAATCGGAAATAGCGGCTCTGTCCGTCGTCCGTAGAGGTCCACGGGGCGTCGGCGACCTCGTCGCTGAGGACGTCCAGCGCGACGACCGCGCCGCCCCGCCCGCGGTGGGCCGCGATGAGGGGGCCGTCGGCGGCCGAGGGGGCGCGGAAGAACGTCTGCGGGGTGGCTACGGCCGACGGCGCCGAGGCCGCGGGCGCGGGTCCGTCCGTCACCTGGAGGAGCACCGCGTCCGTCCACCGCTCCCCCCGTCCGCGGGTCACCTCGAACGGGCCGACGGGGAGCAGCCCGGGTCGGGTGGGGACGAACGTGAAGTGCCACGTCCGCTGGTGGTACTCGCGCCCCCCCTCGGTGCCCGCGCTGAACGTCTCCCGGCGGCTCACGGGGAGGAGCTGGTCGCGGCCCAGCGTGCCCGCGAGGCGGACGTCGGCGGGCTCCCGCTCGCCCATGAGGGGGCGGTTCAGGGCGATGGAGATGACGCTGACGGTGGCGCGCTCGCCCACCGCCACGACCGGCGTGTGGAGCAGGACGACGGCGTCCTCCTCGGCGCGGGACAGGACCCCGGTCCCCGCGTAGAAGGCGAAGCGGTGGTCCTCCTCCAGGGGTGCGAGATCGGGGTCCGCGACGACGTCCTCGACCTCGATCCGGCCCGTCGCCACGGCGGCCTGGAGCCAGCGCAGGGCGGCGTCCCGGTCCCCCATCGCGGCGTGGTAGACGGCGAGGTTGTAGGCGGCCTGCCACAGCGTCGGGTCGGCGCCGAGGGCGAGGCGGGACTGGACCGAGGCCTCGGCGTACTCCCCCTGGCGGTGCAGCGCCATGGCGAGCGAGGCGCGGAGGTGGGCGTCGTCGGGGCGGGCCGCGAGGGCGTCCCGGAGGAGGCCTGCGGCGACCTCGGCGCGGCCGTCGGCGAGGGCCTCGCGGGCGTCGTCGGAGGCGGCCGCGACGGCCTCGTCGGTCCACTCCGGGGGGTCGTTCGCGCAACCGGCGAGCGCCGCCACGAGCAGCGCGCCGAGCAGCGAGATCACCCCTCGCATGCGCCCGGAGGCCTCGCGGTCGCGCCGGAACGACTCGTAGCGGGCGGGCTCGCAGAACGTGCACCCGCCGACGTCGTCGATCCGCTCGTCGGGGACGCCGCGGCGCCGCAGCAGCGCCCGATTGACGGAGCGGAGATCGACGTGAGGCTTGCCGCGGGGGCCGTCGGTCAGGCCGATCGTCGCGTCGTCGAGCCCCAGCCCCCGGAGCGCGTCCACGACCTCGTCGCCGACCTCGAAGCAGCACGGTCCGATGGACGGACCGATGGCGGCGCGGACCCGGTGAGGGGCGACGCCGAGCTCGTCGCCCCCGACCCGGAGCGCCTCCCCGACGATGTCCTGGACGGTCCCCCGCCACCCCGCGTGGACGGCCGCCACCGCGCCGTCGCCGGCCTCCGGATCCCAGAGCAGCACCGGCACGCAGTCGGCGACGCGGATCGCGACGGCGACCCCGGGGACGTCGGTCCAGAGCCCGTCCCCGGTCGCCGGGGCGCCCTCCGGCGGACCGCGAAACACGTGGACGTCGGCCCCATGGATCTGTCGCGCGCACGCGTGAGCGTCCGGCCCCGGGGCGACGCGCGTGGTGAACCCGCACACCCCGTGGATCCGGTCGTCGGCCCAGCTCGGCTTCTCCAGCCCGTCGCTCACGCCGCGCAGCGTACTGGATCGGGCAAAGAAGGCCGTTTGACTCGGGAGTCAAAGCCGGTCTACGGTTCGCCGTTCACTGGGGTAGTCCCCCCGGAGAGGAAGCTGATGCGCCGCTTTTTCCACCTGTTCGCCCTCGCCCTGATCCCCGCCCTCGTCGCCTGCCCCCCCGAGACCGACGACGACGACGCCACCGAGGAGGGCGACCCGCCGTCGATCATCGTCGAGATCAACCCCGCCCCCGGCGGCGAGCTGTTCTATCAGTCGAACCTCTGGGTGGAGTTCAACCGGCCCCCCGCGAGCGTGACGATCACCCTGAGCGACGCCGGCGGCGCGTCCCTGAGCGGCGCGCAGGACTCGAGCAACAGCGACCGGGTGTGGACGTTCGATCCCGCCGAGGACCTGATCCCGTCGACCGACTACGTGATGAACGTCCAGTGGAGCCCCGCCGAGCCGGACGCCGGTGACCTCGACGTCACCTTCAGCACGGGCCCGCACGGCGGCTCCGTGGCCGACCCGACCGGCATGGTGGGCGCGACGTACAACATCGACCTCGCCGGCGCGACGTTCGTCGAGCCCCCCGGCGTCGGCGCCATCATCGGCAGCCAGCTCGACGGCGTGGCCATCCTCTTCAGCCCGACGGACGAGTCGAGCTTCGAGCCCGGCGACCAGCCCGGCCTCCACATCATCGGCGCCCTCGGCGAGGAGTCCGGCCCGGACATCGTCCAGGAGGCGTGCACGGAGACGCTGGCGTTCACCTACGGCCCCGACTCGCTGTACGGCACGGCGGACGACGTCCCCGCGACGTGGAACGACCCGAAGCTCGAGCTCGGCCCCACGGACCTGCCGCTGAGCATCCAGGGCATCGAGGCGACCATCCAGGAGCTCGTCATCACGGGCACCTTCCACCCCGACCTGTCGGACATGCGCGGCGGCACCTTCGGCGGCAAGATCGACACCCGCCCGCTGGCCCCCGAGCTCGACCCGGACGGCGGCGAGGACGCGATCTGCCAGCTCGTCTTCGAGACGGTCGGCGTCGAGTGCGAGGAGTGCGGCGGGGACAACCCCGGCGAGTTCTGCCTCACGGTCCTCGCCGAGGACATCGTCGCGGCGGAGGTCCCCGGCCTGGAGCTGACCCCGTACACCTGCGCGGACCTCATCGAGCTGTACGAGTCCACCGGCGAGTGCGACGAGGCCCTCGACTTCGACGAGGACGGCGACGGCACGTACGAGCTGTGCGAGCTGTACGACGGCGGCGGTGACGACGACGACTCCGCGGGCGACGACGACGACGACGACTCCGCGGGCGACGACGACGACGACGACTCGGCCGGGGACGACGACGACTCCGCCGAGTAGGCGACTCCTTCACACCCTTTCCACAAGTCCGGGCGCCGTCGGTTGTTACGACTGGCGGCGCACGGTGAGAAGAAGACCCCTGGAGGTTCCCCCATGCTGAAGCGCGCCCTCATGGTGCTGGCCGCGATCCCGTTCGCGGCGACCTGGATGTTCACCGCGGCCTGTTCGCACGCCGACGACGACGACGCCACCGACGACGGCCCCGAGTGGGCGGCCATCATCGACATCTCCCCCGAGGTCGACCAGTCGGACTTCTTCTTCGAGTCCGATGCCTGGGCGGTGTTCGACCGCGAGCCGACCAGCGCGACCATGTCGATCAACAACGGCGTGACGGGCGAGTCCACCCTCGACGGCACGCTGCTGTCGTTCGACATCGCCGGCGCCCTGGAGGCGGACACGACCTACGAGCTCACGGTCACGTGGGAGCCCAGCGAGGTCGGCAGCACGAGCTTCGAGTTCACGACCGGCCCGTGGGGCAACGTGGTCGATGACGAGGCCGGCCTGATCAACACGACCTACGAGATCGACCTCGCGTCGGCCGACTTCACCGAGCCCCCCGGCGTCGGCTCGATCATCGCGTCGCAGCTCGAGGGCTTCCACCTGCTCTTCATGCCGCTGGACACGAGCGACTTCGCCGCAGGCCTGCTCCACACGCTCGGCGGCCTCGGCGCCGAGGACGGCCCGGACCTCATCCAGGACCCGTGCTCCGGCACGCTCCCCTTCACCTACGGCAACGACGGTGAGCTCGGCACGGCGGACGACGTCCCCGCGGAGTGGGACAACCCGCGCTTCGTGGTCGGCCCCACCGACCTCGAGCTGGCGATCCAGGGGACGTCGGCGCGGCTGTTCGACGTCTTCCTGTCCGGCGTGGTCCACCCCGACCTCGACGACATGCAGGGGATGCTCTTCACCGGCACGCTGGACACGCGGGCGCTCGACGGGCTGCTCGACGAGGAGGGCGGCGAGGGCGCGGCCTGCGACTTCCTCCTCGAGACGCTCGGCATCGAGTGCGAGCCCTGCGCGGGCAACGCGGACGAGGCCTTCTGCCTCGACGCCGCGGCGGAGAACATCGTCGCCACGCAGATCCCCGGCCTCGTGCTGGAGCAGCTGACCTGCGCGGACGTGCTCGACCGCTGGCAGGCGGGCACCTGCACGGACGAGGACGCGGCCGACTACGACCCCAACGGGGACGGCGACTACAGCGACGGCTGCCCGGAGTGGTAGACCGCTCCTGCCTTCCATGAGAGGGCCCCCTCCGGTCAAGGTCACATCGTTCGTTCTC
>CAYFOA010000189.1:0-15671 GCA_964344575.1 uncultured Rickettsiales bacterium | reverse complement strand
GCGGCGGACGACGACGACGCCACCGACGACGACGACGCGGCCGACGACGACGACGCCACCGACGACGACGACGTGACCTCCGACGACGACGACGTCACCGGCCCCGACGACGACGACGACTCCGCCGCCGTCGCCCCCGACGCGTGCGGCGACTGCAACACCGAGGCCTCCCTCGCGTCCGGCGCCGGCTCCGCGGGTCCGCTCGCCCTGCTCGTCCTCGCCGTCAGCCGGCGCCGGCGACGAGCGCGCTGACCTCCTCGGCCAGCGCCAGGCTCGCGGTGAAGCCCGGCGACTCGATCCCCGCGAGGGTCACCCACCCCGGCAGGCTCTCCTCGACGACGAAGTCCCCGAACTGCCCCGGCCCGGGGACGGGCTTGGCGCGCACGCCGGCCTGGTCCGGCGTCAGGTCGTCGGGCTCGAGCCAGTCGAACAGGCGGCGCCCTGCGCGCCAGAAGGCGTCGCGCTTGCCCGGGTCCACGGTCAGGTCGAAGGGCGGGCCGTGGATCCACTCGGCGTCGGGGCCGAGCTTCAGGCCGCCCCCCACGTCGAGGCAGGAGTGGACGCCGAGGCCGCCGTCGGTCGCCCGGCCCACGGGGTAGACGAGCCGACGCAGCCGCCCCCGGTGGCGGTCCGCGATGCGGAACCAGACGCCCTTGCAGGGGTACTGCGGGTGGCGGTCGCCGAGGCCGACGAGCGCGGAGACGGCGGGCTGGCCGAGCCCCGTTGCATTGATCGTCGCGCGCGCGCGCACGCGCGTGAGGGCGCCGCCGGTCTCGATGGACAGCGACCACGTCCCGTCGGCCTCGCGGTCGGCCCCTACCAGGGTCGCGCCGAAGACGACGTCGGCGCCGCCGGCCCGGGCCTCGGCCTCCAGCGACGCGGCGAACGCGTGCGAGTCGACGATCCCCGACGCCGGCGACCAGAGCGCCGCCACCCCCGCCGTCCCCGGCTCGAGCCGCGCGATTCCCGCCCCGTCGACCAGCTCCAGCCCCTCGACGTCGTTGGCCTCGCCGGTCTCCAGGAGGGCCGGCAGCGCGGCCGCCTCGGCGTCGTCCGTCGCCACGATCAGCTTGCCGACCCGCGGCGCCGCGATCCCGAGCCGGTCGCAGCGCTCCACCAGGAGCCGCCGCCCCCGCACGCACGTCCGCGCCTTCCGCGACCCCGGGGGGTAGTAGATCCCGGCGTGGACGACCTCGCTGTGGCGGCTGCTCGTCTCCCTGCAGATGCCGTCGTGCCGCTCGACGACGAGGACCGCGTGGCCCGTCTTCGCCAGCGCCGCCGCGCACGCCAGCCCGACGACCCCGGCGCCGGCGATCAGGCAGTCGTAGTCGACCCCGGTCCCCACGCGCCCTCGTGCCACCACATGAACATCAGGAGCGTCCACAGCGGCTTGCGGCGGTCCCGCTTGCCGCTGAGGTGGTCCTCGATCAGCCCGTCCACCACCGCCTGGTCGAACCAACCGGTGCGGGCTGCCGCGCCGCCTCCGAGGGTGTCGACGAGCAGCTCCCGCCACGGCCCCCGGAGCCAGTGGGCGACCGGCATGCCGAAGCCCTTCTTGGGGCGCTTGATCACGCCCGGTGGGAGGTGCGCGCCCATCGTCCGCTTGAGGATGTGCTTGCCGCTGCTCCCCACAAGCTTGAGCTTCAGGGGGATTCGCGCCGCCATCTCGACGACCCGGTGGTCGAGGAACGGGACCCGCACCTCGAGCGACGTCGCCATCGACGCGCGGTCCACCTTCACGAGGATGTCGTCCCCCATGTAGGTCCGCAGGTCGAGGTGCATGAGCCGGTGGATGTTGCAGTAGGTGTCGGGCTCGGCGTGGATCGAGTCGATCTCCGACCACGGCGTGTCGTCCGCCAGCTGGGCGCGGACGTCGCCCGCGAGCACCGCCCGCATCTCGTCTTCGAGGAACGCGCCGAGGAACGTCGCCTGCCGCCGCGCGTCCGGCAGCGGCGCGCCCTGGAGGAACCGCCGGATCTTGTAGTCCGTGGAGACGTTCTCGAACGACGACGGCAGCACCCGGTCGGCCACCTTGCCCGCCGCCGAGAGCAGCCCGGACGCCATCGGCAGCTGGCGGTGCAGCCGCCGCGCCGCCAGCTGCGCGTTGTAGGTCGGGTACCCCGCGAACAGCTCGTCCGCCCCATCCCCCGACAGCACCACCGTCACCCCCTCCTCCTTGACCGTCCGGGACAGGAAGTGGGTGGGCAGGATCGAGGCGTCGGCGAAGGGCTCGTCCACGAACCCGCGCACGGCGTCGAGGATCTCCGTGAACCGGTCCTTCGTGAACGTGCGCGACGTGTGCGTCGACCCGATCCGCTCCGCCACCGCCCGCGAGAACGGCGACTCGTCGAACGACTCCTCCTCGAACTCGATCGAGAACGTCCGCAGGTCGGGGACCTCCTCCGCCATCAGCGCGGAGATGGTCGACGAGTCCACCCCGCCGGACAGCAACGCGCCGATCGGGACCTCCGACACCAGCCGCGCCTTCGTCGCCTCGCGCAGGGCGTGGAGCAGGTGCGGGATCCAGTCGCGCTCGGTGTCGGCGCCGGCCGGCGGCAGCGGCAGCTCGGGGTGGCGCCACGCGTCCCGCCCCACGTCCCAGTGCAGCGTCCAGTAGCGGACCGTGCGGTGGCTGCCGTCGGCGCGGACATGGAGGTAGTGGGCGGGCAGCAGCTTGTCGACGTCGCGGTAGATCGACCGCGGCGACGGCACGTACTCCAGCACCAGGTAGCGGGCGAGGCTGTCGGGGTCGATCTCGCGCCGCACCGCGGGGTGCAGGAGCACCGACTTGAGCTCGCTGCCGAAGACCCACGTGCCGTCGAACCGGCCGACGTGCATCGGCTTGATGCCGAGCCGGTCCCGCGCGACGTACAGCTCCCCGCCGTCGTCCTTGCGCCCGTCCCAGATCGCGAACGCGAACATCCCGTTGAGCCGCTCCAGCAGCCCCTCGATGCCCCACGCCTCGAACCCGTGGGGGAGGATCTCGGTGTCGCCGTCCGTCTTCAGGTCGTGCCCGAGCGCGATCAGCTCGTCCCGGATCGCCCGGTAGTTGTAGATCTCGCCGTTGTAGACGCACACCGTCCGCCCCGACGGCCCCACCTGCGGCTGGTGCGACGCCGCCACGTCGATGATCGACAGCCGCCGCGCCGCCAGCCCCACCCCCGGCCCCGTCCACACCCCCTCCTCGTCGGGACCCCGGTGCGTGATCGCGTCGCACATCGCCTGGAGCGCCGAGCGCTCGGAGTGACCGATCTCCTCACGATCCCCGGCCCGGAAGAACCCGGTCAGCCCGCACACGGCTCAGCCCAGTTTGCGGACGGGAGGCAGCTCGTGAGACGTCTGCGACGCGCCGATCAGCGGCGTCTGCGCCTCCAGCCCGCGCACCTGCCGGACGCGGTACGGCTCCTTCTTCTGGATCTCGAAGTTCATCCGGATCATCACCTCGGCGAGCAGCCCGAAGAACAGCGAGTTGACCCCCAGCATCACCGCCATCGCGCTGATGTGGATCATCGGGTTCTTGTGGATCCAGGTTCCGTCCGTGAACTTGAGCAACACCGCCCAGCAGGCGAAGAAGATGCCCACTCCGATGGCGGCGAAGCCGTAGTAGCCGAAGAAGTACAGCGGGTTCGTGTAGAAGTCCCGCAGGAAGACCGTCGTCATCAGGTCGAGGACGACGCGGAACGTCCGGCTCAATCCGTACTTCGACGTCCCCCTGGTCCGCGCCCGGTGGTTCACCGGGACCTCGATCATCCGCGCCCCTGCCCAGGTCACGTAGATCGGGATGAAGCGGTGCATCTGGCCGTACAGCTCGATGTCCTCGACGTACTCACGCCGGTACACCTTGAGCGTGCAGCCGTAGTCGTGGAGGACGACGCCGGTCGTCCGCGAGATCAGCCAGTTCGCGCACTTCGACGGGATCTTCCGGACGATGAAGCTGTCCTCGCGGCGCTTCCGCCAGCCGCAGATCAGGTCGTAGTCGTCCAGCAGCGGCAGCAGCCGGGGGATGTCCTTGGGGTCGTTCTGCAGGTCGGCGTCCATCGAGACGAGGACGTCGTACGAGGCGTGCTTGATCCCGGCCGCCATCGCGGCGGTCTGGCCGTAGTTGTGGATGAAGTGGACGACCTTGAAGCGCCCGTCCTCGGCGTGGAGCTGGTCGAGCGCCTGCGTGGTGCCGTCGGTGCTGCCGTCGTTGACGAGGATGACCTCGTACTCGATGCCGCTGTCGTCGAGGGCGCCGGTGATCTCGCGGTGGAGATCGTCGACGTTCTCGACCTCGTTGTAGACGGGGATGATCAGGGAGATCGGCCCGTACTCGGCAGGGTTCTTGTCCGTCACGAGGCGTGATCATAGCCGCCGTACCACTTATTCCGCTCACGCCATGCCGAACTCCGTCGATAGGCGAGGGCGAGACGAAAACAGGTCGAACCCGCGAAAGGGCACCCCCGAGCGAAAGCCGGGCTCGCAAAGCTCCTGACCTACCGCCCCCCGGGGCCACGGTTTGAAGGGCTGCCGAACGGAACCTTCACGGGTCGATGAACTTCGATTGCTCGTGAAGGACGATCCATGCCCCGCATCCTCGCCTCCCTCGAGAGCCTGATCGCCGCCGCCCTCTGCCTCGCCGCCGCGGGGTTCGTGGTGACGACCTCCGGCTGCTCCCCCGTCTTCGACCTGGAGACGGCCCGGAACGAGGCGCAGTACATGCCCGTCGAGGTCGCGGCGACGCTGGCCCTGAGCGTGGGCCGGGCCCAGGACTACGGCGCCCACAGCGCGGCCGTCCACACCTCCTACAGCAACGGCGCGCCCATCACGCAGGACGGCTGCATCGGCGTCGAGCTGCTCGACGACCTCGCGATCGACGGCGAGGGCGAGGTCCGCTACGACTTCAGCGGCTGCGACGCGCAGGACGGCACCGTCAACGTCCACCAGACGGTGACCTACGAGCTCCCGGACGGCCAGTCCGCCGACGACCTCACCGACGAGAACGACAACGGCATCCCCGACGAGCTCGAGAACGGCGGCACCGACGGCTCCGGCGCCCCCGCCGACGTCAGCGCCTCGACCGACTTCCAGGTCTCCTACGACGGCTACCGCGAGGGGCTGCTGGAGATGAGCGGCGAGATGACGCTGGGCGACGGCGTGCTCGCCACCGAGGAGACGCCGGGGTCCGGCCCGCTGGCCGCCGCCATGACCGTCGGCGCCCTCGACTACCAGGCGACCATCGCGGTCGACGGCGACTGGACGACCCGCCCCGGCGACCACGACTCCCGCCTGCTCAGCTTCGCCGGCTCCTTCACCTCCGCGACGGGCCTGACGTGGGACGTCGTCGCCGACAACATCGACCTGGCGCCCGGCTGCAACGACGCCCGCGGCGGTCAGCTGACGGCGCGGTACACGAACGAGTCCGGCACGGTCGAGGTGGTCGCCATCTTCGACGAGGTCTGCGACGGCTGCGCCCAGCTCATCGTCGACGGCGTCGACCGCGGCCGGACCTGCTTCCCCGAGTCTCCCCTGTTCCAGACCAACGCTTCTGACGAGGAGGGTGTCTAGCCAGCCTGCCCCGCGGGGGTCGCGCCCCGCACGCCTGCAGAAGGCCCGCCCTCAGCCAGGGGCGGGCCTTCGCGCTTGGGGCGGGGGGCCGGCGCGTCAGTCGTCGATGCGGTCGGCGCTGCTGCCCGGGCTGACGGCCGCGGCGAAGCTCCACTCGGCGACGCAGGAGCCGATGTCGCAGCGGTTGTCGCTCAGCGCGGCGGTCTCGGCGACCTCGACGCGGACCGCGCCGGTGGCGACGTCGTAGCCGCTGTCCGTGAAGGCGAAGTCGACGGTCGTGGTGACGTCGAACTCGCACCCGATGTTGCCGTCCTCGAGGAGCACGCTGAAGTCCGTCCCCAGGCGCGAACCGGCGACGGTGACGGCCTCGGCGAACCGCTCGCCGGCGTACGCGAGGTCGTCGCCGCCCTCGACGTCGGTGAAGAAGAGGCTGTCGTCGGGGCGGGTGATCTGGGCCTGCGACGCCGCCTGGCTGAGGCTCCCCCCGCGGGTCACGAGCATGGAGTCGGGGACGGTCGCGGACATGGCGTCGGTGAACGTCGTCGCGCGGGCGGCGTCGACCCCGCCGGCGCAGAACGCCTCGAAGAGGAGCACGTCGTCGAGCCGGTAGTCGCCGACCTCGTCAGCGGCGCAGGCGGTCGTGGTGAGGAGCAGCAGGAGCAGGGCAGCGGGTCGGATCACTGGTCCTCGCGGAGCTCGACGACGGCCTCGAAGACGACGTCGTTGTAGTCGCTGTCGGCCCCGTCCTCGTGCTCCAGCAGCCAGTGGTTCGGCGACTGCTCGGTGACGTGGAACGCGGCGGGGTCGAGCGTCGAGAACTCGGTCGAGCAGGACGTCGACGTGAAGTGCATGACCGAGCAGGACGTCACGGGGCCGACGTCGACCTCGGTGCCGATGGTGTCGTGGACCTCGCCGACCATGTCGGGGATGAGCACGGGCTGGTCCATGCGGAGGTAGATGTCGCAGCCCGCGTCGACCGACAGGATGGTCACGTAGAGGTTGCCCCGGTCTTGGATGAACATCTCCTGGGCGGCGCCCGTGGGGACGTCCTCGGGCTCGCCGTCGCAGTCGGAGTCGACGCCGTCGCAGGGGTCGTCGGCGCCGGGGTAGACGGTCGGGTCGTCGGGGTCGCAGTCCGACTCGTCGGGGACGCCGTCGCCGTCGGTGTCGGTCGGGGGCGGGGTCGCGTCGTCGTCGTCGTCCGCGGACGCGTCGTCGTCGTCGGACGCGCCGCTGTCGTCGTCGTCGTCGGGGAGGTCGGGGATCGTGTCGTCGTCGTCGCCCGCGTCGTCGTCGTCCGTGCCGAGGTCGACCGCGCCGTAGCAGGCGGCGAGGCCGGCGAGGCCGAGGACGAGGGCGAGGAGGACGGACTGCCGGCCCATGGCGGCATCCTACCTGGGCCTCGTCTAGCATCGACCGATGCGTCGGGCCGCCCTCCTCGTCGCCCTCCTGGTGGTCGGCTGTTCGCCGGACGGGAGCCCCGTGGCGGGGTCGGCGGGGCTGGCGTTCTTCGACGGCGGCACCGGCTTCGGCTCGGGCGCGCCGCGGCCCCACGCCTCGCTCGGGGACTTCGACGGGGACGGCGACCTCGACGTCGTCACCGCCAGCGCAGGCGCCGCCGCCGACCAGGCCGAGGTCTGGCTCAACCCCGGCGACGGGGGGGCGCCGACGCTCGCCTGGAGCGAGGCGTTCCCGCAGCAGGCCGCCCACTCGGTCGAGGCCGCCGACGTGACCGGGGACGGGCTGCTGGACGCCGTCTTCGCGCTCAACGGCTCCGGCAACCGCGTCTACGAAGGCGACGGCTTCGGCAACCTGTCCCTGCTCTGGGAGGACACCGACGCCGAGGCCACCCGGTACGTCAGCCTCGCCGACTTCGACGGCGACGGGGACCTCGACCTCGCCGCCGTCAACGCGAGCGGCCAGCCCGACCGGCTCTACCTCAACGACGGCGACGGCAGCGCCTGGACCACGCTGACGACCGACGGGTTCGCCGCGGTGGACGGCCACTCGGCGGCGTGGGGCGACTACGACGGCGACGGCGACCCCGACCTCGCCGTCGGCACCGTGGACGCGGGCGCCTACCTGTACGAGAACGACGCGGGCGCGGCGCTCGTCCAGACCGGGACCGCGAGCGGCGGGGGCAACGCGCCGGCGCTGCAGTGGGGCGACTGGGACGACGACGGCCTCCCCGAGCTCGCCGTCGGCTTCCGCATCTTCGCCGCGGACCAGGTCTACGAGGTGGAGTCGGGGCAGCTCACCCCGGCGTGGGCGTCGTCCCAGAACCGCGACACCCTCAGCGTCGCGTGGGGCGACCTCGACGGCGACGGCGACCTCGATCTCGTCCAGGCCCACGCCAACGACGGCCAGCCCGGCGCCCCCGACTACGCCTACCTCAACGACGGCGACTGCCTCGGCGACCCGACGGGCTGCCTCGTCCAGGAGTGGACCAACGGCAGCAACGGCTACTCCAGCGACGTCGCGCTGGCCGACTGGAACGGCGACGGCGCCCTCGACGCGATCGTCACCAGCGGCTACCCCCCATCGGGCTCGGGCGGCGTCGGGGTGCTCTTCGGCGAGGAGCGGCCGTTCGTGGAGGGGTGGGTCGCCTCCGCCGATTGGCTGGACGGCGCCGATCTCGCTGACGTCGACGGAGACGGCGATCTCGACATCGGCGCTGTCCATCAGTCGGGGGGGGAATCTGCGACTCTCTACTTCAACGACGGCACCGGCTCCTTCTCCGCGAGCCCCGATCCGTTCGGGGGAGGCTCCTCGAATGATGCTGCGTTCGCCGACGCCGATGGTGACGGCGACCTCGACGCCGCGTTCGCGAGCGACACAGACGTACCCGACGCCGTCTACCTCAACGACGGTTTGGGGGCCTTCACCCTCGGGTGGCAGGCAACGGAGGTCGCGCACAGCGAAGCCGTGAGTTGGGGCGACGCCGACGGCGACGGCGACCTCGACCTCCACGTCGCCAGCTGTGCAGGCTGTACGCCAAGTGGGCCCGAGCGCCTGTACCTCAACGACGGGCTGGCGAACTTCACGCTGACCTGGACCTCACCCGAGCCTCAGGACCAAGCCGAAGATGCGGGGTGGGGCGATCTCGACGGAGATGGCGACCTCGATCTCGCCGTGGTCTACAGCTCGGCAACGCCCTCGCGTGTGCGCGTGTGGGAGAACGACGGGGCGGGAGGACTCACGGAACTGTGGTCCGGCAGCGGATCCCTGACAGCCGACCTCCACTCGGTGGCACTGGGCGACGTCGACCTCGACGGCGATCTCGACATCGTCGTGGGGGGGGAGCTGGTGGGCCCCCGGGTCTTCGAGAACCTGGGAGGCGGCATCTGGGACCAGGGGTGGGTATCGCTGGACTGCAACGCCGACGCCGTCGCGTTGGCAGATCTCGACCAGGACGGCGACCCCGACCTGGTGACCCAGGGCGTGGGGCCGCCGAGCCAGTGCCTGTTCGACAACGACGGGACCGGGAACCTCGGAAACGACCCTGCTTGGGAGTCCGACGCGAGCGTCTCGGGAGGGGACGGACTCGTTCTCGGCGACCTCGACCGCGACGGTGACTGCGACATGGTTGCTGGGGCGTACGTGGCCCGCGTCTACCTCAACGGCACCGTCGGCCCCGGCCACCTGTCCAACAACCCGACGCACGTCGCCGCCGCTCCCCTCGGCCCGACCCCCGCGGCCACCGGCTTCGCGTGGCCCACGTGGCTGGAGTCGGCGACGGTCACCGTCCCGTTCACGCTCTTCGACGACGAGGACGACCCCGCGCCGTCCGTCCGCCTCGACTACCAGCTGCACGTCGGCGGCGGCTGGGCCGAAGCGACGCTCTCGCCCCTGTCCGGCCCAACCGCCGGCCTCGCCGCGTCCCCCGACGGCACCGACCACGCCCTGGAGTGGTCGGTCACCACCGACCTGAGCGACGAGCCCACGTGGGTCCGCACGCGCGTGGTCGTCGAGTGGCAGGCGCCGTCCGCGGTCGCCAACCCCATCGCCCACGGCGCGCTCCAGGCCGTCTCCCCGTGGGCGCTGATCAAGGCCTGCGTCGGCGGCGACGGGGACGACGACGGCTTCTGCGACGACCTCGACTGCGACGACACCGACCCCGACGTCTACCCCGGGGCGACCGAGGTCCCCGACGACGGCACCGACCAGGACTGCGATGGCTTCGACGGCACGCTCTGCTGGGACGACCTCGACGGCGACGGGTTCGGCGCCGACGTCGACCCCGAGGAGCTCACCTTCAGCCCCGACGACGACTGCGAGGACGACGGCGAGGCGCCCGAGGGGGGGGACTGTGACGACGGCGACGCGACGGTCCACCCGGGGGCGGACGACGTCGTGGGTGACGGGGTCGACTCGGACTGCGACGGCGGCGACGCGGCGGACTGCTTCGAGGACCTCGACGGCGACGGCTGGGGCGGGGAGCCGACCGTGGACAGCGACGGCGACTGCTTCGACGACGACGGCCAGACGGGCAACGTCGGGGACTGCGACGACTTCGACCCCTCGATCCACCCCGGAGCGGTCGAGTATGCAGACGACGGGGTCGATCAGGACTGCAACGGGACCGACGTCGTCACCTGCTTCCTGGACGTTGACGGGGACGGATTCGGAGGTCCGACCGAGGTGCTGGTGAACCTCGACGACTGCGCTGACGCCGCCGGCTACTCGGCAGACCACGACGACTGCGACGACGGCGACGTGTCGATCCACCCGGGCGCCGCCGAGGCGTGCGACGAGATCGACTCCGACTGCGACCAGGACTACGTCGACGGCTTCGACAACCTCGACGGCGACGAGCTCCCCGACTGCGTCGACCCCGACGCCGACGGCGACTTCTACGAGGGCGACGCGGGCGGCGGCGACGGCCGCGACTGCGACGACCTCGACGCGACCGTCCACCCCGACCAGCCCGAGGCCTGCGACGGCGTCGACACCGACTGCAACGGCGCCGTTGCCGACGAGAACGAAGATCGCGACGGCGACGGCTTCACCCCCTGCGAGGACGACTGCGACGACGGCAACGCGGGCGCGGCGCCGGGCTTCCCCGAGATCTGCGACGACGTCGACCAGGACTGCGACGGCAGCCTCGACTGCGAGCAGCCGGTCGAGGCCCTCGCCCCCGGCTGCGACGCGGGCTGTGACGCCACCGCGGCCGCCGGGAACGCGCCCCCCGCCGCCGCGCTGCTTCTCCTCGCCGTCGGCCTGCTCGCCCGTCGCCGCCGCCGGTTTGACTTGGGGTCCCCGCTCCGGTCGAATGGCGGGCTCTGATCACCCCCCGGGAAGGCGACCCATGTCCGGCATCACCCTGCGAGGCTACTGCTACCTCGACAGCCTGCAGCCCCACCTCGCGTCCTTCATGGGGACGACCGCGCGCGGCTTCCTGCCGGTCCCGGGGCAGGCCAGCCTCTGGATCGAGACGGCCCCCGGCATGGTCATCAACACGCTGACGGACGTCGCCCTGAAGGCGACCGACTGCATGCCCGCCATCCAGCTCGTCGAGCGGCGCTACGGCGCGCTGGAGCTGCACCACGACGACAAGGGGCAGGTCCTCGCGGCGGGCGACGCGATCCTCGGCCACCTGAACCTCACCGAGGACGGACGGGTCAAGCCGAAGGTCGTCTCCGACCAGATCATCCGGTCGATCGAGCCCTACCAGACCCAGCTCCTGAACCGCATCCGCTACGGGCAGATGATCCTGCCCGGCGAGTCCCTCTTCATCTTCGAGTGCGTGCCCGCCTGCTACATCACGCTGGCCGCGAACGAGGCGGAGAAGGCCGCCAACGTCAACCTCGTCGAAATGCGCTCCATCGGAGCCTTCGGTCGCCTGTACATGGGCGGCCCGGAGGCCGAGATCGACTCTGCCCGCGACGCCGCCATCGCTGCCATCAACAGCGTGACCGGCGTCGAAGGAAAGGACTAAGCAGAACCCATGTCCGATGCCCTTGGAATGATCGAGACGCGCGGCTTCGCCGCCATGGTCGAGGCGAGCGACGCGATGGTGAAGGCCGCGCGCGTGGAGCTGATCGGCTACGAGAAGATCGGCGGCGGCTACGTCACCGCCATCGTGCGCGGCGACGTCGCGGCGGTGAAGGCGGCGACCGAGGCCGGCGCCCGCGGCGCCCAGCGCGTCGGCGAGCTCGTGTCCGTGCACGTCATCCCGCGTCCGCACGCGAACGTGGACGCGTCGCTGCCGCTCGGCCGGGCCCCCAAGGGCAAGAAGTAGCCGGCGGGATCGGGCGTGAAGCTCGCGCGCGTGGTGGGGACCGTCGTCGCCACCCGAAAGGACCCCAAGCTCGAGGGGCTCAAGTTCTTCCTGCTCGAGGATCTCGACGGGAAGATGAAGCCCCGTGGGTCGATCGTCGTCGCCGCCGACTCGGTCGGCTGCGGCGTCGGCGAGGTGGTCCTGTACGCGTCCGGCAGCTCCGCCCGGCAGACCACGCAGACCAACAACCGCCCCTGCGACGCGACGGTGATGGCGATCATCGACTCGATCGACCTCGCCGAGGGCGGCTCCCTCTACAGCAAGGCTGAGTGATGTCCGACCTGAGCGCGAACGACATCCAGGCGATCATCAACAAGGTCGTGGGCCGCCTCGGCGGTCCCGCCGCCGGCACCGGCGGGCTCGGCACGTCCGCTCCCTCGTCCACCGACATCAAGGTGAGCGGGCGGGGGATCTTCCCCGACGTGGACAGCGCGGTCGCCGCCGCGCGCCAGGCCTACCGGGTCTTCTCCACGGTCCCGCTGGAGACGCGCAAGCGGATGATCGCGAACGTCCGCCGCCGCACGACCGAGGCGGTGGACCTGATGAGCCGGCTCGCCGTCGAGGAGACGGGGCTGGGCCGGGTCGCCGACAAGGTGACGAAGAACCTGCTCGTCATCAACAAGACGCCGGGCCCCGAGATCCTCGAGCCCAAGGTCTTCACCGGCGACGACGGCTTGTGCCTCGTGGAGCACGCGCCCTACGGCACGTTCGGCGTCATCACCCCGTGCACCAACCCGACCGAGACCGTCATCAACAACGGCATCGGGATGCTGTCGGCGGGGAACACGGCGGTGTTCAACTTCCACCCCTCGGCGAAGAAGGTGTCGGCGCTGTGCACGTCGCTCATCAACGACGCCATCGTGGAGGCGGGCGGCCCCGAGAACACGCTGACGGCGGTCGGCGAGCCGACGATCGCGTCGGCCCAGGCCCTGATGAAGCACCCCGAGGTGCGGCTGCTGTGCGTGACGGGCGGCCCCGCGGTGGTGCGGGTCGCGATGAACAGCGGCAAGAAGGCGATCGCGGCCGGCCCCGGCAACCCGCCCGTGGTCGTCGACGAGACGGCCGACATCGAGGCGGCGGGGCGCGGGATCGTGGCCGGCGCCAGCTTCGACAACAACATCGTCTGCATCGTCGAGAAGGAGGTCTTCGTCGTCGACAGCGTCGCCGACCGGCTGATCTCCGCGATGCAGGGGGCCGGCGCGGTGCTGCTCAAGGGCGCCCAGATCCGCCGCCTCGAGCAGCTCATCCTGATGGACGATCGCGAGCACATCCACAAGCAGTGGGTGGGCCAGTCGGCGCACAAGTTCCTCGACGCGCTGAACATCCCCTACGACGGCGACCCCCGGCTGGTCATCTGCGAGGTCCCCTGGGACCACCCGTTCGTGCAGGTGGAGATGCTGACGGCCGTCCTCCCCATCACCCGCGTCAAGGACGTGGACGAGGGCATCGAGCGGGCCATCCAGGCGGAGCACGGCTTCGGCCACACGGCGTGCATGTGGTCGCGGAACATCGAGAACCTCCACCGCATGGCGCGGGTCGTCAACACGTCGATCTTCGTGAAGAACGCCCCGTCGTACGCGGGCCTCGGCGCCGGCGGCGAGGGCTACACGTCGTTCACGATCGCCTCCCCCACCGGCGAGGGGCTCACCACCGCCCTCTCCTTCAGCCGGCAGCGGCGCTGCACGCTGAAGGACTTCTTCCGGATCGTCTGAGGCCGGCGGCGTGCGTCGCCCGAACCCGCCGGCGATCGCGCTGATCGAGCTGTCCTCGATCGCCCGCGCGCTGCCGACGGGCGACGCCATGGTCAAGAAGGCCGACGTGTCCGTCCTCCTCGCCGAGCCGATCTCGCCGGGCAAGTACCTCATCCTCATCACCGGCGGCGAGGCCGAGGTCGACGAGGCGTGGCGCGAGGGGCTGGCGGTCGGAGCGTCCCTCGTCGTCGACTCGCTCTTCCTCCCCGGCGTCCACGCCGACGTGGTCGACGCGATCGGAGGCGCGAGCTCCGCGCGCGGGGATGATCAGTCGGTCGCCGCGATCGAGACGTCGACCGTCGCCGCCGCCATCGTCGCCGCCGACGCCGCCTGCAAGGAGGCGCCGGTCACGCTGACCGCGCTGCGCTGCGGCAAGGGCATCGGCGGTAAGGGCGTGTTCACGCTGTCGGGCGAGCTCTGGGACGTCCAGGCGAGCGTCGCCGCAGCGACGACGTCCATCGAAGAACGGGGCGCGCTGGTGACGTCCGAGATCGTCGCCCGGCCGGACGACCGCTTCGAAGGCGGCCTCAGCTAGCGAACGTCTCCCCCACCCGGGCCGACGCGGCCCGGAAGTCCTTGGCCAGCTGGCGGGCGAGGGCGCGCTGGAACGGGTAGCTGATGTGCTCGTGCCGGGTGGCGAGGAGCTGGTACGCCGACGCGGGCATCCACGCGACGGTCGTCTCCCCCACCGCGGAGCAGGTCGCGGCGCGGCGCTGGCCGTCGAGCAGCGCCAGGAGGCCGACCAGCTCGCGCTCCATCATCGCGTTCAGCTCGACGCCGTCCCGCTCGACGCGGACGCTGCCTTCGAGCACGAGGTAGACGCCGTCGGCCTGGGCGCCCTGCCGGAAGAAGACGTGGCCGTCGGGGTGGGTCGAGACCGTGAACGCGTGCGCGACCGCGTCCATGCGCTCCTCGTTCAGGTCCGCGAAGTGCGGCACCGTGAGCAGGTACTCGATCAGCTGGGCCTTGTTCATGCCGCCCACCCCAGGAGCCGGCGGAGCGAGCCGCCGAAGGTGCCGTCACCCGCGTCGAGCTCGGCGTGGGTGGACCGGATCCGCTCGGCGATGACGGCGCTGAGCCCCCGGACGAGCGAGCTGGCGGCGCGCGGGTGGGACCTCCACATGGCGTCGAGCCCCTCGCCCGTCAGCGTCAGGACCTCAGCGCCGTGGGACGCGGACACCGTCGCCGTGGCCTTGCCGGGGTCCAGCAGCGAGACCTCGCCGACGGCCGCGCCGGGGTGGAGGACCGCCAGCTCGACCGTCGACCCGTCCGGCGCCGACGCGGTCACCGTCAGCGTCCCCGAGACGAGGAGGGAGAGGGCGTCGGAGCGCTCCCCCGCGCGGATCAGGACCTCGCCCCCGCCGAGCGCGCGCCGCTGCAGCGACCGGTGGAGGACCCCCGCGTCGACGTCGGGGAGCTGGACCATGAACGCTCCGAAGAGGTCCGTGAACTGCTGGCTGGTCAACGTCATCCGCGGAACGTTACCCTGTCGGCCGTCGTGGAACTCGCCCGGGTCATCGGAACGGTCGTCGCCACCCGCAAGTACGCGGGGCTGGAGGGGACCAAGCTGCTCCTCGTCGAGCCCCTGGACGAGACCCTGGGGGTCGTCGGCGAGCCGTTCGTGGCCGTCGACCACGACCAGAAGGCCGGCCCGGGGGACGTCGTCTCCTGGATCGGGGGGCGCGAGGCGGCGCTCGCCTGCCCCGTCCACTTCGTCCCCGTGGACGCCGCGATCGTGTCGGTGGTCGACGACGTCGAGGTCGAGTCGTGATCCTCTGCCGCGTCCTCGGCAACGCCGTCAGCACGCAGAAGCACCCGGTCTACGAGGGGAAGATCGTCCTCGTCTGCCAGCCCGTGAAGCGGGACGGGACCACGAAGCTCGGCAGCGCCTTCCTGGCCTGCGACTCGGTCCAGGCGGGGCCCGGAGATCTCGTGCTCGCCGCGCGCGAGGGCAACGCGGCGCGCCAAGTCCTGGGCGGGCCGGACGACCCCTTCCACGCGGTGATCCTGGGGATCGTCGACGAGGTGACGCTCGGCGCCTAGGAGCTTGGAGCGCGTAGACGAGCGAGCGCGGTGAGGCCGAGGCGCGCGAG
>CAYFOA010000188.1:14160-15808 GCA_964344575.1 uncultured Rickettsiales bacterium | reverse complement strand
CGCCTCGTCGAGCGCGACCCACACGCCCCCGTCGCCGTCGAAGGCGACGTGCTTGGCGCCCGCGCCCACCGCCCCCACCACCCCGGCGGCCGGACCGTCTCGTAGAACCGCGTCAGGACCGCGTCGTCCTCCGGCGGCGTCAGCAGCGTCACCACCATGACCGTCCCCAGCCCCGCCCCCGCGAGCACCGCGAACGACACCCAGTACGGCTCCTCGCTGAACCCCAGCGGGAACCACAGCGCCCACGCCAGCGGCACCCCGATCGCGAACGCCGCGATCTCCCCCCAGATGTTCAGCCGCCACCACGTCCACCGGAGCAGCGCCAGCGGCAGCACGAAGAGCCCGAGCACGCTGTTGATGAAGTTGAGCCACGCCGCGTCGATCACCCCGATCGTCGCCAGCCGGCAGAACCAGACCTGCTCCCGCGTCGACGCGTCGGGCCGGACGTGGCGCCGCCAGAGGTCGTTGAACAGCCCCGCCGTCATGAAGTTCAGGAACGTGTCGATCGTCGACATGTACCCCGCGACGATCCCCACCAGGAGCAGCCCCAGGACCCCCGGCGCGGCGTGCTCCTTCACCAGTTCGGCCCACACCGCCGTGTCCTCGACGTCCGCCCCCGCGAAGAGCACCACGCCCCCCAGCCCGATGACGATCAGCGGCGCCACCCGGACCACCAGCGCCAGCACCGCCGCCGCCATCTGCCCCAGCGCCGCCTCGGTCTCCGTCCGCGCCCCGAGCGACCGCTGCACCGACGCCGACTGGGTCCCCGCGATGCCCAGGAGCCCCGCCAGCGCCAGCGCGATGCCCGATGCCGGGTCCACGGTCCAGTCCCCGAACATCGCCCCGTCCGAGCTCGGCGGCAGCGGCTGCAGGAACCCCTCCCCCCGCGCCGCCTCGGCCCCGTCCAGCAGCGCCCCCCTCCCCCCCACCGCGCCCACCACCGCCGCCGCCAGGAGCACCCGGCCCGTCATCAGGAGCACGAACTGGGGGACGTCGCTCCACGCGACCCCCAGCAGCCCCGACGTCATCGTGTAGAGCATCGACGCGCCCGCGAATACGAGCAGCACCTGGTCGGGGGTCCAGTGGAGGAACGGCGCCAGCGTCTGGGCGAACCCCTGGAGGATGTAGCCGAGCACGATCGCGCTCACCACCAGCGCCGACCAGGCCGCGTGGAACCCCCGGAAGGCGCCCGCCGCGCGCCCCCCGTACCGCTCCTCGAAGATCTGCCCGGGCGACACCAGCCGCAGCCGCCGCCAGTACCGCGCCCACAGGATCGCCAGCGGCATCGCGCACACGGTCGCGATCCAATAGAACCGGTGGAGCCCCAGGAACGCCCCGCTGAACACGATCAGCACCCAGAACGCGTCCGCCCCCGCCGCCGACGCGACGTCCGACAGCGCGATCACCCACCACCGCAGCTTCCGGTCGGCGACGAGGTACGACTCCGCGGTGTGCGACGCCCGCCGCGCGAACCACAGCCCGAACCCCACGATGGCGACGAGGTACCCCCCGATCACCCAGGCATCGGCCGTCGTGTGCACGAGTCCCCGATCGTACGTCCCGCGGAACGCGATATCGTCGTGCGATGCGACGTTTCCTGCTCGCCGCGCTGCTCGCCCTCGCCCTCCCCGCCTCGGCCCTCGCCCAG
>CAYFOA010000188.1:0-14150 GCA_964344575.1 uncultured Rickettsiales bacterium | reverse complement strand
CCAGGAGACCGACTGCGCCAACGGCGCCGACGACGACAGCGACGGCACCACCGACTGCGACGACCTCGACTGCGCCACCGACGGGGCTTGCGCTGCGGTCGACACCGACGGCGACGGGGTCATCAACAGCGAAGACGCCTTCCCCGCCGACTTCACCCAGTGCGGCGACTCCGACGCCGACACCTGCGACGACTGCCTCATCCCCCCCGACTTCCAGTTCGACCCCAGTGGCGACGGCCTCGACACCGACGGCGACGGCCTCTGCGACGCCGGCGACCCCGACGACGACGACGACGGCTTCACCGACGCCGAGGAGAACGCCTGCCTCACCAACCCCACCGACGCCTCGTCCACCCCCCTGACCGCCGACAACGACTTCGACGGCATCTGCGACGAGCTCGACCCCGACGACGACGACGACGGCTGGACCGACACCGACGAGATCACCTGCCTCCTCGACTTCTTCGCCCCCTTCGATCCCCTCGTCTTCCCCGCCGACGTCGACAGCGACGGCCTCTGCGACAGCGACGGCATCGACCTCTGCGTCGACGCCGACGGCGACGGCATCGGCACCGGCGTCTCGTCGAACTCCGGCTGCGTCGTCGCCATGACCGACTCCGACGATGGCGTCGCCACCGTCTGCGGCGACGCCGAGCCCGACGGCTGCGAGGACTGCACCGGCGGCGTCTGGGACGGCGCCACCGACGGCCTCGACACCGACGGCGACCTCCTCTGCGACCTCGGCGACCTCGACGACGACAACGACTGCTACCAGGACGTCGACGAGGACTCCTGCGGCAGCGACCCGCTGCTCGACACCTCCACCCCGGTCGACGACGACGGCGACTGCGTGTGCGACCTCAACGACGGCTGCTTCGACGCCGACGGCGACGGCGTCGGCGACTCGTCCCTCGGCCCCACCACCACCTGCGTCATCCCCGACGACGACGCCGACGACAGCTCCGCCACCGCCTGCGCCGACACCGACGGCGACTCCTGCGACGACTGCGCCGAAGGCAACGGCTGGGCCCCGGACGACGACGGCCTCGACACCGACGGCGACGGCGCCTGCGACGACGGCGACACCGACGACGACGACGACGGCTGGTCCGACGAGGACGAGGACGCCTGCAACACCGACCCCCTCGATGCGGGCGACGTCCCCCCCGACGGCGACGGCGACGGCATCTGCGACGTCCTCGACGACTGCACCCTCGGCGACGCCGACGGCGACGGCTTCTGCGACGACGACGACGGCTGCGTGGACGCCGACGGCGACGGCGTGGGCAACGGCCTCGGCCTCGGCACCACCTGCGCCACCACCACCACCGACAGCGACGACGCCGACCCCCTCGAGTGCGCCGACGACGACGCCGACGCGTGCGACGACTGCGTCGAAGGCAACGGCTGGGACCCCACCGACGACGGCCTCGACTCCGACGGCGACGGCCTCTGCGACGCCGGCGACCCCGACGACGACGACGACGGCATCCCCGACGCCACCGAGGGCGTCACCGACCCCGACGGCGACGGCATCCCGAGCTCGCTGGACACCGACAGCGACGGCGACACCATCGCCGACAGCGTCGAGGGGACCGGCGACCCGGACGGCGACTCCATCCCCAACTTCCTCGACGACGACTCCGACGGCGACGGCTTCACCGACACCGAGGAGGGGGCCACCGACCCCGACGGCGACGGCATCCCCAACTTCCTCGACACCGACTCCGACGGCGAGAACTCCAGCGACACCCTCGACGGCGACGGCGACCTCGACGGCGACGGCGTCCCCGACTACCTCGACACCGACGACTTCGACGGCCCCTCGGGCGACAACGACGGCGACGGCGTCGGCAACGAGCTGGAGGTCCTCTACGGCACCGACCCCGAGGACCCCGACAGCGACGGCGACGGCATCCCCGACGGCACCGAGTGGGGCCCCGACCTCACCGGCCCCCCCGTCGACAGCGACGGCAGCGGACTCATCGACGTCCTCGACCCCGACGACGACGACGACGGCATCCCCACCGAGGCCGAGGGGGGCGGCGACACCGACGACGACGGCATCCCCGACTACCTCGACCCCGACGACACGGACGGCGGCGACGCCGACCCCGACGGCGACGGCCTCGGCAACAGCGACGAGACCGACATCGGCACCGACCCCTACGACGAGGACACCGACGGCGACGGCATCCCCGACTACCTCGACCTCGACTCCGACGACGACGGCATCCCCGACGCGGACGAGCTCCCGGGCGACAGCGACGGCGACGGGCTCCCCGACGTCATCGACCCCGACTCCGACAACGACGGCGTCCTCGACGGCGACGAGCTCGAGGGCGACAGCGACGGCGACGGCCTCCCCGACCTCGTCGATCCCGACTCCGACGACGACGGCGTCCTCGACGGCGACGAGGCCGAGGGCGACTACGACGGCGACGGCCTCGACGACATCGTCGACCCCGACTCCGACAACGACGGCGTCGACGACGGCGAGGAGGCGGAGGCGGGCTCCGACCCCCACGACACCGACTCCGACAACGACGGCCTCGACGACGGCACCGAGGGGACGGGCGACGCGGACGGCGACGGGATCCCGAACCTGCTCGACGACGACTCCGACGGCGACGGCAAGCCCGACGCGGTCGAGGGCGACGGCGACGACGACGGCGACGGCATCCCCAACTTCCTCGACCCCGCCACCGGCGCGATCGACCCCGACGACCTCGACGGCGACGGCCTCCTCAACGACGAGGAGGAGGCGATCGGGACCGACCCCGAGGATCCCGACTCCGACGACGACGGCCTGTGGGACGGCGAGGAGGACCCCGTCGACACCGACGAGGACGGCGTCATCGACCCGCTCGACCCCGACGACGACGGCGACGGCATCCTCACCGGCTTCGAGATCAACTTCGCCATCGACGTCGACGAGGACGGCATCCCCAACCACCTCGACCTGTTCTCGGACAACGACAACCTCGAGGACGCGCTCGAGGGCGTCTCCGACCTCGACCACGACGGCTGGCCCAACTTCCTCGACGACGACAGCGACGGCGACGGCTTCACCGACGACGAGGACGGGCTGACCGACCGCGACGGCGACGGGATCGTCAACTGGCAGGACCCCGACGACGAGGACGGCCCCGACGGCGACCTCGACGGCGACGGGCTGAGCAACTCCGAGGAGGGGCGCTGGCGGACGGACCCGGAGAACCCGGACACGGACGGCGACGGGGTGAGCGACGGCGACGAGGTCGCCAAGGGGACGGACCCGCGGAACGCGTGCAGCTGCGACGTCGCGCCCGGCGCGGGCCCGTTCGTCGGCTACGTCCTGCTGCTGCTGCTGCTCGGGCTTACTTCCCGCAGCCCTCGGAGAGGATCTCCTGCGCGGTCCGGATCTTGACCTCGATCTTGATCTTCTGGGCCTGATCGACCGTCTGGTACCACTCCAGCCGGCGCGCGCTGACGTAGCCGTCGACCATCCCTGCGAGCCGCCGCTTCAGCCGCCCCGACTCCTCGAACGCGGCCCCCGCCTCCGCCTCCTTGGCGGCGACCTGCTGCTCCGCGTTGATCTTGGCCATCCCGACGGCGTGCCGCACCTCCGACCGGTAGATGTCCGCCTGGCGGGTGGCGATCTTCCCCCGGTTGACGGCGTCGCAGCGCAGCGCCGCTACCGCGGACAGGTTGGCGAGGGTCGTCTCCTTGCCCTTGTCGTCCTGCGCCTGCGCGGGCAGCACGAAGAGCATCCCCAGGAGTCCGACGAGGCCGAGTGTCAGTCGCTTGGATCCCATGCTCGGCTTTCTACCTTTCTCCATCTCGTATTGGAAGACCGGCCGCACCGAGGAGTCGCTACACTCCCGGGCCATGGAGGATCGGCGAAGGCCCCTGGGCGTCGCGTTGGCGTTCGTCGTCGTGATGGCCGGCGTCTACGGGTGGGCGACGGGCGGCGACACCGTGCCCGCGCCGGTCGAGGTCCCCGCCCCCGAGCCCGCCGCGGCCGCCGCCGTCCCCACGCCGGCCCCGCGCAAGGCCCCCCGCAAGCCGCCCCCGCGCACGTACACGCCGCCCCCCCAGTTCCCCGACGACCGCGACGACGAGCCCGCCGCCGACGCCAAGGACGTCCAGGTCAGCGGCCGCGTCCTCGACGAGCGCGGCCAGCCGGTGCGCAAGGTCCGCGTCCTCTACAAGTCCAAGGACAAGGGCCGCCGGAGCACCAAGTCCGACGAGTTCGGCCGCTTCTCGTTCCAGACCTCCGGCTACGACATCGACGTCTGGGCGGAGCGGAAGGACGGGGCGCTGACCGCGCGCAGCGAGAGGGTCCGCATCGACGGCTCCGGGGAGTGGGAGGTCGACCTCGTCCTCGAGACGACGAAGCGCGCCGGGCTCGGCGTCAAGGTCCGCGGCCACGCCGACGGGATCGCCATCCGGAGCGTCCTCCCCGGGACCCCCGCGGCCGAGCTCGGGCTCGTCAAGGGAGACGTCATCGTCGAGGTGGACGGCGAGAACATCGCGGGGCAGACGGTCTCCACGGTCACGGGCAAGCTCACCGGCCCGGTGGGGACCTCGCAGCGCTTCATCGTGCGCCACAGCGACGGCTCCGAGGAGGAGTACGAGTTCGAGCGGAAGTCGATCGACCGCGAGCGCCGCCGGAGCAACGACGACTGATGGCCGCCCGCGCCTGGGCGCTCCTCGCGGCCGCGTCGCTGCTCGCGGGGTGCGCGACGTGGACGTGGCGGACGCCGGGGCTCCGCTACGAACCGCGCGAGGCGCCCGCGGCCGTGTTCCCCGGTCTGGAGGGGGCCGCCATCGCGCCGGAGTCGTACGCCGTAGCGTCCACCGAGGTCAGCGGCAGCAACCTCGACGAGCTGATGCGCCGCCTCGCCGAGGAGGGCCGGAAGCGGGGCGCCGACGCGGTCGTGATGATGGACTTCGACACGATGACGGCGAAGTGGGCGACGACCCACGCGGGCGACCCCGAGGGGTCCGAGGTCCTCCGCACCGAGACGGTGGAGACGGCCTCGACGTGGTCCACCGTGGCGGCCACGGGGCTGCGCGCGCCGGACTGGTGCCTCGGCGTGGCGCTCTCCTGCGACGAGGCCGTCGCCGGCGGGGGGTGCGCCGTCCGCGTCGACCGGGTCGTGCCGGGCGGCGGCGCCGAGTCGGTCGGGCTGAAGCCCGGCAACCGGATCACGGCGCTGGACGGCGTCCCCGTGGCCCACCCCTGGGACGTGCACCAGCAGATCGACCAGAAGGGGCCGGACGCCGTCGCCCTGACGGTCTCGGGGCCGACCGTTTCGATGGACGTGACGGTCACGCCGGTCGCCTGCGACCAGCTCTACTGAGCTACTGCGCGGTCCAGCCGGACGCCGCGCACGCCTCCAGCATCAGCGGCACGCGCGCCGCCCACGCGAGCTCGTCGTGCTCCGCCCCCGGCTCGTGCCAGTGCCACAGGTCCTCCTCGAAGACGTAGCCGAGGCCTTCGAGGACGTCCCGGAGCTGGGTCGTCTCGCAGTAGTTGTCGAAGTCCTCGGTGTCTTCGTGGATCCCGTCGCCGTCGTCGTCGGCGCAGGCCACCACGTCCCCGCCGCTGTCCAGGTAGATCGCGGTCGTGCCGCGGGCCGCCCAGCGGTTGGCGAGCGCCTGCGAACCGTCGAGGCCGGGCTCGAACGCGCCCCAGCCGAGCGTCGACGACATCGCGCCGACGCAGCCCATGAAGCCGTCGTCGGTCATCGCGAAGTAGAGCGAGATCAGCCCGCCCATCGACGAGCCGCCGACCATCAGGGCGTCGCCCGCGGCCACGAGCCCGTACCGGTCGCGGAAGAACGGGAGGACCTCGTCGCGCAGCAGGTCGAGGTAGTCGTCGGCGCGGCCGCCGTAGAAGGTGCCGTCGGCGAACGGGGGGGAGTCCGGGGTGTGGCCGTAGGCGTCGAGGCGGTCGATCCCGTTGTCCACCGCGAGGACCACGACGTCGTCCCACGCCGCGTCCCCGTCCAACGCCTCGTCGACCCGCCAGCCGCCGAAGAAGGCCTCCGGGGAGAAGACGTTCTGGCCGTCGTGCATGAGCAGGGTCCGGTGCGCCGACGCGCCGGGGACGAACCCGGCGGGGAGCAGCGCGCGGATCGCGCGGGGATGGTCGAGGTGGCCGGCGTCCAGATCGGGGAAGCGCTCCCGCCAGCGGCGGTCGGTCGGGGGGAGGACGTAGCCGAACTCGCCGAACTCGTCGTACCCGTAGGCGGTCGCCTCGGGGCCGGCGCGGTACTCGTCGGTGTCGGCCCGATGCCACTTGTAGAGGTCCCCCGGGGCCATCGGTGTGTCCTCGACGACCACCCACCAGTGGGCGCCCGAGGGCGTCGGGGTCGCGGGGTCCGCGCCGGGGGCCCAGCCGTTGAAGTCGCCGACGACGCTGACGTCCGCGCCCGGCTCGTCCCAGCGGGTGAGGAAGAGCCAGTCGTCGCTGTCGCTGACGGGCACGCCGCTGCTCCAGCCGAGCTCCTTGAGGACCGCGTCGATCGCGTTGGCGGGGAGCGTCTCGTCCTCGAGCACGGCGACGACGGCGTCGAGGCCGGAGGGGGCCGCGTCGTCGTCGTCGGCCGCGTCGTCGTCGTCGTCGTCGGCCGCGTCATCGTCGTCGTCGCCGGGATCGGGGACGGGCTGGATGCAGCCGAGCAGGAGGACGAGGAGCCAGGGCCAGGAGCGCGGTCGCATCGGCGCAGTATGCTGATCGCGGTGGGCGACCGCGACCACAAGACGCTCGGCGCCTCGGTCGGGCTGGCCCTCGCCGCGCTGGCGTGGCGGATCCACCTCGCCACGGTCTACGACGGCCACGAGGAGGAGGACTGGGGGAACCTCGAGATCGTCCGCGGCGTGCTCGACTCGGGCTTCGCGTACGTCGAGACGGAGCACATGCCGCTCTTCGCGTGGCTGGCCGCGATCGCGGCCCGGCTGACGGGGGACGTCCAGCTGGGGTGCCTCGTCGTCGCGGTGACCGCCGGCGCGGTCGCGGTCGGGCTGGCCGTCTGGATCGGGGAGCGGCACCTCGCCCCGGGGGTCGGGATCGTCGCGGGCGTCGCGCTCGCGGTGCAGCCCGAGGCGGCGCTCTACTCGGCCACGCCGCTCCGCGAGTCGCTGTACCTGGCGCTGACCCTGGGGGCGATCCTGGCGGTCGCGGAGCGGCGCGCGGGATGGGCCGGGGCGCTCCTCGCGCTGGCGTTCCTCGCCCGCTTCAACGCCGCCTTCACGCTGCTCCCCGCGCTCGCGTGGGTGGCGTGGCGGACCGAGGACCCGGCCGAGCGGAAGCGGCTCCTCGTCGCGGTCGCCGCCGTCGCCGCCGTCGTCCTCCTGTGGGCCGGCTTCTACCGCGCCGAGACGGGGAGCTGGGCGTTCTGGGGACGGGTCGTGGCGGTGAACACGGGGGACGCGGTGGGCGACCTGTTCCCCGCCGAGCGGGTCGCCGCGGTGGCGGGCGCCGTCGCCGGCGTCTTCGGTCGCGTCCTCCCCGGCCACGTCGGCTGGCTCGTGGTCCCCCTGGCCGTCCTCGGGGGCGTCCGGATCACCCGCGAGGGGACGCCCGCGGCGCGCTGGATCGGGCTCTGCACGGCGGCGACCCTGGCGCTGCTCGCGGTCACCGCCGTGATGACGACCTACGAGTGGCGGCACAACCTGTGGTGGAAGTGGATCACCCCGTCGGTCCCCCTGGTCCTCCTCCTCGCCGCCCACGGGGCCTGGAGCCTCGCCTCCCGCAAGGCCGTCCTCGGCGTCGTCGCGGTGGTCACGCTCGTGCAGTACCACGCCGAGACGCGCCGCCAGATCGAGCTCAGCGACGCCGCCTACGGCACCCAGGTCGCGCTCGTCCAGTGGGTCGAGGACGCCTTCCCCGCGGGCACCGCCGTCCTCGCCGAGGGGATCCCCGCCTCCTACCTCCGGGCCCGCCGCTCCGCCGTCCCCCTGGCCCGCTGGACGGACGACGCCGTCCCCGCCGACAGCCCCGACGCCCTCGGCGCGTGGCTCGTCGGGCGGCGCGTCGGCCTCGTGCTCTGGTACCGCGAGGAGTGGACGGGCGCGCCGGACAAGGCCGGGTTCCTCGCCGACGTCCGGGCCCAGCGGCTCGGCCCGGCGACCCTCGAGCCCCTCGTGGACGAGCAGACGTACGGCCTGATCGCCTACCGTGTGGCGGGGCCGGGCGTCCCGGTCCCGAGCGCACCGCCGCCGGACGTCGCCGGGAGGATCGACTGACGTGACCGAGGACGGGCCGAAGAAGGCCGTCGCCGCCGCCGCGGGGCTCGCCCTGCTCGCCGGGCTGTACCGCGCCGTCCTCGTCTTCCACTACTACGGCAGCGAGGAGGAGGACTACGGCAACCTCGGCATCATCCTGGGGACGCTCCAGTCGAAGTTCACCTACATCGAGACCGAGCACATGCCGTTCTTCACGTCGCTCGCGGCGCTGGCGACGGCGTTCACGGGCGACTCCCACAGCGGCGGCGAGGCGGTCGCCATCCTCGGGGGCGCGGCGACGGTCTTCCTCACCGTCCTCATCGGGTGGCGGTGGCTGTCCCCCGCGGCGGGCGTGATCGCCGGAGTGCTCGTCCTCTTCCAGCCCGACGCGGCGCTGACGGCCGCGACCCCCCTCCGGATCTCGACCTACGTCGCGCTCTGCCTCGGCGGCGTCTACGCCCTCGGGGAGCGCCGCTCCATCCTCGGCGGCCTCCTCCTCGCCGCCGCGTTCCTGACCCGCTTCGACCTCGCCTTCACGCTCCTCCCCGCCGCCGCCCTCCTCCTCGTCCACCGCAAGGACCGGAGGCTCGCCGCGGCGGTCGGAATCGTCGCCGCCGTCGTCGTCGCGTGGGCGATCTACTACCGCGTCACGCTGGGGACGTTCGCCTTCTGGGGGTCGGTCGCGGACCGCTCCACGGGCGAGCAGGGGGGCGGCGTGGGGACGGCCCTGCAGTTCCTCTGGTTCATCGTCGGCGGCCACGCCGGCTACGTCGTGGTGGCGGCCGCCGGCGCCGGGGTGTGGCTGGTCGTGCGCGGCGCCGCGGGCCGGCCCGACGACCGCCCCCGCTGGCTCGCCCTCTGCTTCGGCGCGACCTTCGGCTTCCTCCTCCTCGCCGTCTTCCTCTCCGCCTACCGCTACGACCACAACCTGTTCTGGAAGTGGATGTGCAGCTCGGTCCCCTTCCTCGCGCTCTTCGCGGGCCACGCCGCCGTCGAGCTGCTCCGGGACCGGGCCCGCTCGCTGGCGATCGCCGCGGCGGTCCTCGGGCTCGGCGCGACGGGCGCCCAGTACGTCGTCCAGACCAGCGCCCAGCTCGATCGCTCGGACACCTGGTACGGGACCCAGGTCCGCCTCATGGACTGGGTCGAGGAGGCCTACCCGAAGGACGTCACCCTCGTCGCCGACCTCATCTTCGCGACGTACCTCGCCCGCAAGCCGACGGAGCGGCGGGTGCTCCGGTGGTCGACCGACAACACCCCCGAGGGGCTCGACCGGGAGGCCTTCGGGCGGTGGCTCCGGGACGAGCGCGTCGCCGTCGTCATCACGTTCCGGGAGGGCTGGGTGGGGAGCGCCCGCAAGGCCCCCTGGCTGACGGACCTCGCCCCCCTGCGGGCCGGACCGGTCCGGCTGACCCCCCTGGCGATGGAGCCCGGCTACGGTTGGGTCGCGTGGCGGGCCGAGGCGCCCGGCGCCATCCCGGCGCCGCGGACGGACCCCCCGGTCGACGCGGGAGCCGTCCGAGTCGTCTATGAGTGACCCCCTCCTGACCGCCTGGGGAGGCGCCCTGCCGGCCGTCCTGAAGCTGATGGGGACGGCCGAGCGGGGGATGTTCCGGCAGGAGCTGCAGCGGTTCTGCGCGACCGCCCGGTTCCAGCCCGCCGCCGCCGACGAGGCCGTCCCCGCGCTCCGCGACCTGCTGCTCCAGGCGGCCCGGGCCGCGCAGGTCCCCGCCGCGATCCACGCGACCCGCGCCGCCGATCTGGACCGGGCCGCGATGGTCCGCCTCTGCGAGCACGTGATGGCGAGCTGGCGGGACGCCGAGGCGGCCGCCGGCGAGGGAGGGCGGTGCGACCCGTCGGGGATGCGGGGCGAGGTGTTCTTCGGCCCGCGGCTGGGAGGGGCCGGACGTCCGGGGGCCGTCTCGCGCGAGGACTCCGACTGAACTAGACTCGTCCGACCGTGTTCCGATCGCTGCTCGTCGACAACCCCCTGCGCTTCTTCTTCAACCCGCTCCTCGGCGCCCTCGGCGGGCTCGTGGGGTGGACGCTCTTCGTGCTCACGCTCGACGTCCTCGCGGAGGTCGAAGCGATGCAGTCCGCGGCAGCGATGATCGAGCGCGTCGCCTACTTCGCCTTCATGGGGCTCTGCGTCGCCTTCGCGATCAACCTCCTCCGGGGCATCCAGGACGGCCAGGGCGCCCTCCGGGTGTTCGGGCAGGGGTTGATGGCGGGCATCGTCGGCGGCTTCGGCGGCCTGCTCGGCGGCCTCGCCATCCACCTCGTCGCCGAGATGGCGGGGACGTCGATGGACGCCGCCCTCCCCCGGATCGCCGCCTACCTCCTCGTCGGCACCCTGGTGGGGCTCTCGGCCCGCATCACGTCGCTGGACAAGACGACGCTCCTGGCCGCGGTCGGCGGGTTCCTCGGAGGCCTCTTCGCGGCGCTCTTCTGGATCGCGACGGAGAAGATCGGCGGCTCCGCGGACGCCTACGCGACGCTCCTGATCCCGATGACGCTCGGCTTCGGCATCGGGGCGACGACGTACTCGCTGCCGTCGTTCGTCAGCGGTGGGACCCTGCGCGTCCTCACGGGCCAGTTCCGCGGCCAGACCAAGCCGATCGAGTCCGACGACATCGTCATCGGGAACAACAAGCGGCAGCTCCAGTGGGTGCTCCCGAAGTGGGAGGGCGTCCAGGACCCGCACGCCAAGCTCCTGGTCAAGGCCGAGGGCAAGGGGTTCAAGCACAGCGTCAAGAACATGTGCAGCAAGGCGGTGGTGGTGGTCCGCGACAAGAAGCGGCATCGGCTCAAGGCGAAGCAGGAGATGGAGCTGCAGGACGGCGACATCCTCGTGTTCGCGACGGGCAAGAACTACGTCAAGGTGCGCTACCTCCAGAAGACCGAGAAGAGCTGATGAAGACGCGTACTGCGACGCTGCTGCTGACGATCGCGCTCGCCCTCCCGACCGCGGCGGCGGCCCAGGAGGAGGAGGCGACGGAGACGACCGCCGTCGACCCCACCACGCTCCCCAGCGGCGAGGCCTGCCAGTACCCGGTCGACCTGCTCTGGCACCGCGAGCCGAAGGAGGGGGACCAGCCCTGGTCCATGGGCGTGTCGGTCCTGAACAAGGCGAGCGGACAGCAGGTCCCCGGCCTGGGGGAGCCGCACTTCGCGGTGATGCTGGACGGGGAGCAGGTCGCGACGGGCGACGGGTTCAAGGTGAGCCAGTCGGCGCGCGCGTTCGAGGTCGTCACGTCCGACGAGGAGGGGGCCGAGGCGGCGGGGCCCCGGGGCGTCGACCCGATCAACTACGACGTCTACTTCGCCGTCGACATGACGAAGTCGATGGGCGACGAGATCGCCATCGAGGGGTCGAAGGCGGCGACCAAGCTGAACTTCGCCCTCCGCGTCATCAAGGCCCTGGTCCTGCCCGGCGGGGGCGGCCGGCAGTCGCTCTTCGACGACCTCGACCGCGTCTACATCAGCGGCTTCACGAGCAAGCTCGAGACGGGCTTCATGGGGAGCACGACGGTCGACCGGAACAAGATCCTGGCGGCCCTCGGCGACATGAACGCGGCCGAGCCGGCGGGGGACGCGGCGGCGCTGTACGCGTCGATCATGCACAACCTCCGGTCCATCCAGGCCCGCGCCGAGGAGTACGGCAGCAGCGAGAAGAAGCGCGAGGCGGTGCTCATCGTGCTCACCGACAGCTTCAACGGGATGGACCTCGACGCCCGCCGGTCGCTCCGGACGTGCGACAAGAACGACCCGCTGACGGACGAGGTCCAGCGGGCGATCTTCGACACCCAGAAGCAGACCGACGGCAACCTCAAGGTCTACATCCTCGGCATCGGCGACGAGACCGAGCCGAAGTACTACTCCCAGACGGAGCCGGCGAGCCGGCGCTGCCGGATCACGACGGTCGAGAAGGAGACGCTGGACGGGCGCGCGCTGCGGGCCATCGGCAACCCCGAGCTGACCCGCGGCGGCTACTACCGGAACACCGATCCGCGCGCGCTCATGAGCTTCGTCCAGGGGCAGTTCGAGGCGCTCAAGTCCGCCTACGAGCTGCAGTACGTCCCGCCCGAGGGGGTCGGCCGGCCGCGGAGCTTCCAGGTCATCGTGTCGGTCGGGGACGAGATCTGCAGCGACCTCGAGGTGCTGGCGTCGAACATCATCCCCCAGGTCCGCGCCGACGACGTCGACACGACCGCCGGAGAGGTCGCCATCTTCCTCGCCGGGCTGCTGGTGGTGATGCTGTTTGTTCCCCGATCGCTCGCCAACCTCGTTACATTGGGCGGCGGTGGAGGAGCCCCTCCGCCGCGCAAGAAGAAGAAGAAGAAGAGGAAGCGCAAACGGTGAGCAACGACGACCGCAAGCGGGGCATCGACCGGCTCTCGGAGCGAGGGTCGACGCGCGTCCTGCAGCGGTCCGAGCACGCGCTGTCGGACGCCATCTCGCGCCTCGACGCGCGGTCCGACGGGGCGTCCCTGACGCAGGCCCCCACCAGCGTCGAGGTCATCGCCCGGTCGTCGAACTCGACGTCCCCCGGCAGCGGCCAGGACATGCGGTCGGAGATCGCGCGCCAGATCAACGAGCTGGTGACGCTGTCTGCCGAGCGCGGGCTCCTCCGCGAGCAGCTGGAGGCGGCGCGGGCGGCGAAGGCGGCGCCGTCGGAGGAGGGCGGCGAGAAGAACCCGTTGCAGGAGTGGTGGGAGGAGCTCGAGGGGCAGGGACTGAAGGCGCCGGAGATCGAGGAGATGCTCGTCGACCGGCTGCGCGCGCTGCGGCGCGGAATGCTCGCGATGGACGCGAGCCGGAAGGTCGGGAGGTAGCGATGGGCGCCGAACGAAGCCTCGCCCCCTGGGCTCCCCAGGAGCAGTACGACGACGAGATCGGAGCGGTCCGGGTCCAGGTCCGCGGCGACGCCGAGCGGGGGACGCTCGTGCTGACGCCGCCCGACGGGGCGCCGCTGCAGATCCGGCTGGAGAACGGCACGCTGACGCTGTCGTACGACGGCCCGCAGGTCCGGCTGGAGGCGCCCGCGGCGCACATGGAGCTGGCCGCGAAGAGCATCAAGTTGAAGGCGGAGACGACCGTGGAGGTGCACGGCGGCAAGGAGGTCGACATCCACAGCGGCGAAGACGTCGAGGTGCGGGCCGACCACCACGTCAACCTCTGGGGATTTGGCGTCAACGTTGGAGACTGACTGAGTTAGACTTACCGTTCGAATCAACACGTTCACCTTTCGGCTCTGACCAGCCGCCCCGGGGACGACGATGACGACTTCGCTGCAGGGCCGCCTCGAGGCGCGCCTGAACCGCTACGAGACGAACCCCGCGTCGCGCGCGCTCACGCGTGTGGGCCGGCACGCGGGCGACGAGTCCGTGCTCGTGCCCGCCACCGAGCGGCGCATGGCCCGGAGCGTCCGCTGGGCCGACCGGGTCGCGATGCGGAACATCGGGCTCCCCACGGCGCGCCGCCAGGCGACGCGCGCCGGCGCGCTGGCCGCCTCCGGCGGTCCGGGGCGCGGCTACCGGCAGCTCTTTCGCCAGTTCGGCGACACCCTCAGCGACGCCGCCTTCGTCGGCGAGCTGCCCCCGTGGCTCGCCCGGGTCGAGGAGACCGTGCCCGTCGCCGAGCCGTCCTCGGTCTGGTACTCGCCGCGGCCGTTCGTCCCCGCGAAGGTCATCCACGGGTGGGGCGCCGTCCAGGGCGTGCCCGGCTCAGCCCCCGTCGCCCGGACGAGGGCGGGAGCGCTCAGCCGCGCCTCGGGGATCGCCCCGCCGCGGGCGGCCCGCCGGCTCGCGCCGGCCGCGCTCCCCCTCACGTCCCCCTCCGCCCCCCTCCCCTCCACCTCCGACGCGATCCCCGCGTGGCGCCCCGCCACCGCGGTCCGGCGCGCTGCGCGCGGCGACGCCGGCGGCGCCCCC
>CAYFOA010000187.1:15556-15822 GCA_964344575.1 uncultured Rickettsiales bacterium | reverse complement strand
GGATGGCGGCGGGCCTCGAACTCCCGAGCTTCGCGGCCCTCCCCAGCGGCGTGGCCGAGCCCGAAGCGACCGGCGCCGTGGTCGACGGCTTCGCCCCGGCGGCCCGTCCGGCGACCCCCGGCGCCGCGGTCGGCTCGTGGCACGTCGGCCCGACGACGGGCGGGGCCCCGGTGGCCCGCGCGGCCCGTCGGAGCGGCGGCGCCCCGGCCGCGCTCCAGCGCGCCCTGCGGCGCGACCCCGAGCGCGACGGCTACGGCATCGCGGCG
>CAYFOA010000187.1:11149-15546 GCA_964344575.1 uncultured Rickettsiales bacterium | reverse complement strand
GGCGAAGTCCGCCCTGATCGCGACCGACCTGACGGCGGCCGGGTTGCCCGGAGGCGGCGCCGAGGCGCAGCGGTCGGCGGCGTCCCCGGACGGCTCCGTCGCGAGGACGCGGACCTCCAAGGCGGCCCGCGCCCCGGCGGTGAGCAGCCAGGCGCTGGCCAGCCTCAAGGGGCTGCGCGCCACCGACGGCATCCCCGAGGAGCTCGGCGGCGCGGCCGTCGCGGCGCCCCACGAGCGGGCCGTCGCCGACGCCTCGGCGATGGTGGCCCGCGCGGCCCGCAGGCTCAGCGGCGACAGCCGCCCCGCCCGGCGCGCGGCGGCCAAGCTGGAGACGGCGAGCCCCGCGGCGCGGACGGTCCAGGGCGGCGGATCGGCGCCCCCGATCAGCCGGAGCGAAGTCGGCGAGATGGTGAGCCGCCGGATCGCCGAGGAGCTGACCACGATCAGCGCCCCCGCCCCCGGCGTCCACCGCAGCGCGCTGCGTCGCCAGATCGACGCGCAGCTCGCCCGCGAGGCGGCTCCGTCGACGCAGCAGAAGGCGTCGAAGCCCGGCCAGAAGGACATCGAGGACGCCTTCCGCCGCGCCGTCCGGCGCATCTTCAAGGAGGAGCAGATCCGCGGCGAGCGCGATCTGACGCCGTTCGGCTAGAGCCCCCGCCCGCCGCGGCCGCCTACTGGCACTTCCCGTCGACGAGGTCGTAGATCGGGTTCAGCTTCGGCGCCTGCGCCTGGAAGCCCCCCGGGTCGAGGTAGATCGTCACCGCGATGCACTTGTCGTCGCCGCTCGCCCAGCGCTTCGGCAGCGGGTACTTCTGCACGACGCCCTTGCTGGGGAGGTTGTCGGCGCCGTCGTAGAGGAACTCCAGCTGGGTCGGCCCGGGGCCGAACTCGGCGCTCGTCCAGCGCCCCGTGTTGCCGCCGTCGGCGCACTTGTTCTCCGTCGGGTCGAAGGTCGGACGCATGACGCCGCCCGTGCCCACCCGCGCCCGACCGTCGAGCCCCTCCCCCTCGGCGCCCTGGATCATCACGCACACGCGGTGGCTGACCGAGAGCGCCGCCGGCGCCTGGCCCGTCAGCTCCACCGACGCGACCAGGTCCTTCTTCGACCCCGGCGGGGTGATGTGGACGTAGACCTTCTGTCCGCCCGTCTTCCCCTCGAGGACGCGGACGGCGGCGGGCTCCCGCATCAGCGCCGTCACGTGGCGGCCCAGGTCCACCGCGCCGACGGACGCCTCCGGATCGCTCACCGTGGTCGTCGCCACGAACTGCCCGCGCCGCGCCGACCGGAGCCGGAGCCGCCACGACCCCGCTGTCTCGGAGCCGCCGATCACCTGCAGCTGCTGCGCGAACGCGGCCCGCGACGTGTCGTACGACGCCTCCAGCGTCTCGACCCCGGAACGCCACTGCCACGCCCCGGCCTGCACCGGCGCCGGATCCGCGGCCGCTACCGAACCCCCCGCGTCCGCCGCTCCCGCCGCCGTCGGGGGCGCGTCGGGGAGGGCCGGCGGCGCGACGACCCGGATCGGCTCCGTCCGCCGCAGCCACGACAGCTCGTCCTCCAGCTCCAGCTCGCTCCCCTGCGGGAGGATCACGAGCTTCGCCCCGAAGGGGAGGTTGTCCTCGCCCCAGAACGCGCCCCAGCCGTCGTCCGAGCGCCCGACGGAGAAGGTGTACGCCCCGTCCCCGGAGTTCCCCCGGGTCAGCCGGTGGCGCCGCCGCTCGCCCTCGGCGATCAGCCACACCTCGATGGGCTGGATGGTGGCCTGGAGGTACGCGTCGTTCCGCTGCAGCCGGACCAGCTCGACGGACGTCGCCCGCGGCTCCGCCTGCGCGAACGGGTCGCACGCCACGCCCGGGTTCCACCCCGGCCCGCACCCCACGATGGAGTACGTGTAGGGGTCGCCGAGCGCGGGGTCGGGCCCCTCGAGATCCGCCGACGCACCGGCCTGCTCCTTGCTCGCCGAGAGCAGGTTGAGCACGACCAGCACCGCCACCAGCGCCGCGAGCACGCCGAGCACGATGACGACCGCCGCCGCGGAGGAGCGCCCGCCGGCCCGTCCGTCCTCGTCCAGCCCCTCCCAGTCGATCCCCGACGACGTCCCGTCGACCTCCGCCTCGTCGACCCCGTCCAGCGTCCGCGCCAGCTCCTTCATCCGCGCCGACTGCGCGCTCGTCCCGATCTGCGACGGCGGCACGATCCCCGGCGGCGTCATGCAGGGGTCCCGGTCGATCTCGAAGACGTGCTCCCCGATCGGCTCCCACCGCTCGTTCGGCTTCTGCGACGGCGGCGAGATCGCCTGCAGCGACATCAGCGGCACCGGCCGGCTCATCTTGTGCTGCGCGAAGACGTGGAAGAGGACGGTCTCCTCCTCGATCCCGGGGTACAGGACGAGGCCGACCTGGAACGGCACCTCGTCGAGGTCGTAGCCGACCTCCTTGAGGAAGAGCGCGATCCGGATGTTGTTCTCCACCGGGTCGTAGACGTCGCCTTCGCGGAAGCGGTGCGGCGACACGATCCGGACCACGCCCAGGATCTTCGGGTCCTCGGTCGCGGGGAACGTCTGCGCCATGAACCGGAGCGCGCCGACGATGTCGTGCCGCTCGCGGTCGGGGTTCTCGGCGAGGTGCCCGAGGAAGCGGACCCGGGCGATGGTGATGTGATCGTCCTGGTTCTTCGTCCCCAGGAGGACGCCGATCCGATCGCGGTGCGTCTCGCACACCGTCGCCGCCATCCCCTCGAGGATGGTCGTCACGGGCCCCTCGGCGGGGTCGTTCCCGAGCGTCAGCCAGTCGGCGTCCTCGGCCCGCACCACGCCGACCTGGTGGAGGGTCGGCGTGTCGTCGACGCCCTCGTCCTCTTCGCTCCCGTCACCCTCCTCGATGCCCTCGGCCTCTACGACCTGAAACTTCCAGGGGAGCGCCCCCGTCACCTCCCCCCGCGAGCCCGCCCCGAACATCTGCACGCCCGGCAGCAGCGGCGTCCCCCCTTGCCGGTTGACGAAGAACCCGACCGACGTCTCCGCCGTCCCCCGCCGCGGGGCGAGCACCAGCGCGAACTGGTAGGGGCGGTGGAAGTCGCGGTGCGTCCTCAGGTCGTACCGCGACAGGAAGACGCTCATGTTCGGGTGGGTGTGGTACCAGCCGAGCAGGAGCAGCTCCTCGCCCGCGTCGCGGCTCATCGACTCCATCTGGTCGATGAGGTCGTCCCACACCGAGTACGTGAACTTGAAGTGGACGGGCGAGCTGTCCTCGTCCCGCGCGACGGCGATGTGGCTGACCTTGATCTGCTGGCCGTCGGCGCTGGACGTCCCCAGCAGGATCCCCGCGACCTCCTTGTCGGTCTCGATCGACCGCTGCCCCTCGTACTGGAGCCGCTTCGCGACGTCGAAGTCGAGGTACAGCTGCGGCATGTCGGCCTCGATCGCCTCGGCCGGGATCGCGCCGATGTACATCGTTCGCGACGGGATCTCGATCAGGACGCCGGACTCGCCGGTCTCCTCCGCCTCGAAGATGGGTTCGTCGACGCTGGTCATGCCACCTGGTTCGGGCGAGGAGGGAGGCGCGTTTTTGACAAGGAACGCGGCCTCTTACAGACTTCCGATTGATATCACGTCTGCCGATCGCGGCACAAGAATCGGCCCCCGGACGAAATGCCTGATCGGATCCGCTTCACCCTCATCGAAGACGGTATGGACGTTCGTCCGTACGACTTCGACACCGAGACGGTCCAGATCGGCGGGGATCCCGATCGCGGCGACAACCTCCTGATCGAGCTGCCGCCGAAGCTCCGGCACGTCCGCGCGAAGGTCTTCCGGCACGCCGACTACGTCGAGATGGAGGTCAAGACCGGCCCCGTGTGGGTGCAGGGGAGCCGCCTCGAGTCCGGCGACGTCGTCGAGCTGAACGTCGGCGATCTCCTCGTCTTCGGGACGAAGAAGGCGCGCGGCGTCCGGATGCGGTTCGAGTACGCCACCGAGGCGTCGATCGTGATGGACGACGTCGCGGACTGGACGGTCAGCGCGGCCCCGAAGAAGAAGCGAGGCGAGACCGCCGAAGACTCGATGATGTTCGAGGAGGAGGTCGACCCCACCGCGGGGATGAACGCCTACCAGAAGGCCGTCTACAAGTACCGGCAGTGGTACGCGGGCTTCGCCAAGTGGCGGAAGAAGGCCGCCAAGATCGGCTACTGGGTCAGCGTCGTCGGCATCCTCTGGGCGAAGGTCGGCAAGGCGATGCTGATCGTCGGGGGGATGGGCGGGTTCGCCCTGGGGTGGTTCGTCGAGGCCGACAAGACGAACGACGCGGAGGCCGCCGAGGAGGTGGCCGTCCTCGACGAGGCGTCGGCCGTGCGGGCCGAGCGGGAGGCGTTCCTCGCGTCCGTCGAGATCGAGCGCCAG
>CAYFOA010000187.1:0-11139 GCA_964344575.1 uncultured Rickettsiales bacterium | reverse complement strand
CCGCGAATTCGTCGCCGCCGAGCCTGGCCACCAGATCGCTGTCGCGCACCGCCCCCATCAGCCGGTTGGCGACCACCATCAGCACCTCGTCGCCGGTGCCATGGCCGTAGACGTCGTTGACCGACTTGAAGCCGTCGAGGTCGAGCGCCAGCGCCGCGAGTGCAAGTGCCCCGGCGCGCCGGGCGAGGACAAGGTCGAGTCGGCGGGGACCAACGAGCTGCTGCGGACGTTCGGCGCCGAGGACGAGACGTTCGCCCCGCAGCGCCCCGTCCAGCTCACGGCGCAGCAGACGCAGAGCCTGTCGAGCCTGGTCGGGGGGATCTACGGGGCCATCGGCAAGAACAAGCGCGGCATCACCACGAACCTCGACCGGGCGTGCAATCCGCTGGGGGGGCGGAAGGTCCAGGCGGCGCTGACCTCGGTCCAGAACCACGGGCTCCACGAGGTCTACGCGTACATCCCGTTCGTGGACGCCCAGTGGTGCGAGCTCGCGATCGACGACTACGGGCGGCGCGGGATGATGTCGATGTCGCGGGAGACGGCCGAGCGGGCGTTCAAGGCGTACGACCGCGCCCAGGACAAGATCCCGGACGTCGACGCCGCCGAGCACGTCGCCCACCTCGACGACGCCGGCCGCTCGCGGGGCCGCGCCGGCGCCCTGCTGAAGTGCGAGGCGAAGACCCGCGAGCAGTACGTCCAGCGGTTCTACGAGGGAGCGCGCAGCCCGGACTACCCCCAGCGCGTCGATCCCGACGACCCGCGGACCGACTGGGAAGAGCAGATGGAGGCGGCGTACACGCTCCTGGAGGAGTACGACGCGGCCTACCTCGAGCGCGGCTTCAAGCCCGTGGACGCGGCGATGCTGGCGCTGTCGGCGTACGACGCGAACCCGAAGAAGGTCGACAAGTGGATCGACGCCGCGCTGGACAAGTACGGCATCGAGCACGCGGGGACGCTGACGTGGATGCAGGTCTACGGGGGCGCGGTCGACGTGTGGTCCAAGACGAAGGACGAGGAGAAGAAGGCGCGGCTGGTCGAGTCGATGAAGTTCGCGCCCCGCGTCGTCGCCTACTACCTGGCCGCTTCGCCGAAGCTGGCCGACCACAAGTGCGTGGAGTGAGCCGCTGATGCCCGACCGCATTCGCTTCGTGCTCCTCGACGACGGGATGGACGTCCGTCCGTACGACTTCGACACCGAGACGGTGCAGATCGGGTGCGACCCGGATCGCGGCGACAACCTCCTCATCGACCTCCCGCCGAAGCTCCGCCACGTCCGCTGCAAGGTGTTCCGGCACCAGGGCTACGTGGAGATGGAGGTCAAGACGGGGCCGGTGTGGTGCCAGGGGAGCAAGCTGGAGTCGGGGGACGTCGTCGAGCTGAACGTCGGCGACCTCCTGATCTTCGGGACGAAGAACGTACGCGGCGTCCGCATGCGCTTCGAGTACGCGACCGAGGCGGCGATCGTGATGGACGACGTCGCGGACTGGACGGTCAGCGCGGCGCCGAAGAAGAAGCGCGGCAAGACCGCCGAAGACGACCTCATGTTCGAGGAGGAGGTCGACCCCACGGCGGGGATGAACCCCTACCAGAAGCTCCTCTTCTGGTACCGGCAGCAGTACCAGAAGTTCACGAAGTGGCGGAAGAAGGCGGCCGCTATCGGCTACTGGACGTCCCTCGTCGGCGTCCTCTGGAACAAGGCCAAGGGGTTCCTCGCCCTGGGCGCGGGGATCGCGATCCTGGCCACGGGGTTCCTCAACGCGAAGGACGGCCGCATCGACGCCGAGGTCGAGCAGCAGATCGCCGAGGAGCGGACGGCGCAGGCGGTGCTCGCGATGGAGGCGGCGCAGGAGCGGAAGGCGGAGTTCGAGGCGCTGCAGGAGGAGTGCGGCTGCGAGACCTCGGAGGACGCGGTCGCGGTCGAGGACACGGCCGACCTGCTCGACGAGCGGTTCGACGAGGCGGGCGAAGGGCTGACCCGCGCGGTCGCGATGCCGAACCAGACGATGTCGACGACGGCGGGGCTGATCGCCCGGTTCGTGAGCCGGGCGCGCAACAGCGGCGCGATCCTGCGGGAGACGATCAAGCGCGTCTGCAAGGGGAGCGACAAGGAGCGGATGGAGCTGGTCCAGCGGGAGCTCGGACGGTACGCGCTGCACGAGGTCTACAGCTTCATCCCGTTCGTGGAGTCGCAGTGGTGCGAGCTGGCGGTCAGCTTCACGGGGCCGCGGGGGATGATGCAGTTCACCCGGGCGACGGCGCAGTCGGCGTTCCTGCGGATCGACCCCACCCAGGCGGAGATCCCCAACTACGACTGGGACGGCCACTACGCGTGGCTCAAGAACGAGTCGCGGGGCTACGGCGGCTACTACCAGATGCTGGCGCAGTGCCCGGCGACGGTCCGCGTCAAGTACGTCCGCCACTTCTACGGCGGGCAGGCGAACCCCGACCACCCCAACCGGACCGACCCCCGCGACCCCCGCACGGACTGGCGGCTGGCGGCCCAGGCGGCGTTCAGCCTGCTCCAGCAGCTCGACGCGGACTGGCGCGGCCGCGGCTACGACGAGGTCGACGCGGCGATGCTGGCGATGGCGTCCTACAACCAGGGGCCGGGGATGGTGAACCGCTGGATCGACGAGGCGAAGCAGCGCTACCCCGAGACCCAGCTGACGTACATCCACATCTACGGCGGCGCGATGCAGCTCTACAGCAAGGAGGGCAACGCGGAGACGCGGCGGCGCATCAAGGAGGGGATGAACTACGCGCCGAAGACGTTCGGGTACTACCTCTACACGGCGCCGAAGCTCGACGCCCTCCGCTGCCGGGGGGACTAGGTCCTAGCCCTCGTTCACGAAGGCGACGAACTCGTCCTCGGGGCAGTCCAGCAGCTGGACGCCCATGCCCGCCTCGCTGAACTCCGACTTCTGCCGGTTCCAGCGGACCTGGGCCTGCAGCGCGAACTCACGGCCGGTCACCGGGTGGACGACGAACAGCGACAGGACCTGGCCCGGCTCGAGGGGCCGCGGGTGGGCGATGAACATGCCGCCCCGGCTGACGTTCTTCGTGTAGAAGTCCTGCAGGGAGCCCTTGCTGCTCATCCGAACGCGGAACTTGCCGAGCTTTCTCGGCTGGCGGCGCCGGGTGAGCTGGATCGCGGCGGGGTCCTCCTTGCAGTGCTCGGGGCGCTCCTCGTCCGGCGGCTCGGGGAGCGTGCCCGTCTGGAGCTGCTCAAGGTACCTCGACCACTTCACCTTGAGGCCGCCGTCCATCAGGAAGAAGCGGAGCCCCATGCCCGGCATGCCGCCGCAGAACGCGGCCTCGTCGGGGCTGACGGCGCGCTCCACCGTGCACAGGCCGCGCAGCACCGCGCCGCCGGGGAGGACGGCCACGATCTGGATGAGCTCGCCGGCCGGGGCCTGGTCGGGGGACTCGACGTAGATGCCCTCCTCGGAGACGTCGACGGCGCTGCGGCGACGGTCCTGACCGCTCCACCGCACCGTGACGGGGAGGTCGACGGGGTAGCGCTCGCAGGGGACCACCCCGTTGCCGGGGGCGATCTGGAGGTGGTGCGGTTCGGACGGGGCCGCGCCCGAGCGGGGGGGCGCCTCGGACTCGCTCGGGGGAAGCGACTCCGGCGCGACGGCGGCGACTGCGGCGGACGACTGCATCGAAAAAACTCCCAGCCCCGGGAATGTCCTCGGGCCTTGCGTCGTTTCTCATCGGCGATCGCCGGGGTGACTTGACCAGGGCGTCGCGTTTTTCTAGGGGAGGCCCGTGACGTCGATGATCGAAGTGGTCGCGCTGACCCGCCGGTACGGCTCGCTGGTCGCCGTGGACGAGCTCAGCTTCGGCGTCGGCACGGGCGAGGTGCTCGGCTTCCTGGGGCCGAACGGGGCCGGCAAGACCACGACCATGCGCATCCTCACGGGGTCGCTCGCGGCGACCGCCGGCGACGTCCGCGTGGCGGGCTTCGACATCCGGAAGCAGTCCAAGGAGGCGCGCCGGCAGATCGGCTACCTCCCCGAGGCGCCGCCGCTCTACCGCCAGATGACCGTCCGCGCCTACCTCGACTTCGCCGCCCGCATCCGCGGCGTGCCGGGGCGCGAGCGGCGGGCGAAGGTGGACCGCGCCATCGATCGGACGGCCCTGGGCGACGTCGCGGGGCGGGTCATCGACCACCTCAGCAAGGGCTTCCGGCAGCGCGTCGGCGTGGCCCAGGCGCTCGTCCACGAGCCCAAGCTGCTGATCCTCGACGAGCCCACGAGCGGCCTCGATCCGGCGCAGGTCGCCGAGATCCGGGAGCTGATCGGCGAGCTCAAGGGCGACCACACGATCGTCCTGAGCACCCACATCCTCAGCGAGGTGCGGGCGACCTGCGACAAGGTCCTCATCATCAACCAGGGGAAGCGGATCGCCGGGCCCGCGACCGAGGACGAGCTGCGGCAGCTCCTCGGGGCGGGGCGGACGATCCGGCTGGAGCTGGCGCGCGGGGACGACGCGGCGGCCGTGGCGGCGGCGCTGGACGCGGTCGCGGGGGTGGCCTCGGTGACCGACGTCGGCGGCGGCCGGTTCGACGTGGCGACCGACGTCGACGACGCCCGCGAGGCCGTCAACGCCGCCGCCGCCCCGTTCGGCCTGCTCGAGTCCCGCAGCGCCGGGGGGCTGGAGGAGCTCTACCTCCGCGCCGTCGGCGACGAGCCCTCCCCCGAGGACGCGGAGGACGCCGCCTGATGGCCGTCTTCGCCGTCGCCCGCCGCGAGCTCTTCGCGTACCTCGTCTCGCCGTTCGCGTGGGTCGTCAGCGCGGCGTTCCTCTTCATCAACGGCTTCTTCTTCGCCGCGATCGTCCAGGGCTTCAGCAGCTACTCCGGCGAGGCGGCGATGTACGGGCAGGACGTCTCGGTGGCGGCGGAGGTGGTGCAGCCGTTCGTCTCCACGATCGGGCTGCTGCTCGTGCTCTTCGCCCCGCTGCTGACGATGCGGGCGCTGGCCGACGACCAGCGCTCCGGCGCGATGGCGCTGCTGCTCTCGTCGCCGATCTCGTCGTGGGAGATCGTCCTCGGCAAGTGGATCGGGCTGCTCGGCTTCTGGGCGGCGCTCTTCGGCGTGGGGATGGCGTACGTCCCCGCGATGCTGGCCTGGTTCTCCGACGTCCCGCTGACGCCGGTGCTCGTCGCGGGCGCGGGGCTGGTGCTGCTGGCGGCGTTCTGCTCGGCGGTGGGGCTGGCGACGTCGGCGCTGTCGGGATCGCAGATGTTCGCCGCGGTGCTCGCGTGGGCGGTCCTGCTGTTCCTCTGGGTGGCCGGGTTCCTCAGCGACTTCGACGGGCTGGCGAAGTGGATCGGCGACCAGCTGGGGATGATCGCCCACTTCGACGAGCTGACGAAAGGGCTGGTCCAGGCGACCGACCTCGTCTGGTTCGCGCTCGGCACGTTCGCCTTCCTCTTCGTCGCGCAGCAGCGCGTCGAGTCCCACCGGTGGCGGTAGGAGGAGGCCGGATGTTCGCCACCATCGTCGGACGGATCCTCGGCGCCATCGGGCTGTTCGCGCTCGGGCTGTACGGGCTGCTCGCGTTCTTCCTCCCCGAGCTCGCGGGCAAGTCGTGGGTGGGGGCCACGGGCGCGGTCGGGGTCGCCGCCTGGGTGTACCTCGACTGGGACGCCCTCGCCGGGTTCTTCGGCTCGCGCGGGGGGCAGGAGCAGCTGGTGTCGTGGGCGCTGGTGCTGCTCGTGTTCGTCGGGTGCGGCTTCACCATGCACCTGTCCCGGGACTGGGGCTGGCGGCTGGACCTGAGCGAGGGGCGCGTCCACAGCCTCGACGCGAAGACCGAGGAGATCCTCGAGGGGATCCCCGACGACGTGGAGGTCGACGTCATCGGCTTCTTCGTCAACTCCTACGACCAGATGGAGGCGGGGAAGTACCGCGCCTTCGAGCGGCTGGTGGACGCCGGCAAGGCGACGGGGACGAGCGCGCGGCTGGAGCTCGTCGACCCCGAGACGTCGCCGCTGATGGCGTCGCAGCTGGGGGTGACCTCGAACGGGACGGTCGTCATCACGGCGCGCCCGAAGGACGGCGGCCCGGAGCGGACCGAGCGGCTGTACAGCCCCGACGAGCAGGAGCTGGCCAACGCGCTGCTCCGGGTGGTCGGCGGCGAGCGGGCAAAGGTGGTCTTCCTCGAGGGGCACGGCGAGCGGACACCGTCGACGTCGGGCGATCGCGGGATCCGGATGCTGTCCCAGCGGCTGCGCGACCTCGGCTTCGAGACGGGGACGTGGAAGTCGGTCACGGAGCCGGAGCCGCCGGCGGGGATGAACGTCCTCGTCGTCGCCGGCCCGACCCAGGCGCTGGACGTCCGCGAGGCGTCGGCGATCCGGCAGTGGGTGGAGGACGGCGGCGCCCTGATGCTGCTCGCCGAGCCGCCCCTGGACGGCGTCCGGGACGGCAAGACGGGGCTCGAGGGGGCGCTCCTGAGCTGGGGCTTCGACCTGCGCGACGACCTCGTCCTCGACCCCCTGATGGAGTTCGGGGGGGACGCGGCGGCGCCGATCGTGGACTCGTTCGGCTACCACGAGATCACGAAGGACTTCGATCTGCCGGTGGTCTTCGTCACGGCGCGGTCGGTGGCCGAGCAGAACGAGCTGCCGGAGCAGGTCTCCACCTTCGCGCTGGCGAAGACGGGCGACTCGGCCTGGGGAGAGACCGAGCTGGACGCGGAGGAGGGGGTCGACTTCTCGGAGGACGCCGACCACGCGGGCCCGATCACGCTGGTGGGGCTGGCCGAGCTGCACCGCCAGGACGGCGAAGGCGGCGGCCGCGTCATCGTCGCCGGCGACGTGGACTGGGTGTCGGACGGGCTGGTCGTCAGCCGCGGCAACCTCGACTTCGCGTCCCGCGCGATCGGCTGGCTGGCCGCCGAGGACGACGTCGTCGAGCTCCCCCCCAAGGAGTCGAGCAGCACGACGATGGAGCTGTCGCTGCTGCAGTCGATCCTGCTGTGGTTCGTCTCGCTGGCGCTCGCCCCGGGGGCGGTGGCCGTTAGCGGCATGATCATCTGGGTCTGGCGCCGCGGCCTGTAGAGTCGCCCATCGGATGCGTGGGTTCCTCCCCCTGGCCGCGGCGTGCGCGGCGCTGACCGCGTGCGGCGACAAGGCCGACGTCCCCGACATCATCCCGCTGGAGAGGGGGCGCATCGAGCGGTTCCCGAACCCCGACGGCGCGGCCCGGCTGCCGACCCCGGTGGGTCCCGCCGAGGGGCACGGGCACGCGTGGACGGCCAAGATCGGCGGCTCCCCGCGCGACTTCCCGGGGGCCGGCGTCGTGCAGCTCCCCCCCGACGACGGCTGCGCGCGCGTGACTGAGGCTCGATGCACGCCGTACGACCCGATCGGCTGCAGGGCGATCCTGGACGAGCGGCTGACCGCCGGGCCCGACCTCCTCGACCTGGAGCTCCCGCTGGAGATCGGGGGCGCCGCGCACCTGGGCCGATCGGCGGCCCGGCTCGTGGCCGAGGTGCGGGATGCGACCTCCACCCGGCTCCACCTCGGGCTCCCCGCGGCCCCGGACCTGACCGGGGTGTGGGCGTCCATCGGCGAGGCGGACCTGTACACGTGGCGGACGACGTTCGACGACGCGGCCGGCGGCGGCGACCTGGCGCTGCTCAACCAAACGCTCCGCTCCCTCGGCGCGCGGGGCGTCCTCGACGCGCCCCCCGACGGGAAGTGGGACGACGACCGGGCGACGCTGCTGGGCCTCCACCTCGCCACCGGCGGCGTCGTCGACGGCACCCTCGCGGGGGCCGGGCAGGCGGCGGCGGACTGGGCGGCGGCGCACCCCGAGGTCTTCGGGCGGCTCCGCGCGCGGGTCGCGCTCGCCGTGCCCGTCCGAGCGCTGCGGGGGCCGGACGGACGATCCGTGGCGGCGCGCCTCGCGGGGGCGGCGCGGCTGCTCGACGCGAGCAAGTTCCCGTGGGACGCGGTCGTGCTCGGCGACGGCGACCGCGTGGACGACGCGTTCGACCCCGGTCGCCTGGCCCGGCACGGGCTCGTGGTGGTCGCCGGCGGCGACGCGCTCCACCCCGACGAGTGGGAGACGATCCTGGGCGCGACGACCGCCCCCGTGCTCGTCTGGGAGAGCGGGGAGGCTTCGACGTTGCCCGAGGAGATCGATCCGTCGAGGGTGATGACGATGGCGGAGCCGGAGCTGGCGCAGCTCGGCTGGAAGCCGGACCGGTCGACGCTCCAGGCCCGGGTCCGGGCGTTCGACGTCGACGGCGAGGAGCTGGTGGACACGGCGCGCCGGAGCGACGGCGCGGTGGACGCCAACAACCTCCCCCTGGGGATCACGATCGTGCCGCGCTGGGCCCCCGAGGCGGGGCTGATCGTCCACCACCTCGTCGACGCGGGCCGGCTCGACGGGAAGGCGGCGCCGGGCAGCGACGGCGGGTTCGAGATCGAGATCCACTACGAGCGGGCCGGCGATCTGGCGGAGTGCGTGGCCACCTGGCACCTCCCGGCCTCGGGCGAGGAGCATGACCTGCCCTGCCGGACGCACTCGCTGGGACCGTCGATCCACCTGAAGCTCCCCGCCGTCGAGGCGTTCCCCCCCTGGTCGGTGGTCACCACGAAGCTGGTCACGCCGGCCCGCCCCACGAACCCCGGGAAGATCCAGCTGTCGGTGTCGGGGAGCGGCGAGTGGCTCAGCGACTCGGTGCCGTTCGAGATCCCGGTGCTCGCCCCCGACCAGCGGTTCGCGGTCACGATGCCGGAGTGGCTGGAGGTGCTGGACGACGCCGGCGGTCGCGAGCACATCGACCCCGCGCCGTGGCCGGCGGAGCTCACGCTGGAGGGGAACCGGACCGCGGCCACGCTGACCCGGCGCGGCGACGGGCTCACGGTGGCGACGTCGATGGTGACGAGCAAGCGCCGGATCGATCTCGAGATGACGGTGACGAACACGTCCGACGCCGAGCTCGCCGAGGTGGTGGCGCTGCTCTGCGCGTCCAGCAAGGGCGCGACGCCGTTCCCCGAGTCGGGCCACGCGAACACGTACGTCTGGACTCCCGACGGGCGCGAGCGCCTGGAGGACAGGCCGGTCGACGAGGGCGAAGCTCTGTACCACTACCGGCGGGACATCGCGGACCCCGTCACGGCGCTGGAGTCGGTGGACGGGGCGTGGACGATGGCGACGGCGTTCGAGTCGAGCGCGGGGGCGGGGGGCAACGCCGGCGGGGGCGGCGTCTGCATCCACAGCCGGCCCCGCTTCGGGCCGCTGGCGCCGGGGAAGTCGCAGACGCGGCGGGGCTTCATCTTCGTCGGCCCCGGCGGCGAGCTGACGGTGCCGACGGAGTGGGCCGTCGAGGCGCCGCCGCGGGGTGAGGACGACAGCGACCGGTGGGCGGCCGCCTGCAGCGACGAGGGGCGGGCGCGGCTGGCGGCGGGGGGGGCGCGGGGGGGACGCCCGAGTAGGCGGTCGATCGCCGGTCAGTCGGGCGCGACGATCTCGATCGCGGGGACGGGGCCCGGCAGCCACTCCAGTCGGAGCGCGTAGGCGTACCCATCGGTGAACCCGTCGCGGACGGCGTCGGGGTGGGGGGCGTCGAGGTCGAGGCGGACGCAGTCGGCGTAGGTGCCGTGGCACCCGACCGGTCGTCGGCTCACGGGGGGAGCGCGTCCCAGGAGAAGGAGACGAACCCGGACTCCCCCGACGCGTCGTAGTAGTCGGTCAGCTGGAGCTTGACGCAGGACCCGTCGGCGGCCTCGACGACGTAGACGTTCCCGTAGGGGAAGACCTCGTGGCCGCTGAAGCTGTACTCGAACCAGAAGGTCACCGAGGGGTGGAAGGAGACGGTGCCGAAGGGGCCGGCGCCGTCGGGGTCGTCCTCGGAGTCGGCGATCCAGCCGTCGTCGACGGTGGGCGTCCCGGCGTTGCAGCCGAACGCGCCGGTGTTGGCGGTCGCGCCGGCGACGTCGAAGTCGGAGCAGGCGGCGTCGAAGGAGGCGAGGTCGGGCCACTCGTCGGGGTCCCCCTCGACTGCGAGGAGGGCGCCGCGGGAGACGGAGCCGGGGCTCGCGCTGGCGCCGGAGTTCGTGGCGACGACCCACTGGGAGACGGCGAGGTCCCAGCCGTCGGTCTGGGAGGGGTCCTCGACCACGAGGGGCTCCCCGTCGTCGTCGCGGAGGACGTCGCCGGCGGCGAAGGAGAAGAGCTTCCACTCGCCCCGGATCTGGGACTCGACGGTGACGTCGCCGTCGACCTGTCCGTCCCCCTTGGCGGCGCACCCGGGCCCGAGGTGGCCGACGAGGAGGAGCGCGAAGGCGAGGGCGGCGGGGCGGGCGCGCCGGACGGGATCGGCGCTCACGCGCGGCGCCCGCGTTCGGCGCGGGGGTCGGGCTTGCGGCGGTGGTCTTCGGCGCCGACGGGGACGAGCTCGGTCATGCCGCAGATGCGGCTGTAGATGCGCTCGCCGATGCGCTCGGCGAGGACCTGCTGGGGGGCCCCGGCGGCGGCGTTGCGGCGGGTGGCGAAGTCCTTGTTGATCGCTTCGGACTGGGTCTGGGAGACCGGCTCCGAGGGGCTGAAGTTGGTGGTGAAGAGGGTGGTCAGGCCGGCGTTGTAGCGGCGGCTGACGAGGTCATCGAGGACGGACTGCTCCCACAGGTTGCGCCATTGGCCCTTGCCCAGCTCGTCGATGACGAGGAGGTCGGCCTGGGCGAGGGGGACCATGATCTCGGCGTCGCCGGAGCGCTTCTGGTAGGAGCGGCGGATGTCGTTGAGGAGCTGGCCGTAGTCGATGAAGCGGCAGCCGACGCCCTTGCGGAGGGTGAGCTCGCGGAAGATGCCGACGACGAGGTGGGTCTTGCCGGTGCCGACGGGGCCGTAGAAGAGGAGGCCCTTGTCGACGGCGGGGTAGCGGAGCATGAACTCCTCGGCGCGTCGCTGGGCCTGGGCCTGGGTCTGGGTCTTGGGCTTGAAGGAGCCGAGGGTGGCGTCGGCGAACTGGCGGCCGATCGAGGCGAGGTTGAACATCTCGAGGCGGCGGCGGGCGGCGAGGCAGCCGCAGGGCTGGAAGACCTCGTAGCCGTCCTCGACGGCGACGGCACCGCCGGTGTCGCGGCAGGCGGGGCAGACCCAGTCGGGGGGATCG
>CAYFOA010000186.1:0-15922 GCA_964344575.1 uncultured Rickettsiales bacterium | reverse complement strand
CCGCGTCGTCGTCGTCCGCCGCGTCGTCGTCGTCCGCCGCGTCGTCGTCGTCGCCTCCGCCGAGGACGTCGCCGCGCGCGAGGCGGACGGTGTTGCCGTCGCTCCAGGCGACGAACACAGCGTCCCCGACTCCCTGGGCGGCCGGACCGTTCCTCCCCTCGCACGCGCCCGCCGAGCCCGCGAACGTCTCCGCCGCCGACCACGTGCTGCCGCCGTCGTCCGACCAGCGCGCCCTCAGGGCGCCGCCGTCCGTCGTCTGGTAGGCGACCGCCACCGTCCCGTCGTCCGCCACCGCGACCCGGCCCACGCCGAGGCTCAAGTGCCACCCCGTGAGCTCCCCCGCGTCCGTCACGGGGGCGTCGTGGACGACCGCCCCGCCGACCAGCCGCGCGTGGCGGACCGACGGCTGGCCGCCGCGCGACGCGTCCTCCGCGCAGCCGTAGACGAGGTGGACCTCGCCGTCGCCGAGGTGCGCGTCGGGCTGCCCCACCCGGCCGCCGCAGTCGCCGTGCTGGATGGCCCCGAGGCCCGACCACGACGCGCCCGCGTCGGTCGAACGGGCCGCCTGGATCGAGCCGCCGGGGTCGGGCAGTCCGCCGAACAGCGTCCGCTCCCCGACCGCCGGCCCCGCCACGAGGTCGATCCGGTCGTCACCCCGGGTGGACACCACCCCCGAGGCGCTCGCCGTCACCGCCCCGCCGCTCAGCGTCCAGGTGTCGGCGGTCGCCCAGGGGACGCTCCCCGAGACCCGCTGGAACGCGACCGTGACCCCGCCGTCGTCGGCCCCGGCCCGGCCCCCGTACCCCCGCTCGACCCCGGCGGCGAGCACCGCCGGCGCCTCCCAGGACGCCCCCGTCCACCGCGTGTAGCGGCCGTCCATCATCCACGAGCCGCCGTCGGCCTCGCTCGCGACGTGGACCTCGCCGTCGAACGCCGCCACCCCCGGCCCCCACGCCCAGCAGTTCCCCTCCCCGGTCGCCCCGGGCACCGCCTCCGACCCGAGCAGCGCGCCGGTGCCGTCGAACCACGCGTGCTGGACCTGGCCGCCGTCGAGCCACGTCAGGTGGAGCGTGGCCCCCTCCGCGGCCAGGTCCACGCCCTCGCCGGAAGCCGTCCAGGCAAGCTCCGTCCACGCCACCTGCGCCGCCGCCGGGGCGGCCAGCCACAGCGACAGCGACACCAGCGCGAGGACCCGCACCCCCGAACTGTACCGGGAGTAGCATCCCCCGATGCCGCACCGCCTCTCCTGCCACTGCAACGCGATCCGCCTCGAGGTGGACGCCGAGCTGACCGACCTCCGCCAGTGCAACTGCTCGACGTGCCGGCGCTTCGGCGCGATCCACTGGTACGTGGACAGCAAGCACGTCACGCTCCTCGAGGAGTCGAAGGCGCTGACCGCCTACGCGTGGCGGTTCGTCCACGAGCAGCACTGCTTCTGCCCGACGTGCGGGGCGTCCGTGATGCGGACCGGCTACCGCAACGGCGTGGTCGCCATCAACGCGTGCCTGGTCGAGGAGGTCGACGTGTTCGCGTTGGAGGTCGGGCGCTTCGACGGCCGCAACGAGATCCCGCCCGGGCCGACCCGCTGACGCCGGCTGCGGCTACGGGGCGAGGCGGGCGGGGTCCTCGATCGCCTCGGGGGTGCACTCCGGCGGCGCCGTGACGGGGTTGCAACGCGACGGCGTCCCCCCCGGCATCTGGACGACGTAGCCCGTCTCCTCGTCCGGGGTGGGGTGGTCCGTCGAGACCGCGTGGGCCCCGCTCGCCAGCGCCGCGTCCAGCCGCGCCGTGTCCCCGTCCTCGAAGTCCGACCGGCCCGCGTCCCCGCGTGTCCGGACGATCACGCCCTCGGCCACCGCCGCCGCGATGCCGTCGAAGCTCCCGATCGGGTCGTTCATCGTCACGAACCCCGCCAGCGGGTGGTCCGCGCTCGGGTCCGAGAAGAGCGCCCGCCCCTCCGACGTCGTCCAGTCGTCGCTGTACGCCGCCCCCAGCGTGCCCCCGTCGTGGAGCTGCGCGACGAGCTTGCCGCGGGTCGCCCCGAGCGTCGGCCAGCCGTCGGCCGCCACCGCTTCGCGGACCGTCGCGTGCTCCCCGCGGACGTCGTCCGGCGTCACCAGCCGGTCCCGCGGCCAGACCGCCAGCACCTCCGCCTCGATCGCGGCGACGTACTCCGCCGCGTCCTCCTCGTCGACGCCGTCCTTCGGCTCGATCAGCGCGAAGATCGCGTGGTGCCCGGGGTTCGCGTCGGACCAGTCCTTCATCACGGTCAGGCACTCGATCAGCGTCGGGCAGGTCGTGCCCGCGTCCACCACGGGGACGTGGAGGACGTCGAAGGCGCCGGTGTCCGCGTTCCGCCAGAGGTCCAGCTCCAACTGGCGGACCCCCTGCTCCCCGAGCTGCACGTCGAGCGCCGCGTGGGTGTAGTTCCAGCCCTCGACGAGGTCCGACTCGGGGGCCACGTGGTAGCTGTTGTGGGTCCCCGTCATCTGGACGTGATCGAGGCGGAGCACGTCGTCGAGGGGGTAGCCGGGGTCCCAGGCGTCGTCGTCGTCGTCGCCGCCGGGGGCGGAGTCGTCGTCGTTCGCGGCGGGGCACCCCGCGAGCAGCAGCACCGCCGCCCAGGTCAGTGATCGCATCCACGGATTCTAGCGACCGGGTAGGGTCGTGCGATGGCGTTGGAGCGGTACCCGAGCGTCTGGTGGTTCGCGTTCGGCTACTTCGCCGCCTACGTCCCCTACTCCGCGATGACCAAGGCGGTCTCCAAGGGCCTCCTGCCGGGGATGACCGAGGGGGTCTCCGGCTTCGAGCTGCTCCCCCCCACCGTCTCGGTGTCGCTCGTCGGGATGGTGATCTTCCTCGTCGCCACGGGGTGGTGGAAGTACGCGAGCCGGTACGAGATCGGCGGCCTCCGCGTCCCCGGTCCGCGGCCCCTGACGCTGGCTTCGGGGCTGTGCGTCGCCACGATCATCGCGACGACCACGCTGGCCTACACGTTCAGCGGCGTCTCGATCGTCTTCATGATGCTGCTGATGCGGGGCGGCGTGCTGATCCTCGCCCCGGTCGTGGACGCCCTCAGCCAGCGCCGCGTCCGCTGGTTCTCGTGGGCGGCGCTGGGGCTCAGCCTGGCCGCGCTCATCGTCGCCTTCTCCGAGGACGGCGGGTACGCGCTGAAGACCGTCGCCGTCATCGATGTCGCCGCCTACCTGGGGGCCTACTTCTTCCGCCTCAAGATCATGAGCGGGACGGCGAAGTCCGAGCGCGCCGCGGAGAACATCGCGTTCTTCGCCGAGGAGCAGATCGTGGGGACGCCGGCGGTGCTCCTCTTCCTCGCGGTCGTCGCCGCGGTCGCCCCCGGCGCCATCGCGGACGACCTCCGGGCCGGGTTCACCACGTTCTGGTCCAGCGACTCCGTCGGCCACGCGGTGATCATCGGGCTCTGCTCGCAGGGGACCGGGATCTTCGGCGGCCTCATCCTCCTCGGGCCGCGCGAGAACGCGTTCTGCGTCCCCGTGAACCGCAGCTCGTCCATCCTCGCCGGCCTCTGCGCGACGATCGCGCTGACGGTCTGGCTGGGCGAGCCGCCGGTGTCCGCGCACCAGCTGGCGGGGGCCGGGCTCGTGCTCGGCGCGATCCTCTTCCTGTCGATCCCGCCGCTGGTCGAGAAACGCCGGGCGTCGTCGGACTGACCGCGTCCGCGGCCGCGCGTCAGCCGCCGCAGGCCATCGTCGCGACGGTCGCGCAGGGGTCGTCCGCGTCCGGCGTGCTGAGCGGCTGGGACGCGCACTCGTTGGCGCCGTGGAGGTCGCCCGCGCCGACCCGGAGGACCACCTCGGCGTCCGCGGGGAGGTTGACGTCGTACTGCCCTTCCCAGGCGACCGTGGAGAAGATCGGGGCCGTCGGGTAGCGGGCGTCGAAGGCGTCGATGCGGAGGCCGTCGGCGGGCTCGCCGAACGTCGTGATCGTCCCGGTCGCGCAGGTCGTCGAGGGGTACGCGACCAGCTCGATCGTGTTGGGGCAGGCGTCCTCGCAGGAGCCGCCGCCCACGACGTCGGCGGGGCGGATGCGGGCGGGCTCGAAGCCGACCGTGTCGTCCAGGTCGGGGAGGGCGTAGACGCTGGAGGGCTGCCACTTCGGGACCTGCATGCAGAAGCTGCCGTCGGACCCGCTGAAGGTGTTGCCGCCGTGGCTGCCGGCGATGGCGACGCCGCCGACGGGGCTGCCCGACGGGTCGCGGACGGTCCCCTGGACGCACGTCATCGAGCCGGTCCGGATCTCGCCGAAGTCGGCGACGGCGTTGGCCGCGGGGGCGGCGACGGGGTCCTGCCGCCAGAGGTACGGCTGGGTCGCCGTCTCGTAGTCGACCTCGAGGATGAGGTCGCGGCCGTTGGGGCCGACGGGGTTCGGGACCCAGGGCGGGACCGCGACGCTGAAGCGGCCTTCGGAGTCCGTCTGGGTGGGGACCATGTAGGTCTGGTCGTCGGCGATGAGGCGGACGCCGGCGCCGGGGACGGGCTGGCCGGAGGGGTCGGTGACCTTGCCGGTGGCGGTGGCGGAGACGTCCTGCTCGACGATCGCGACGTCCGGGTTGCAGGTGACGCTGGGCGGGAGGGTGACCTGCTCGGTCGTGCTCTGGCGGAGGGGGAGGCCGGTGGTCGGCTGGAACTCCCACGCCTGGCCGCCGCCGGGCAGCTCGATGACCCGGCCGAGGTCGACCTCCTCCCAGGTGTTCTCCTGCTCGTCGTACGTCCAGAAGGGGACCTGCTCGTCGGGCTCGAGGTTGGAGTCGGCGGGGACGTCGACCTGGACGCGGATCCCGGGGCCGGACTCGAGCGGCTGGCCCTGGTCGCCGGTCATCGTGAGCTGGAACATGCCGAACGTGTAGAGGAGCTGGCTGTCGCCGTTGGTGTCGGTGCCGCGGCCGTCGCCGGGGGACGCGAGGTACTCGGAGCCGTCGTCGAGGTCGGGGGTGCGGTCCCAGACGGTGGCCTGGAGGGAGACGACGCCGTCGTAGGGGTTGCCGTCGGCGTCGCGGATGCTGCCCGGGGCGAACTCGAAGGTGTGGGTGCCGTCGACGACGAAGCCGGTCCCGGCGTTCGCGTCGAACTCGGTGTCGAGGTCGACGGGGGACAGCGTGTGGCTGAAGAAGTTGTGGCCGCCCGCGGTGGGGACGAACTCCCCCCAGCCGGTGGCCCAGCCGGGCTTGTAGAAGGCCATGACGACGCGCTCGCCGGGGTCGGCGTCGGGGAGGTCGAAGCGGCCCTCGGCGTCGGTCGTGGTGACGAGCTGGTCGTCGACGTAGACGCCGACGTCGACCACGCGGAGGCCGTGGGGGTCGCGCACGAAGCCGCGGAGGGTGACGGCGTCCGCGCCGCCGAGATCGCCGTCGTCGCCGGCGCCGTCGTCGCCGTCGTCCCCGTGGTCGATCGGACCGAAGCCGTCGTCGCCCGCGAGGTCCATCTCGGAGCGGTCCGGACCGTAGTCCCAGGGCGTCCCGTAGCACCCCGTCACGAGCAGGACGAGGCCGAGCGAGCAGGCGAAGCGGGCGAGGAGGTTCGTCATGTCCAGGTCTCCGGCGGCGCGCTCCCGGCGCCGAACTGGTCAGTGGGGCGACCAGCTGGAAACAGCCTAGTTACCCACGCTCGGTGGCCCGACATTTTTCTGACATTTGCCTGACATTTGCTTGATGCACATCGTTTCTTGACGTGTCGAATGTCAAGTGTCGCAGCATCTCCGCAACAACCTGTTATCTGGAGTTACCGGCGCCGCTCGTGCTCCTTGCGGGCGGCGGCGGCGCCCTCCCGATCGCCGGCGGCGTCCCGGGCGTCGGCGAGGTTGAGCCACGCGACGGCGCGGTCCGGCGCGAGGGCGACGACCTGCTCGAGGAGCGGGATCGCGGCGGCGAGGTCGCCCGCCTCGGCGAGGATGAAGCCGAGGTCGTTGACGATCCGGTGGTGCTCGTCGGTGGGGGCGAGGCGAGCGACGTGGGGGCGGTCGGAGGGGCCGAGGGTCAGGAGGTAGCAGGGCTCGTCGAGCTGGCCGCCGTCGTGGATCGGCGTCTCCGCGAGGAAGGTCCTTACGAGGGCGGCGGCCGCCTCCTTGCGCCCCTCCTGATGTGCGCGGAGGGCCTCCCGATGAGTGGCGGCGGCGAAGCGAGCGAGGACGTCGGCGTCGGCGGGGGTGTGGCCGCCGTTGGGGCTGGTCCCGATCTCGGCGACGAGGGCGCGCGCGGCGGCGAACTCGCCCCGGTCGAGGAGCCCCTGGAGCCGGACGAGGTGGTCGGCCCAGCGGCTCGTCCGCCACGCCTCGGCGCTGTAGTACTCGCCCGCGTCGTGGTCGAGGCGGAAGCGCTCGTGCTGGACGGCGCCTTCTTCGGCGTACCGGCTGGTGTCGGGCCAGTGGAGGACGAGCCCGTCGGCGTCGGCGGTGACGGTCAGCCCGCACCCCCCGCCCCCGCCGGCGTTGTGGTCGAGGAGGCGCTGAGTGCGGGACGTCCCCGAGGGGTCGGTCCAGGCGAGGTCGAGGTCGTAGCCGCAGACGGGATCGGGGTATGGGCGGGCGACCCACCGGAGGGTCGCGGTGACGCCTCCGTCCAGCTCGAAGACGCGCTCCTCGATGGCGTCGGGGTCGAGCTCGAAGTCGTCGTCGGCGAGGGCGGGGACGCCGAGGAAGGCGACCGACAGGAGGAGGACGACGGCGGGGGCGGCGCGCATGGGCGGGAGGCTACTCCGCGCCCCCCGGCGGCTACCAGCCGGGATCGTGCGGCCAGGGGCGGAGCCAGCCGGCGAGGCAGTTGGCGCAGTCGGCGAAGGCGGGGATGGGGACGGGGACGCGGTTGACGACGATCAGGCTGTTGGCGCCGCCGTGGGCCCAGGCGCCGAGCTGCTCGAGGACGGCGTAGAAGGCCTGGCGGGGGGTGACCTCGGACACGAAGAGGGAGACGTCCCCGGCGTCGGCGAGGTCGTCGGCGATGACGAGCTGCACGCCGCCGACCCTGGCGAGCGCGCGGAGCAGGGTGTGGGCGTCGACGCGGACGAGATCGGCGGACAGCAGCCTCGCGCAGCCGTCGTCGTAGCGGGCGTGGACGGTGATCAGGGACGAGGACTTCGCCGGGGGATCGTCCCCGGCGTCGCCGGCGTGGGCGGGCCCGGCGGCGAGGAGGAGGACGACGACGACGAGGAGACGGGTCATGGCGGAGCAGCTCCGCGTGGGGCGTCCCCAGGATGCCACGCGACCGCCCCCTCCAGCCAGAGGATCCCGCCTGGGCGAATTGGCACAGGACCGTGCGATCTGGAGCGGGCGACCCGCGCCGCGGCGGGCCCCTCCCGCCCCTCCGCCATGCGAGATGTCGGCCGTTCGGCGGGACGGCGAGGGGGGTTGGCACGGCGGATGCTTCGATCCCGGTCGAGCCCAGCGCGGAGCGGAGATGGACCCGACGATCGTCTACGAGACCCAGGCCGGCCCGTGGTGGGACTGGCGGGTCGCGGCGGACCTCTTCTGCGGAGGCGCCGGGGTCGGGGCGCTGCTCTTCGCGATCGGCATCCACGCCGCCTACGGGGACCGCTACCGGCGGATCTGCGGGACGGCCGCCGCCCTCGCGCCCGCGCTGGTGCTCGCCGGGCTCGGGCTCCTCGCCCTGGAGATGGGCCGGCCCCGCCTCGTGGGCCAGGTCTTCACCCACTTCGCCCCGACGTCGGCCCTGTGGTGGGGCGGCCTCTTCCAGGCCGTCCTCGTCCTCGGCGCCCTCCCCTACGCGGCCCTCTGCCTCCGCCCGAGTGAGGCCAACCGCCGCGTCCGGTCTGCCGCCGGCTGGCTCCTCGCCCCCGTCGCCCTGGTCGTCGGCGCCTACCACGGCCTCCTCCTCGGCGTCGTCCAGGCGCGGCCGCTGTGGCACGAGGGGCCGACGGTCGTCGCGGCCCTCCTCGCGGTGGTCGCGACCGGCGTCGCAGCGGTGATGGTCGTCCACCTCGCGCGCATGGCCCTGGCCGGGCGGCTGGTCGAGGGCCGGCCCCTCGACGACTTCCTCCACGACCTCGTCCCCGTCCGCAACCTCCTCGTCGCGGCGCTCGCGCTCCAGGCCGGCGCCGCGGCGCTGTGGTGGCTCGACCTCCGCCTCGGCGACCCCCGCGCGGCCGAGGCGCTGGAGGTCGCCAACGCCGCCTTCGGGCGGATGTTCTGGGGGGGCGGGGTGGGGCTGGGACTGATCGCCCCGCTGGTCCTGGGCGCCTACGCCGTCGCCCGGAGCGACGCGCTGAGCGGCCGCCGCCACGCCGCCGTCATCGCCGTCACCAGCGGGCTCGTGCTCCTCGGGGCCTGGTTCTTCCGCCTCGCCGTCGTCCTCGGCGGCCAGCTCCCGCTCTCCCCCGCGACCTTGTAGGGACCGATGCGACGCCGACCCGACAATTCGCCGCCCCGACCGTCCGAGACGACCGCGCCGGCGGCCGTCGCCCCGACCCGCCGCGGCTTCCTCCTCGGCGCCTCGGTGGCCGGGGCCCTCGCCGCCGGGGGCGGGCCGCTGCTGCGCCGGTTCGCGGTGGCCGCCGAGGGCGCGGACGGCCGCGACCTCGCCCCCCGCTGGGTGTCCTCGACCTGCCAGGGGTGCACGACGTGGTGCCCCGTCCAGGTCCAGGTCGCGGGCGGCCGCGCCGTCAAGATCCGCGGCAACCCGCACGCGCTCGCCACCGGGGGGCGGGTCTGCCCCCGGGCGCACATGGCGCTGCAGCAGGTCTACGACCCCGACCGCCTCAAGACGCCGCTGCGGCGCACCAACCCCGCCAAGGGGCGGGACCAGGATCCGGGCTTCGTCCCCATCTCCTGGGACGAGGCGCTCGACCTCCTCGCCGATCGCATGATGGAGCTGCGGGCCGACGGCGAGCCGCACAAGTTCGCCGTCTTCCGGGGCCGCTACAGCTACCTCCGCGACGTCATCTACGCCGCCCTCCCCAAGGTCTTCGGGAGCCCCAACGGGATCTCCCACTCGGCGATCTGCGCCGAGGCCGAGAAGTTCGCCTCGTACTACACCGAGGGCTACTGGGGCTACCGGGACTACGACCTGGAGCACACCCGCTACGTGCTCTGCTGGGGCGCCGATCCGCTCTCCTCGAACCGCCAGGTGCCGCACGCGATCGGCATCTGGGGCCACGTCCGGGACCGCGCCGAGATCGCCGTCGTCGACCCCCGCCTCTCGAGCACGGCGGCGAAGGCGGACGAGTGGCTGCCGGTCGTGCCGGGGGAGGACGGGGCGCTCGCGGTGGCCCTCGCCCACACCATCCTCGCCGAGGGGCTCTGGAGCCGGGAGTTCGTGGGGGACTTCGCCGACGGCCGGAACCGGTTCGTCCCCGGCGAGGCGGTGGACGCCGGCATCGCCTTCGAGGAGCGGCACACGCACGGCGTGGTGCGGTGGTGGAACCTGGAGCTGAAGGGGCGGACGCCGGAGTGGGCCGCGCCGATCTGCGGGATCCCGGCCGACCAGATCCGGCGGGTCGCGAGGGGCTTCGCGGAGGCCGCGCCGGCGGCGATCAGCTGGGTCTCCCCGGGCGCGTCGATGCAGGTCCGGGGCGCCTACGCGGCCGTCGCCGCGCACGCGCTGAACGGGCTCGTCGGCTCCTGCGACAACCGCGGCGGGACCGTCCGGGCGAGCAAGGTCCCCAAGGACAAGATCCCGGGCTACGGCGCGTACCAGGACGACGTCGCGAGGCGGCACGTCGAGCAGCCGAAGATCGACCAGCGCGGCACCCTCGCCTTCCCGTCGCTGAAGAAGGGCAAGAGCGGCGGCGGCGTGGTCACCAACAACGTCGCCGACGCCATGCTCGCGGCGGACCCCTACGACCTCCGCGTGGTCCTCGGCTACTGGTGCAACTTCACGTTCTCCTGCTCCGGCACGCAGCGCTGGGAGGAGGCGATGGCGAAGCTGCCGTTCTTCGCGCACGTGACCACCCACGCCTCGGAGATGTCCTGGTTCGCCGACCTCGTGCTCCCCGCCGCGCACCCGACCTTCGAGAAGTGGAGCTTCCTGCCCGGCAAGCAGAACCTGCACGCCTACGCGACGCTGACGCAGCCGATGATCGAGCCGCTGGGGGACGTCCGGCAGGACGAGACGGAGATCCCCTGGCTGCTCGCCCGCAAGCTCGCCGACCGCGGGTTCGACGCGCTGTGGCGCTACTACAACGAGCGGTTCGCCGACCCCGAGACGGGCGCCCCGCCGGCCGACGGCGCCGCCCTCGCGCGGAACGCGCTGAAGATCTGCACCCGCGCGATGTGGGACGCCTCCGACCCCCGCTGGGGCGAGCACGGCGACGCCCTGCGGGGGTGGGACGCCTTCGTCGAGCGCGGCGTGTGGAACTCCGATCGCTACCCCTACCGGCAGCTGTGGGGCCGCTTCGGCACCGCGACGGGCCGGTTCGAGTTCTACAGCGAGACCCTGAAGGAGGCGCTCGCGGCCCACGCCGGCAAGCACGACGTCACCGCCGACGAGGTCCTCGCGGCGTGCGACTACGAGGCGCGGGGGGAGCGGGCCTTCGTCCCCCACTTCGAGCCGGCGCTGCGCCAGGGCGACCCCGACGAGTACCCGCTGGTGTTCTTCGAGCACCGCAGCCGCCTGAACCGGGAGGGGCGGTCGGCGAACTGCACCTGGTACCAGGCCCACAAGAACGCCGACCCGGGCGACGAGAACTGGGACGACGTCCTCAAGATGAACCCCGCCGACGCCGCTGCGCTGGGCCTCGAGGACCGCGACACGGTGGCGATCGTCTCCCCCGAGGGACGCATGACGGCGCGCCTGAAGCTGTGGGAGGGCGTCCGCCCGGGGACCGTGACCAAGTGCTACGGCCAGGGCCACTGGGCCTACGGCCGGACGGCCGCCCTCGACTTCGCCGGGGGGGTCCCCCGCGGCGGCAACAACAACACCATCCTGCCTCGCGTGTACGACCGGCTGAGCGGCTCGACCGCCCGCCACGGCGGCTGCACGCGGGTCCGGGTGGTGCGGGCCTGAGGGGAGGCGGACGTGGCGCGCAAGCAGTACGGCATGGTCATCGACCTCCACCGGTGCGTCGGCTGCGCGGGCTGCGACATCGCCTGCAAGTCCGAGAACAACGTGCCCGACGGCTTCTCGTGGTCGAACCACATCATCGAGACGGCGGGCCGGTTCCCGGACGTGCGCTACCGCTACATCCCCACGCTGTGCAACCACTGCACCGACGCCCCCTGCGTGGCGGCGTGTCCGACGACCGCGATGCACAAGTCCGAGGACGGGATCACGCTGCACGCGACCGAGCGCTGCATCGGCTGCCGGGCCTGCCAGGTGGCGTGCCCGTACGGGGTGATCTGGTTCAACCACGAGGAGCCCCACGCCGGCCTCCGGGAGGACGAGGCGGCGGCGATCCCCGGCGGCACGTTCACGGGGGCGGAGGTGGTCGCGCAGACGGGGTCGGCCCTGCCCCACGCGAACCCCGCCCGGACCGCCGCGGACGACGGACTGCGGCCCCGCGGCGTGGTCGAGAAGTGCGACTTCTGCGCCCACCGGGTCCGCGACGGGGAGCAGCCCTGGTGCGTGGAGTCGTGCCCCGCGGGGGCCCGGCTCTTCGGCGACCTCAACGACCCGTCGAGCGCGCCGCGGCGAGCGCTCGCCAAGCACGCGCCGCGCGTCCTCCAACCCGAGATGGGGACCCGCCCCAATGTCCTCTACATCCGCGACTACTGAGACCGCCGGGCGGGGCCGGCGCGAGGGCGCGCTCCTCGCCAACGCGTGGCTCGCGCTGACCGAGGCGTTCGCGCCGCCGGGGGAGTGGCCGGACCACCTCGAGGAGCGCCTCGCCGTCGCGTTCGCGCCCGTGGGCGGGGCCGCCGCGGAGGCGGCGTCGGCCCTGTCGGGGTCGGTCGCGGCGGCGCGGCGGAACCTCGACGCGGCGGCGGTCGCGCACGCGCGGCTCTTCGTCGGCCCCTACGGCGCGCACGCGCCCCCCTACGAGTCGCACTACCGCGACCCCCGGGGCCGCCTGATGGGGGAGGTCTCACAGCAGGTCGCAGCGGCCTACGCGGAGGCCGGACTCGTCCCCCGCGAGGGGCCTCGGGACGCCCCCGACCACCTCCTCAGCGAGCTCGAGTTCATGTACTACCTCCGCCTCCAGGAGGCGTCCGTCGCGGCCCCGCCGTGGGGGGAGCGGAGGCGCCGCTTCTGGGGACGGCACCTGTCGCGGTGGCTGCCCCGGGTGGTCGCGTCGATGCGAGCGGACCCGGCCCCGCACCCCGTCTACCGGGACCTCGCGCGCCTCGCCCACGAGGTCGTCGCCCTCGAGGCGGCGGCCGAACCGCCGCCCGGGTAGGCCGTGGCGGTCGCCCCCCAGTTCGCGAGCTCCTCCCGGCGGTGGCGGGGAGCTTCCCCCGGCCCGGGCCGCCGAGTGGCATGGGCGATGCAACGGGAAGCAGCAGGAGGCACCGCATGACCGCTCCGCTTCAGATCACCTGGCGCAACCTGGAACCCTCTCCGGACCTGCAGGCGCGCATCGAAGACCACGCCGCCAAGCTCGCCCGCCTCGCCGGCCCGATCATGAGCTGCCACGTGGTGGTGGAGGTGCCCCACCGGCGGCACCGCCAGGGGAACCTCTTCCACGTCACCGTCGACGTCACGACGCCCCCCGAGCGCGAGTTCGTGGTGACCCGGGACCCTCCGCAGCACCACGCCCACGAGGACGCCGCGGTGGCGGCCCGCGACGCCTTCGCGGCGGCGACGCGTCGCCTCCAGGACCACGCCCGGAAGCGCCAGGGGAAGGTCAAGCGGCACACGACCGGCGGCCGGCCCCCGCGGCCTGCTCCGCCGAAGGGCCAGGGCGCGGGGGGGCATTCGCCACGGCGTCCTGTGTGAGTTGCACCACCCGCGGCCCCCCCCCCCGCCGGTCCCGCGCGACCCCCGGGTAGGCTGGCCCGGATGGCACGGCCGGTGCACACCGCCGAGGGGGAAAGGGGAGCGACCGGGGCTCATGCGCGAGTTCTTCGACCACACCGCGGACGCGGGCGTGCGGCTGCGCGCGGACGACTTCCCGGGGCTGGCGGCCGAATCCGCCGAGGCGCTGCTGGAGCTGATGACGGGGGCGCCCGCGACGGTGGAGGCGGTCTCGGAGCGGACGTTCTCGGTGGACGGCGTCGATGCCGCGGACGTGCTCGTGGCGCTCGGCAACGAGCTGCTCTTCCTGTTCGAGGTGGAGGGCTTCCTCTGCTCCCGGCTCGAGTGCACCGACCGCGCCGGGGGGCTGGACTGCGTCGCCCGGGGGGAGGTCCGGGACCCCGCCCGTCACCCGATCAGCCGGCCCGTGAAGGCGGTCACCCACCACGGCGCCGAGGTCCGCCGCGACGGGGCGGGATGGACCGCCACCCTCGTCTACGACCTGTGAGGAGTCGAGCATGAGCCGCGGCCCCCGCCCGAAGGTGTCCCTGGCCGAGCCGCCGTACCGGTCGCCGGTTCCCCTCGTCCACGAGGGCGGGGTGCGGTGGCGGGTCCCCCGGCGGGGGTCGATGCACACCCACGGGTTGATCTTCGCGCGGGAGGAGCTCCTTCCGGACCTGCAGGCCGACCGCGCGCTCGAGCAGGTCGCCAACGTCGCCACCCTCCCCGGCATCGTCGGCCCCAGCCTCGCCATGCCCGACATCCACTGGGGCTACGGCTTCCCCATCGGGGGCGTCGCCGCGTTCGACGAGGCCACCGGCGTGGTGAGCCCCGGCGGCGTCGGCTACGACATCAACTGCGGCGTCCGGCTGCTCGCCTCGGACCTGGGGCGGAAGCGCGTCCGGAAGCGGGTCCCCGAACTCGTCGACGCCCTCTTCGCGGCGATCCCCGCGGGCGTGGGGAGCAAGCGCAAGAGCCTCCGCCTGAGCGACGACGACCTCGACGGCCTGATGACCGACGGGCTGACCTGGGCGAAGGGCCGCGGGCTCGCCGACGCGCACGACGTCGAGCACGTCGAGGAGCACGGGCGGCTCCCCGGGGCGGACCCCGGCGAGGTGTCGGCGCGGGCCCGCCAGCGCGGCCGGCCGCAGCTCGGCACGCTCGGCTCGGGCAACCACTTCGCCGAGGTCGGCGTCATCGACGCGGTCTACGACGACGACGCGGCCCGCGCGATGGGGCTGCGCGAGGACCTCGTCGTGCTCCTCATCCACTCCGGCTCGCGCGGGCTGGGGCACCAGGTCTGCACCGATTTCCTGTCCGAGATGCTGCGGGCGGCGGTCGAGCACGACATCCCGCTCGTCGACCGACAGCTCTGTTGCGCGCCGATCCGGTCTGAGCCGGGCCGGCGCTACCTCGGCGCGATGGCGGCGGCGGCCAACTACGCGTTCGTGAACCGGCAGGCGATGACCCACTTCGCCCGCGAGGTCTTCGACGACCTCTTCGGGGGGACCCTCCGCACCGTCTACGACGTCTGCCACAACATCGCGAAGTGGGAGGAGCACGCCGTCGACGGCGCCGGCCGCCGGCTCCTGGTGCACCGCAAGGGGGCCACGCGGTCTCTCCCCGGGGGCCACCCGCTGGTGCCCGAGGCGTACCGCGACGTCGGCCAGCCGGTGATCATCCCGGGCGACATGGGCCGCTACTCGTTCGTGCTCCGCGGCGCCCCCGGCTCGGTCGCCAGCCTCGGCTCGGCCTGCCACGGGGCGGGGCGGGTGATGTCGCGGAAGGAGGCGAAGCGCCGGTTCGGACGGAGCGACGTGCAGCGCGCCCTCGACGCCCGCGGGGTGGTCGTGCGCGGCGCGAGCCGGGCCACGGTGGTCGAGGAGCTCCCCCAGGTCTACAAGGACGTGGCCGACGTCGTCGGCGTGGTCCACGACGGAGGGCTCGCCACGCGGGTCGCCCGGATCCGGCCGCTGGGCACGATCAAGGGCTGACCGACCGCGAACGCCCGACCGGCACGGCGTCCAGTCGGGCGTTCACGATGATGGTCGGCCTTACAGGATGGTTTTGGAACTGTGGGCTTCGCACGCCTATCCTTGACGGCATGAGCAAGCAGCCAGCGGTCGCTGACCACGACACGGCGGAGCGGATGCGCCGCGTCCGCGAGTTCCTGGCACGCACGGATCCCGAGCTGCTCGAGAGCCTTGCTCCTGCGGACGATCCGAGGCTGCTTCACGCCTTGTCGCTGCCGCCCCGGGAGCGGCTCCGCCAGGCCTGGGCGCTTCATGAGTCGCTCGGGCGATACCGCCGCCGCTCGACGTGAGTGATCTGAACGATCTCCTCGATCGGCTCGTCGCATCAGAAGCCGAGTTCATCCTCGTCGGAGGCGCCGCCGCGGTGTGGCACGGCGCGCCGGTCACGACCCGAGACATCGACATCGTCCACCGTCGGACGCCGGAGAACGTGGACGTCCTCCTGGAGCTGCTCGAGGAGATCGACGTGTACATCGTCGAGCCCATGAACCGCCGCCTGAAGCCAACGCGAGAGATGCTCCTGGGTTCGGGGCAACTCAACCTCGCGACGTCGCTGGGCCCCATCGACGTCCTCTGCCAGCTTCACGATGGCCGCGGTTTCGAGGAGCTGCAGGGACACGTCGAGGAGGCCATGGGGGAGCCGGGCAGGTTGCTCGTGCTGGACGCGCCGACGCTGATCGAGATCAAGTCGGCCATCGGGCGCTACCAAGACAAGATCGCCGTCCGCTACCTGCTCACGATCGTCGATTCGACCGGTCGGTCATGAGACGGGTGGTCCCGAGAGGGCGCAAGGAGGCCGCTCGTGCGCCTGCGTGGCTCGCGATTGCATCACCGCTTACGGGCTGCAGCCAAGCATCCGATTCTACGGCCGATTCCTGAGCGGACGGTCCCAACGACAGAGCGCCTACGGGCGTAACCACCTGTAGCCGCTCGTCTTTTCGCTGGTCGGCCTTACAGGATGGGTGCGGCTCCGCTGATGCGACGGCCGGTCACGCCGCCCTCCTGAGGTCCG
>CAYFOA010000185.1:0-15944 GCA_964344575.1 uncultured Rickettsiales bacterium | reverse complement strand
GCGTGGTGCACGCGGCGAGGAGCAGGGCGAGGACGACGAGGGGGGCGCGGAACATCGCCGCGAAGATTACCAGCGCGTCACGCCTCGGCGCGGGGCACCTCCACGACCGGCTCGGACGGCCGCCAGCGGTCCGGGTCCTGGGTCAGGGGGAGCCAGACCTCGAACTCCGTCGTCTCCCCGGGGACGCTCGCGACCTCGATCCGGCCGCCGTGCTTCTGGACGATGTTCGACGTGATCGCGAGCCCCAGCCCCGTCCCCACCCCGGCCTCCTTGGTCGTGTAGAAGGGCTCGAAGATCCGCGCCAGCGAGTCCTCCGGGATGCCGACCCCGTCGTCCTGGATGAACACGCTGATCCCGCCGTCCCGCTCCTCGGCCCGGATCCAGATCGTCCCCGTCCCCTGGATCGCCTGGCAGGAGTTGCTGAGCAGGTTCATGAAGACCTGGTTGATCTCCCCCGCGCTGCACTCGATCTCGGGCATGTCCTCGTAGTCGCGCACCACCTCGATGCGCCCCTTGATGGTGTGGGCCAGCAGCGACAGCGTGATGTCGAGGCCGTCGGCGAGGTCGGTGGGTCGGTAGTCCCCCTCCTGCGCGCGGCTGAAGGTGCGGAGGTTCTGGACGATGGCCGCCGTCCGGTCCGCCCCCTTCCGGATCAGCGCCACCGACGCCTCGATGTCGCTCATCACCTGGTCCAGCTCGTGGTCGCCGCCGCGCCCGAGGACGTCGCCGTACTGCTCCCGGAGCAGCGCCAGCACGCTCTGGACCCGACCGAGGTTGTTCTCCAGCGGCCGGATCGCGTTGACCATGAAATTGACGGGGTTGTTGATCTCGTGCGCGATGCCCGCGAGGAGCTGCCCCAGGGTCGCCATCCGCTCCTGCTGCAGGAGGTGCGCCTGGGCCTGGGTGAGTTCGTCGAACGCCGCCTCCTTCTCGCGGTACGCACGGTTCAACTCGAGGTTCCGCCGGGCGAGCTCGTGGGTCCGCTCCTCGACCCCCCGCTCCAGCGTCCGGTTGTACTCCCGGAGCCGGTCGCGGGACCGCTTCAGCTGCTCCGTCATCTCGTTGAACCCGTCCGCGAGGTCCGCCAGCTCGTCGTTCCAGCCGGACACGATCTTGTGGTCGAGGTTGCCGCGCGTGACGACCCGGAGGTCCTGCTGGAACCGGCGCACCGGGTTCGTCACCCGCCACCGCAGGAGCACCCACAGCAGGCCCAGCATGACGATCTCGACGACGGCGTACAGGACCGTGGCGGAGGGGCGCGCCTCCGGCGGCATCAGCCCCAGCCCCACGAGCGCCATCGCGGTCGACACGAGGGCCGCGATCACGAGGATGTGGACGTTGATGCTGGCGCGTCGGCGAGCCAAGTGGATCCCTCCGTTTCCATTCTATAAGGTGCCGACGCTTCCCAGGAGTCCGCATGAGCATCCGCCGCCTCGCCCTCGTCCTGTTCGCGCTCTTCGCCGTGTGCCTCGTCGGCTGCGCGTCGCCGTGCGACCGGTACTGCGACAACGCCGCCGACTACATCGAGTTCTGCCTCGAGAACGGCACCCAGGGTGCGTGGCAGGCGGCGAACGACGGCGGCGGCTGGACCACCTGGGGCGTCAGCTCGCGGGACGAGTACAACGACAACTGCAAGTCCGACCTGAGCGACCAGCTCGCCGGGGAGCACGGCGACAGCATCGAGGGCGCCTGCGAGGACGACGCGAACCAGTACTTCGAGTGGGTCGAGCGCGAGACCTGCATCGACCTGCCGTAGCGGGTCCGTCCCCCGGTCGGCTAGCCTTCCGGCCGACGTGAGAGTCCCCCTCCTTTCGACCCTGGCCCTGCTCCTGCTCGTTCCCCTCCCGGGGACGGCGGCTCCGCCCGACGTGCGCGCCCTCTGGGAGCCGCCGCCGCACCCGTCCATCCCCTCGCGCGAGCCGGTGCTCACGGAGACCACCGCACCGCGCGTCGACCCGCCGGCGGGGGCGCCCAACTTCGTCCTCGTCACGATCGACACGTGGCGGGCGGACCGGCTGAACCTCTACGGCGCCCCCCGCGCGACGTCCGACTTCCTCAACGAGCTGGCGAAGGACTCGGTCGTCTTCGAGCGGGCCGTCGCCCCGTCGTCGTGGACGTGGCCGACGATGGCGTCGATCGCGTCGGGGATGCACCCCCGCAGCCACGGCGCGGTCAAGCCCGACGCCCCGCTGTGCAAGGAGGTGACGACGATCGCCGAGGTGATGCACGGCGCGGGCTGGCGCACCGGCTTCGTCGGGTCGAACACCTACTTCGAGCAGTTCAAGGACGGCTACAGCCAGGGGTTCGAGTTCTACTTCGCGTCCGGCAACGAGGCGGCGACGCGGATCCTCGAGTACAGCGGCTACTTCCTCGAGCCCATCTACGGGCAGCCGTTCTTCATGCACACCCACTTCTTCGACCCCCACTGCCCCTACGACCCCCCTTCCAGCTCGCTGGCGGCGCTGCAGGACGTCCCCGTCACCCCGACGGACGCGACCGACGCCGAGATCGGGCCGCTGGGGTGGCAGAACATCGCGCACCCCTGCCACGCGGTGCCGCCGATGGAGGAAGGGGCGACGCCGCAGAGCCACCCCGTCGAGGACAAGGCGAGCCGCTACCTGGAGCAGTACGACGGCGAGCTGCACGAGATGGACGGCCAGCTGGAGCTGCTGAAGCTGACCCTCGCCGCGAACTCCGCGTGGGACAACTCCTGGGTCGTCGTCACGGGCGACCACGGCGAGGAGTTCGGCGAGCACGGCCGCGTCGGCCACGGGGACAACGTCTACGCCGAGACGACGTGGGTCCCGCTTATCGTCCGCCCCCCCGGCGGGATCGAGGGCGGCCGGCGTGTCTCCACGCCGGTGAGCCTCGTGGACGTCCCCGCGACGGTGGTGAAGGCGATGGGGCTGGCCGTGCCCGACTCGTGGACCGGGCGGGACCTCTCGGCGGTGTTCGAGGGCGGCACGATCGCGCCGGCGCCGGTGCTCAGCGAGACCATCTACAAGAACGACTCGTGGCAGGCGATGGTCCAGCACCGCGACCGCCGCTTCATGACCGGCGGGCTGCTCCCGATCGGGGAGATGTACGGCGATCGCATGGACCGCACGGACCTGATCGAGGACCAGCCGTCGGATCGCATGCGGATCGACGCGGCCATGATGGCGGGCCGGCTCCGGGCCGAGCTGGACGCCACGAACAAGGCCCGGGTCTGCGACGTCGGCAGCATGGAGCTGGACCCGATCCTGTGGGAGCAGCTCAAGTCCATGGGCTACACGATCGAGGTCGACCCCGCCAACCGCGTCCGTCCCCTGCCCGTCCCCCCGTCGACCATCGAGTCGGACTGCGCCAACGGCAAGGACGACGACGGCGACGGCCTGATCGACTGCCAGGACCACCCCGACTGCAACACGCACCCCAACTGCCGGGAGTAGGGGGCGCGTGGACTTCCGGCTGAGCTCCGAGTACACGCCGGCGGGGGACCAGCCCGAGGCGATCCGGCAGCTGATCGAGGGGCTCCGCGACCAGGACCTCCACTCGATGTGCCTCCTCGGCGCCACCGGGACGGGCAAGACGTTCACGATGGCGCACGTCGTCGAGCAGCTGAACCGGCCGACGCTGGTCGTGGTCCACAACAAGATCCTCGCGGCGCAGCTGTACGGCGAGTTCAAGGAGCTCTTCCCCGACAACGCGGTCGAGTACTTCGTCAGCTACTACGACTACTACCAGCCCGAGGCGTACGTCCCGTCGAGCGACACGTTCATCGAGAAGGACAGCCTCATCAACGACCGCATCGACCGGCTCCGCCACCGGGCCACGCGGTCGCTGCTGGAGCGCCGCGACGTCCTCATCGTGGCGTCGGTGAGCTGCATCTACGGCATCGGCAGCCGCCGCGACTACGGCGGGATGATGTTCGAGCTGAAGAAGGGGGCGCTCGTCGGCCGCGACCCGCTGCTGCGACGGCTCGTGGAGATGGCCTTCATCCGCAAGGCGGTGGACTTCCACCGGGGGACGTTCCGCGCGAAGGGGGACACGGTCGAGATCTTCCCCGCCCACGAGGACGACATCGCGATCCGGGTCGAGCTGTGGGGGGACGAGATCGAGCGCATCGTGCTCGTCGACCCCCTCCGCGGGAAGGTGCTCGAGGAGGTCGACAGCGTCCCCATCTACCCGGCGTCGCACTACGTGACGGAGGAGGAGCGGCTGAAGATCGCGGTCGACTCGATCCGGGTCGAGCTGGAGGAGCGGCTGCGGGACCTCCGGGAGGGGAACCGGCTGCTGGAGGCGCAGCGGCTGGAGCAGCGGACGATGTTCGACGTCGAGCAGATCGAGGAGATGGGCCGCTGCCCCGGCATCGAGAACTACAGCCGCCACCTGTCCGGCCGCGCGCCCGACGAGCCGCCGCCGACGCTGGTCGAGTACTTCCCCCGCGACTTCCTCCTCATCGTGGACGAGAGCCACGCGATGGTCCCCCAGATCGGGGCGATGTTCGCGGGCGACCGGTCGCGCAAGAACGTGCTCGTGGACTACGGCTTCCGGCTGCCCTCGGCGAAGGACAACCGGCCGCTCCGGTTCGAGGAGTTCTGGCACCTCGTGAACCAGGCGGTGTTCGTGAGCGCGACGCCGGGGGACTGGGAGATCGACCGCTGCCAGGGCGTCGTCGTCGAGCAGGTGATCCGGCCGACGGGGCTGGTGGACCCGCAGGTCGAGGTCCGCCCCGCGGACAAGCAGGTGGACGACTTCCTCGGCGAGATCCGGGAGCGCGCCGAGCGCGGCGACCGCGTGCTGGTGACGGTGCTGACGAAGCGGATGGCCGAGGACCTGACGGAGTACTACGAGGACCTCGGCGTCCGCGTCCGCTACATGCACAGCGACATCGACGCGCTGGAGCGGATCGAGATCCTGCGGGACCTCCGCCTCGGCGAGTTCGACGTCCTCGTCGGCATCAACCTCCTCCGCGAGGGGCTGGATCTGCCGGAGGTGTCGCTGGTCGGCGTGTTCGACGCGGACAAGGAGGGCTACCTCCGCTCCGGCCGCAGCCTGCTGCAGGTCATCGGCCGCGCCGCCCGGAACGTGGACGGCAAGGTCATCCTGTACGCCGACAAGATCACGGACTCGATGAAGGCGGCGATGGACGAGACGAACCGCCGCCGCGCCCGCCAGGAGGCCTACAACGCCGAGCACGGCATCACCCCGGAGACGGTCCGCAAGGGGATCCGCGACATCCTCGGGTCCATCTACGAGAAGGACTACGTCGACCTCACGAAGGAGGAGGGGCCGAAGCTCCCGGTCGGCCTCAGCCGGCTCGACCCCGGCGAGCTGGGGCGCGAGATCGAGGGGATGCGGAAGACGATGTTCGAGCTGGCGCGCGATCTGGAGTTCGAGAAGGCGGCGGAGCTGCGCGACACCATCAAGCAGGCCGAGGAGTACTTGATGTCCCACGGGGGCGGCGGCTGACGTCAAGAGATCGTCAAGTCGTTTGCACCTGCCCGACGATGTGGGACCTTGAAAGGCAGGGATGGAAGGTTGCCGTCGCGGAGTGACGCGATGGACGCATCGAGGACCCGACTCTTCGCCCTGGCCGTGCTGCTTCTGCCGGCCTGTGTCTTCCCCGAGAACGTGGCCCCCGCGCCCCCCGGAACGCCGGGGGGGGACGATGACGTCGAGGGCGTGTACGTCGTCGACGCGGTGGACGTCGACGGGGACCTGATCTGGTTCCCCGAAGGCGAGGCGCCGGAGGATCCCGAGGATCCGATCGCGGACGACGATGACGACGAGAACGAAGACGAGAACGAGAACGAGAACGAGAACGAAGACGAGAACGAGAACGAGGACGAGAACGAGAACGAGGACGAGAACGAGGATCCCGAAGAGGAGACCGACGATCCCGCAGACGAGAACGACGGCGTCCCCGAGGAGACCGAGGAAGACCCCGACGACCCCGCCGATCCCGAGCCCCCCGCCGAGGAGGACGAGCCTCCCCCCGAGGCCGTCTGCACCGACGACAACCACGAGGAGAACGACGACCCGTCGTCCCCCGCCGTCCTCCTGCAGGGCTACTACGGCGCGCTCGTGAGCTGCGACGACGACTGGTTCGAGTACGACCTGACCGCCGGCGACACCTTCAGCATCGAGCTCGAGTCCACCCCCGGCGACGGCGACGTCGACCTCTTCCTCGTCGACCCCTCCGGCGCCGTCGTCGAGTCCTCCGCCAATGCAGGCAGCGCCGAGGCCGTCGAGCACGTCGCGGCCGTCAACGGCACCTACCTCGTCCACGTCGAGCACGTCGCCGACGCCGGGCCCGACCTCGGCGTCGCCTACACGATGTCCGTCAGCTGGATCGAGAACGACTGCGGCACCGACGGCTACGAGCCCAACGACTCCGACCTCGCCCCCTGGCCCGTCTACCCCGGCACCTTCGGCCTCAACGTCTGCCCCTCGGGCGACGACTTCTTCGCCGTGTGGCTGGAGGAGGGGGACGACCTGACCGCCGAGATCACGTTCGATGTCGCCGAGGCCGACCTCGATCTGACGCTCTACGCCCCCGGCGGCTACTGGGCCGCCGACAGCTCCACCGGCACGGAGACCGAGAGCGCCACCGTCACCGCCGCTGCCGCCGGGTACCACGTCGTCTGGATCGAGCTCGTGGCCGACTACGGCGACGACCTCGGCGCCGAGTACGACCTGACGCTCGACGCTCCGTAGCCGGCGGCCTCGGCTAGACTCCACGACGCGCGGGTCCCGGGGACCCACCCGCGCGCGAGGAGCCCATGCGTACCATCCAGCCTGCCTGGCCTGCCCTGGCCGCCGCGCTGGCGTGCCTGGCGTTCGGGGGGACCGCCAGCGCCCAGACCACCTGGACCGTCGACATCACCGGCGGCGGGGACTTCACCTCCATCAACGCCGCCATCGACGCGGCCACGTCGCTGGACACCGTCGAGGTCTTCAGCGGCAGCTACGTCGAGGACGTCAACTTCGACGGCAAGGACGTCGTCGTCACCGCCGTCGACGGACCGAGCACCACCACGATCGTGGGCTCGTCCACCGCCGTCACCTTCGCCAACAACGAGGGGCCCGGCGCGCAGCTCGACGGCTTCACCGTCAACTCGACGGGCTCGCAGGGCATCTACGTCGCCGGGGGCGCGTCACCGACCGTCACCAACACCACGATCAGCGGCCTGACCGGCTACCCGATCTACCTCAACTCCGCGGGATCACCGACGTTTTCCGGCGTCACGGTGCAGTCCAACGAGTACTACCACGGCGTCTACATCTACAACTCGGCGCCGACGTTCGCAGCCAGCACGTTCAGCAACCAGGTGTGCTGGTACTACGGGACGATCTTCGCCGACGACCTCTCCGACGTGACCATCACCGGGTCGACGTTCACGGCGAACGACGGGGGGAGCAACGGCGGCGCCATCTACGCCGACGGCGGCGCCTCCCTGACCATCGACTCGACCACCTTCGACGGCAACTTCGCGTCGAACGGCGGCGCCATCCAGGCGTCCGGCACCGCCAACGTCGTCCTCCGCGGCAACACGTTCTTCGACAACGCCGCGACCTCGCACGGCGGCGCGCTGTACCTCAACTCCACCGCCGCCTTCATCGAGGGGAACGACTTCGTCGAGAACACCGCCGGCGGCAGCGGCGGCGGCCTCTACGTGGGCAGCCCGGCGCGCATCGCGCTGTTCAACAACAACCTCGTGGGCAACGGCGCCATCGGCGACGGCGGCGCGCTGTACCTCGCGGGCGCGACCTCCATCCTCGCCACCGCCAACATCTTCAGCACCACCAACGACGGCGGCGCGGTCGTCGCGGCGTCGGGGTCCGGCAACCGGCACCACTTCGAGCGGAACACGTTCGACGCCAACGTCGACGGCGACGTCGGCGGCGACCTCGACCTCATCGGCAACTTCGGCAACACGTCGGAGGACCCGATCTTCGTCGCCTACACCCTCGACGGCGACCTCACCAACGACGACTTCACCCTGTCCGCGGGGAGCCCCGCCATCGACACCGGCCCGCCGGGCATGTTCGACCTGAGCGGCGGCGCCGCCGACCGGGGCCGCGACGGCGCCGACTACGACGTCGTGCTCGGCGGGGGCAGCCGCTACGTCAGCACCTACAGCGACGTCGGCCACAGCTCCGTCCAGGACGCGCTGAACGACGCGTCGGAGGGCGAGACCGTCGTCCTCTACCCGGGCGTCTACCCCGAGGCGATCAACCTCCTCGGCAAGAACGTCTCCGTCATCAGCGGGCTCGGCCGCGAGGTCACCGCCCTCAGCGCGCCCGCCTCCCCCGCCGTCAACGCCGTCACGGGCGAGCCGACGACCGCGGGGCTGACCGACCTCGTGGTCTGGTCCGAAGGCCGCGACGGCCTCTACGTCGCCGGCGGCGCGTCCCCCACCTTCACCGACGTGCTCCTCCCCCACGGCTACGGCTACCCGATCTACCTCAACGGCGCGGGGACCCCGACCTTCGTCGGCGTCGAGGTGCACGACAACGAGTACTACCACTCGTCCTACGTCCTGGCCTCGAGCCCGACGTTCGAGAACTGCGCCTGGTCCGACAACCTCCAGTGGTACTGGGGGGCGCTGTACATCGACGACAACACGACCCTGACGCTGAACAACAGCAGCTTCACGAACAACGTCAGCAGCAGCGTCGCGGGCGCGATGTACGTCCACGGCGGCGGCATCGACATGACGGTGACGGGGACGCTGTTCGAGGCCAACGACGGCGGCAGCAGCGGCGGCGCGATCTACCTCGACAGCCCCGGCGGTCCGGTGGTCTTCGAGGGGAACACGTTCGCCGGCAACAGCGTCACCGGCGACGGCGGCGCGATCTGGATCGGGAGCGCCGCCCAGGCCCAGTTCTTCGACAACCTCTTCCAGGACAACAGCGCCGGCGACCAGGGCGGCGGGGCGTACGTCTCGGGGAGCACGCGGTCGTCCTGGTTCAACAACGCATTCCTCGCCAACGAGGCCATCGGGAACGGCTCCGCGCTGCACCTCTCCAGCAGCACGTCGACCCTGCTCCACGCCAACGACATGAGCTTCTCGGCCAACGGCGTGGCGCTGACGACCACCACCGACGTGTCCCAGAAGCTCTGGGCGACGCACAACAACGTGTTCGGCAACTTCGACGGCGACTGGGACGTCCGGATCCCCCCGGACGCGGACATGGCGAACACCAGCGTCGACCCGCTCTACACGGCGTTCACCGCGGACGGCGACTGGACGAACGACGTCGTCACCCTGGCGTCCGGGTCCCCGCTCCTCGGCGCCGCCGGCCCGGGGCTGTCGCACCCCCTCGGCGGACCCGGCGACGTCGGCCTGTTCGGGGTCGACCACGAGCTCGACGTGACCGCCGGGTTCGACGCCGCGGTCGGGCTCGTCGGCCCGACCGGCTACGAGACCGTCTCCGCCGCCATCGCCGACGCCGGCAACGGCGACTCCATCGTCGTCTACCCGGGCGTCTACTACGAAACGATCGACACGTCCGGCCTGAACCTGACCATCACGTCGGCGTTCGGCCGCGAGACGGTGATGTTCGCCGGCCCGACGGCGCTCCAGGTCGACAACAACGAGACGGTCTCCGCGTCGAGCGTGGCCCTCGTCCCGTCCTCGACGTACGGCGCCTACGTCACGGCGAGCTCGACGCTGACCCTGACCGACGTGGTGATGACGCAGACGTACGGCTACCCCTGCTACGTCACCGGCTCGAGCGCGCTGACCATCGACCAGTCGCTGGCCACGGACAACGTCTACTACCACCACTGCTACGCCCACAGCTCCGCGCTGACGATCACCAACAGCGAGGTCCGGGACAACTACGCCTGGTACTACGGCGCGGTCGCGTACGCGGACGACAACGTGACGCTGACGCTGACGGGGAACGACCTCCACGACAACCACGCCGACAGCGTCGCCGGCGGCATCTACATCAACGGCCCGGGCGTGGTCTCCGACGTCGTCGGGAACACGTTCCGGGACAACACGTCGGCCTACGGCGCGGCGGTCTACACCGACAACAACACCGGCTCCGGCTGGTGGGAGGGGAACACGTTCGCGGGCAACGAGGTCACGAACCGCGGCGGCGCGATCTACTTCAGCGAGACGAACGACACGATCCTCACGGGCAACGTCTTCGCCGACAACACCGCCGACGACGACGGCGGCGGGCTCTACTCGGAGGGGAACAACCGGTTCCTCCTGATGGGGAACACCTGGGCGGGCAACTCGGCGATCGACACCGGCGGCGCGCTCTGGTTCGGGAGCGGCGACTCGGTCCTGATGACCGGCGAGATCGTGGCGGAGTCCCCCGACGGGGGCGGCGTCTACGCCCACGGCTCGGCGTGGAGCTCCCGGATCCACGTCACCCACAGCGACTTCTGGAACAACAGCGGCGGCGACTGGACGGGCGGCGGCGTGGCCCCCGACCCGACGCACGGCAACCTCGCCGTGGACCCCGGCTTCACGACGTACAGCGCCGACGGCGACTGGACGAACGACGACCTGACGCTGCTCCCGGCGTCCCCCCTGACCGACTTCGGGCCCCCCGGGATGAGCGACCCGTCCGGCGGGGCGGCGGACGTCGGGGCGGGCGGGATCGACCCCTGGGTGGACGTCACGGGCGGCTACGACCACGTCGTCTCGTCGTACTGGCCGGGCGCCCACGCGACGCTGGCGTCGGCGGTGGCGGCGGCGACGAACGGCGACCAGATCGTCGTCTACCCGGGCGTCTACAACGAGACGCTGGACTACCTCGGGTTCGACATCGCCACCGAGTCGGCGTTCGGTGAGGCGACGGTGGCGCTGACGGCGTCGACGGGCTGGAACGTGGCCAACGGCGAGGGCGCGGGGGCGACGCTGAACGACGTCACCCTGATGCCCTCGGGCACCTACGGCGTCTACGCCAACGCGACGTCCCCGACGCTGTCGAACTCGACGCTCCGCTTCGTCTACGGCTACTGGGGCTACGGCGTGGGGGGGTCGTCCCCGACGTTCACGTCCATCACCGCCGAGGACGGGCAGTACTACCACGGGGCCTACTTCCAGACCTCCACGGTCAACGTCACGGGGTCGCTGTTCCGGGACAACCACGCCTGGTACTACGGCGGCGTCGCGTACCTCGACGACGGGGCGACGGGGACGTTCAGCGGGAGCGCGATGCAGTCCAACCACGCCGACAGCGTGGGGGGCGCGTTCTACCTGGACGACGCCTCGACGCTGAACCTGGACACGTCGGCGCTGACGGACAACGACTCGCCGTACGGCGGGGACGCGTACCTCGACGACGGCAGCGACCTGAACCTCTCGTCGTCGATCTCCTGCGGCGCGGTGGCGACGAACGCGGGCGGCAGCCTCTACTTCGACGCGGCCGGCGGCGTGCTCCAGAACAACGTCTTCCAGGGGGCCGACTCGGCGAACGCGGGCGGCGCCATCTGGCTCGGCGGCGGCCAGATCACGGCGATCAACAACACGTTCGTGGAGAACGTGGCGGGCACGACGGGCAGCTCGCTGTACGCGCACAGCAACGCGACGGCGGTCGACTTCCGGAACAACTTCGTCGGCTTCAGCCCCAACGGCGTCGGCCTGTACCTGCACCCGTCGATCATCGCGACGACGGTGCTCTACAACGACTTCTGGGAGAACTTCGACGGGGACATCGACGGCGGCCTGACGTCGCTCCCGGCGACGAACCTGACGGTGGCGCCGGACTTCACGAGCTTCGACGACGACGGCCAGTGCGGGGACGACGACCTGGTCCCGGCCAACAGCTCGCCGCTGATCGACGCGGGCGACCCGGCGCTGACGGACGACGACGGCAGCGTGTCCGACATCGGCGCGTACAGCGGCGCCTCGGGGCCGACGATCGACGCCGACCTCGACGGCTCGGTGAACAGCGTGGACTGCGACGACGGCGACCCGACCATCTACCCCGGCGCGCCGGAGATCCCCTACGACGGGATCGACCAGGACTGCGACGGCGCGGACCTCGTGGACGTGGACGCGGACGGCTTCGACGGCGACGCGGTCGGCGGCCCGGACTGCAACGACGCGGACCCGAACACCTACCCCGGCGCGCCGGAGGTGCCGTACGACGGGGAGGACCAGGACTGCGACGGGTTCGACGTGGTGGACGTGGACGGCGACGGCTTCGACGCGGTGGCGGCGGGGGGGACCGACTGCGACGACAACGACGCGTCGATCAACCCGTCGGCGGTGGACATCGTCTACGACGGCATCGACCAGGACTGCGACGGCAGCGACAACAACGACGTGGACGGCGACGGCTGGGCGGGGGGCCCGCTGGGGACGGACTGCGACGACAACGACGCGACGGTCAACCCGGCGGGGGTGGAGGTCCCGTACGACGGGATCGACCAGGACTGCAGCGGGGCGGACCTGGACGACCTGGACGAGGACGGCTTCGCGGGCACGGCGGCGGCGGGGGGGACGGACTGCAACGACGCGGACCCGTCGATCAACCCGGGCGTGGGGGTGGACGCGTGCGACGGGATCGACAGCGACTGCAACGGCTTCGACTGCCCGCCGCTGACGGACCAGGACGAGGACGGGTACGCGGAGGACGTGGACTGCGTGGACACGGACGCGACGGTGTACCCGGGCGCGGTGGAGGTGTGCGACGACGGGATCGACCAGGACTGCGACGGGGAGGACCTGGGCTGCTGGGTGGACGAGGACGGGGACGGCTACAGCGCGAACGGCTCGGACTGCGACGACACGGATCCGGAGATCAACCCGGACGCGATCGACCTGTGCGAGGACGAGATCGACCAGGACTGCGACGGCGAGGACCAGGCGTGCGACGACGACGTGGACGGGGACGGCTGGACGGAGGACCAGGGGGACTGCGACGACAACGACGCGTTGGTGAACCCGGACGCGATCGACGAGTGCGGGGACGACGTGGACAGCGACTGCGACGGCGCGGACTGCCCCACGGCGGACGAGGACGAGGACGGCTGGACGGCGGAGGACGGGGACTGCGACGACAGCGACCCGGAGGTGAACCCGGACGCGTTCGACTGGTGCGACGACGACATCGACCAGGACTGCGACGGGATCGTGCAGCAGTGCGACGACGACCTCGACGGCGACGGCTTCACGGAGTTCGACGGCGACTGCGACGACAACGACCCGCTGGTGAACCCGGCGATGGACGAGGACTGCGACGACGGGATCGACAACAACTGCGACGACCGGATCGACGACGAGGACCCCGACTGCGGCGGAGACGACGACGACGCGGCGGACGACGACGACGCAGGCGTGGTGGACGACGACGACGACGACGACAGCGCAGGCGGAGGAGGAGGCTGCGACTGCGAAGAGTCGTTCGCCGCCGCCGGCCCCGACGGAAGCGCGCTGGCCGCGCTGCTGCTGCTGGCCGTCGCCTTCAGACGAGGTCGACAGGGACGGCGACGCAGCGGTCGTTGACGCGGCGGAGCTCCTTGCCGCCGTAGATCACGACCCAGGTGCCGATCCGCTGGTCGGGGTGGGTCTCGTCGAAGGAGCGGAGGCCGCGGGTGTCCCGGCCGGAGACCTGGGATGACAGGCGTACCTCGACCGGGTGGAGCACGCCGTCGCGCTCCGCGATCAGGTCCACTTCGGCGCCGCCGCGGGTCCGCCAGTGCCAGAAGCGCGGCCGGACGGTCATCGTCTGGGTCTCCTTCATCAGCTCCGTCACGACGTACGTCTCGAACAGCGCGCCGAGCAGCGGGTGGCCGCTCAGCGCCGTCGGGCTGCTGATCGCGCTCAGCCACGTCGCCAGGCCGACGTCCCACACGTGGACCTTCGGGCGTCCCGAGACGCGCTTGATCGTGTTGCCCGACCAGGCGTCCAGCAGCAGCGCCTGGTAGCTGCCCACCAGCGCGTCCAGCCACGCCCGCGCCGTCCGGTTCGCGATCCCGATCTCCCGCCCCAGGTGCGCCGCGTTCAGCTCCGCCGAGGTCAGCGCCGCGACGAGGCGGACGAAGCGGCTGAACTCGTGCGGGTCGTCGAACCGCCGGATCATCTGCACGTCCCGCTCCACGTACGTCCGGAAGTACCCGTCGAACCACAGCGGGCAGTCCGCCGTGGCGAAGTCGAGCAGACCCGGGTACCCGCCCCGGAACAGGCGCTCCGGCAGCGCCCGCGTCGCGCGCGAACCGTCCAGCGCGCGGAGCCGCTCGAGGAGGTCGCCGGCGTCGCCCGGATCGGCCTCCAGCATCGCCGTCAGCACGCCCGCGAACGGCGCCTCGTCGAGCTCGCGGCGGCTCATCGGGGGGAGGTCGATCAGCCCCGCTCGACCCGCCAGCGTCTCCCGCACCGAGCGGAGCACGCCGAACTGCTGGGACCCGCTGAGGAAGTACTGGCCCGGTACGTCCCGCCGCTCGTCGGCGATCCGCTTCAACGCGCCCAACAGCTCCGGCGCGTGCTGGATCTCGTCCAACACCAGCGGCGGCGGGTTGAGCCGCAGGAACAGCTCGGGATCCTCGCGGGCGCCCGCGACGTCCTGCGCCGGGTCGAAGACGAACGTCGCCTTCACGTCGTCGAGCCGCGACAGCAGCGTCGACTTGCCCGTCTGGCGCGGCCCGGCGACGACCACGATCGGGAACAGCGCCGCCATCCGGCGAAGCGGGATCTCTGCTGCGCGTGGTTGATAACCTGACATTTCTTACCTGAGAGTATCAGAAAGTCAGGTTATTCGAACCTCAGTACTGGGACGGGCCGACCGTCGTCGGGTGGCCTCCGGCTTCCCAGGCGTACCAGCCTTCGTCGAGGACCGCGACCTGGGGGAAGCCGAGGGCGGAGAGCTGCTCGGCGACGTCGCCCGACAGCGTGTGGGGGCAGCCGCAGTAGGCGACCAGCCAGACGTCGTCGGGGAGGTACGGGGCCGCTTCGGGGACCCGGTAGAAGGGGACCGAGACCGCGCCCGTGATGTGGCCGGCGAGGTAGTCGCTGCCTGCGCGGGCGTCCAGGAGGACCATCGCCTCGCCCGCGTCGTACGCCGCCGCCACGTCCGCGAGGGGGACGTACAGGCCCTCGATCAGCGCGCCGGAGAAGTCCGCCGCCGGGCCGCCCTCGTGGATCACCGGCTGGCTCAGGTCCGGCTCGAAGGGGGGGACCTTCGTGTCCTCCACCGGCGTCGCCCAGGAGCGGAGCAGCGCCGTCACGTCGTCCAGCTGCTCCGCCGGGAGGATCGGACCCCACCCGCCCATCGGCGTCCAGTCGCGGCCGTGCTCGATCGCGTAGCGGATGAAGCCGTCGCTCGCCGTGTGGAGGAACCACGGGTTCGCCAGCGCCGGGCCGCTGTCGCCGCCCCCCGCCTCGCCGTGGCACTCCGCGCAGAACCCCGAGAAGACCGCGCCCCCCGCCTCGGGGTCGCCCGTCACCACCAGGTCGTGCACGTCCACCGTGGCGGCCGTCTGCCAGGCCCGGAGGTACGCGACGAGGTCGTCGATCTCCGCCGGCGTCAGCGGACCCCCGTAGTCCGCCGACCAGGCCGACATCACCGTCCCCGGACGGCCGTGCGTCACCGCCGCGTCGAGGTACGCGTCCGTCGCCGTGGCCAGCAGCTGCGGCGACGACAGCGACGGGGCGGAGTCGGCCGCGTACCCCTGCAGCGTCTCGCCGTGGCAGTCCACGCAGTACGTCGTGTACAGCTCGAGCCCGTGGATCTGTTCGGGGGTCGTCAGCTCCGGTGGCTCGGGCGGGCCCGTCGCGTCGTCGTCGTCGTCGTCGTCGTCGTCGTCGTACGCCGTGCTGTCGTCGTCGTCGTCCGGGGCCGCGCTGTCGTCGTCGTCCAGAGGCGCGCTGTCGTCGTCGTCGTCGCCCGGCGGATCCGGGGTCACGACGTCGTCGTCGTTCGCCGGGCAGGCCGCGAGGAAGACGATCCCGAGGAGGACGGACCAGCGCACCCGCCAGCAATACCGC
>CAYFOA010000184.1:0-16018 GCA_964344575.1 uncultured Rickettsiales bacterium | reverse complement strand
GTCGTCGTCCCCGGTCGCGTCGTCGTCGTCCCCGCTCGCGTCGTCGTCGTCCCCGCCCTCGCAGTCCGGCGACCCCCAGCAGTCCTGGTCCTCGCAGTCGAAGTTGCCGTCCTGGTCGTTGTCCGCCCCGTCCGCGCACTCGCCCGGGTCGTCCCCCTCGAACTCGACGTCGTCGTCGTCCCCCCGCGGGATCGTCGGGCAGCCGACGAGGCTCAGGGCAGCGATCAGGAGGGCGAACCGGCGCATGGCCGGGATTCTAGAAGCCGTCGAAGCAGAAGTCGCTCACGCAGAACTTGCCCACGACGATGACGTCGCCCACGCACTGCGGGCCCGAGATCAGCGCCTGGCCGCAGCTGAACCCGCCGGGGCAGTCGCTGTTGTCGTTGCACGGCACGCCGCAGCTCGGCCCGTTCGGCAGGTTCCAGCAGAAGTTCCCGTCCCCGCAGAACGTGTGCCCCAGCGCCACCGTGTCGCACGGGTCGAGGTCGCTGCCGGGGTCGTAGATGTTCTGGTTCGGGTTGCACGAGTTGCAGAACGGGAAGCCCGCGTCCACGCACACGCCGCCCTCGCACACCTCCGCCAGGTCGCAGTCCAGGTGCCCGTTGCGGCAGGGCTTCGGCTCGCACACGCCCTCGCGGCAGAACTCCCCCGCCGGGCAGTCGCTGTCCGCCCCGCACCCCTCGGCGCAGAACCGCTCCGGGGGCAGGTCCTCGATCTCCTGGGGCAGCGCCTGGCAGTGCTCGTACAGCCCGCAGTCGTTGCTGTCCTCGCACGGCGTGTCCGTGCACTGCCCCTCGACGCACTGCCAGATCAGACTGAACCCGGTCTCGTCCTTCGCGATGCAGTCGTTCACCGACTCGCACGCGTTCGGATCCGGACAGCCCGCGAGCAGGAGCAGCGCCAGCGGCGCGAGGAGCAGCGATCGGGTCACGTCAGCGGCCTTCGTACGTCACCACGAGGCGAGAGCCGATGGGGGGGAGGCTCTCCACGTCCGTGAACCGGATCCAGTGGTCGTCCGCCGCCGTCTCGTACGCCCACACGTACTCGCCGTCGAGCCCCTCGGGCGGCAGCGGGGTGCCGTCGCCGTTGAAGTCGGCCGTCCCGGGGATGAAGATCACCACCTCGATCTCCTCGACGTCGCGCGGCTCCTGGGTCAGGTAGAAGCGGTCCCGGACGCCGCTCACGGCCAGCCCGATGTCGGCCACGAGCGAGTTGAAGTCCTCGCTGCAGATCGACCGGATCACCCCGCGCGTCTCGTTGACGAGGTCCCAGTAGCGGGGCGCGTCGCGGGCCCCCTCGAACGGGTCCGCCCCCGTCTCGCCGCAGGGCGCGGGCTGGTTCGTGACCGGGTGGACGCCCGTCAGCGCCGAGGCCGTGAACAGGTCCCGGTTCCGCTGCCCCTTGAGGTCCCAGAACGCGTCCAGCCAGTCCGCCACGGGGTAGTTCGACCCGTCGTCCTCGTCGCTCACGAAGATCACCGCCAGCGCCGCGTCGTCGCGGTAGAAGCCCGCGTTCGGGCCCGACGTCAGCGCCGGCGACAGCGCCGAGTAGGCCGCCTGGATGCCCTTCTCGAAGCCGGACCCCTCGGCCCCGACGCGGACGTTCTCGCGGAACACCGCCGCCGGATCGGGCGTCGCGCGCGTGATGACCGGCGGATCGCCGACCAGCCGCCCCGCCTGGACCTCCATGTCCGTCGTCGTGACGCCGATGTGGAAGTCCGTGTCGGCGACGAGGAAGAACTCCGTGAACGCCTCGAACTCCTCGCTCAGCTTCTCCTGTTCGGCCAGCATCGAGCACGAGTTGTCGACGACGAGGAGGATGTCGACGCGCTCCGCGGGGTCCTGGAGGAACGCGTCGATCACCGTGAAGTCGGGGACGATCAGCGTGTTCTCGTTGCAGGACGAGGTGGTCGTGGAGGCGGCGAGGCAGCAGGCCAGCAGGGTCGTCCGGATCATCGGGGTCATCGCTCCTGCCTCCTTCGCCACGCAAAGAAGATGCCGACGAGCAGGGCCGCGGGCAACGACTCCTTGGATCCGAGCCCGGCCGTGTCGCTGCCGCACGACCCGCAGCTGAGCTGGTGGCCGGCGCCGCGCCACACGATCCCGATGTCGCACTCGTCGCCGAGGCCGTTGCCGTCGGCGTCCGCCTGGTCGCTGTTGGGGCGGGCGGGGCAGTTGTCGCAGGGGTCGCCCACGCCGTCGCCGTCGCTGTCCGCCTGGTCGCGGTTCCAGATCTCGGGGCAGTTGTCGCACCGGTCGCCGACCTGGTCGAGGTCCGCGTCCGCTTGCGTCGAGTTGCTGACCCGCGTGCAGTTGTCGCACCCGTCGCCGACGCCGTCGCTGTCGAGGTCGTCCTGCTCGGGGTTGAACCAGCCCGGGCAGGTGTCGCACAGCTCGCCCACGCCGTCGCCGTCGGTGTCGCTCTGGGACGGGTTGTAGAGCCCCACGCAGTTGTCGCACGCGTCGCCCGTGTCGTCCCCGTCCTCGTCCGCCTGGGAGGGGTTGGGGTCGTCGGGGCAGGCGTCGCAGACGTCGCCGAGGCCGTCGCCGTCGGTGTCGCCCTGGGTCGGGTTGGCGTCGAACTCGCAGTTGTCGCACTCGTCGCCGATGTCGTCGCCGTCGCTGTCGAGCTGGGTCGGGTTGCTGACGTACAGGCAGTTGTCGCAGTCGTCGCCGAGGCCGTCGCTGTCGCGGTCGGTCTGGCCGGGGTTGGCGAACCCGGGGCAGTTGTCGCACTCGTCGCCGAGGCCGTCCTCGTCGCCGTCGACCTGCGTCGGGTTGGCGACGTCGGGGCAGTTGTCGCAGGCGTCGCCGACCACGTCGAGATCCGCGTCCGCCTGGTCCGGGTTGGGGACGTCCCAGCAGTTGTCGCAGGCGTCGCCGACCGTGTCCTCGTCCCAGTCCCCCTGCATCGGGTTGGGGACCTCGACGCAGTTGTCGCAGGCGTCCCCCGCGCCGTCGACGTCGGCGTCCAGCTGGAGCGGGTTGTACGAGCCGCCGCAGTTGTCGCAGGCGAGGATGACGATGATGTTCGCGCCGGTCTCCGGGTCCTGCACCTGGAGCATCCCCGCGCCGAGGCCGTCGCCGTCCTGATCGTTGTTCACGACGTTGTAGGTGCAGCCGTAGATGTCGTACCAGAAGTAGTAGTCCTCGTTGTCGTAGGGGTCGCCTTCGTCGTCCGTCTGCGCCGCGCACAGCGGATCCTCGAGGTCGACCTCGGCCTCGGCGTTGAACTCGATCCCGTTGCAGTTCAGGTCGGTCGCCGCCGCCGTCGCGGGGACCAGGAGGGACGCCGCGAAGAGCGTGATCAGGAGCCTCATCGCTGGTCCTCCTCGCTGCCCAGGTCGGGCTGGTCGATCTCGACCTCGCGGACCTCGGGCGCGCCCGCCTCGCTGTCCTCGGGCTCGCCCATCTCCCACGGGACCGGCGGCTTGTTGGCCTCCCAGTCGGGGATGACCTCGCCCTTGGCGACGTCGATCCAGTGGAGGATGCGGAACTCCACGCGCCGGTTCTCCTCCAGCGCCTCCTCGGCCGCGCCGCCCGCCGCGGGGTCGGCCTCGCCCATGCCGCGGTGACTGACGCGCTTGATGTTGATCCCGTTCTCGACGAGGTACCGGAACACCGACGCCGCGCGGCGGTTGGACAGGTCCCAGTTGTAGTCGACCTTCCCCTCGAAGGACGCGTGCCCCTCGACGAGGAGGTACGCGATGTCCTTGCGGTCCTTCATGATCCCGAGGACCTCGTCGAGGATCGGGAAGGACTCGGGGAGCAGCACGTCGCTGTTGAACTCGAACTGGATCGGCTCCTTGATCTCGATCCGGTCCTCCCCCTCGACCAGCTCCGCCAGCGGCTCCGGCTCCGGCTCGGGCTCGGGCTCCGGCTCGGGCTCCGGATCCGGGGGCAGCGGCTCGTCCTCGGGGATGTCCGCGAACATCTCCTCCTCGGGGATGATCTCCGGCTCCTCCACGAACGGCGGGAGGCGGCGGTAGGTGACGCCGAGGAGGACGCGGGGGAGCGACGTCCCGTAGCCGCTGTTCAGCCCCGCGCCGACCGCGAGGTCCACGCCGATCTGCTCGATGGGGAAGAAGCGGACGCCCGCGCGAAGCTCCACCGGGTTCTCCGACTTGCTGCTCAGGAACCGCAGCGTCGACGCGCGCGACTGCAGCTCCGCCATCACCACGAGGCGGTCCCGGATCGCCCACGCCTTCAGCCCGAGGGTGATGCCCAGCTCGACCCCGAGGTGGAGGTCGAAGCCGCTGCTGACCCGCTCCCGGATCATCCCGTTGAACTCGAAGACGCCGGAGATGCGGGGGATGCCGAACTCCGCCGTGAACGCCGGCGCGATGCGGGGCTTCCGCTCGCCCGCGAACGTGTTCGCCGTGGACGTGGGGAAGTGGAAGTCGGACCGGATCGCGAGCGCGAGGTAGCCGATGTCGAGGAGGCGGTAGGCGACGTCCAGCCGGAGGTCGCCCAGCGCCGCGGGCTTGACGGGGAAGTCGCCGAAGTTGCCCGCCTGGAAGTACACGGGGACGGACACGCCCACGCCGAGCTGCTCCAGCGGCGTGAAGTAGCCGCCGAAGTCGAGCCGGACGCGGTCGCTGACGACCTTCGCCACCTCGTCGACCTGGTCGATCACCACCAGCGGGCCGCGCTCGTACTGGAGCGTCATCCCCGCGCGGACCGTCCACTGGCGGCCGGGGCGGGCGCCGGGGGTCGAGAGCAGCCCCCACGGCGCGAACGACGGCCGCAACAGCTGGATGTCCATGTCCCCCTGTTCGGCGGACGCGGGCGCGGCGACGGCCATCGTGGCGACCGCCGCGAGCAGGACGACGACGCGCTTCATCGGGAGCCCCCCGCGGGGCGGCGGCGGCGGGCCAGGGGGAGCAGCAGCAGGAGCAGCGCCGCCGTCGGCGCGGTCGCCTCGCGCGGGATCGCGCTGCAGTCGCAGTCGAACTCCGTGCAGAGGTTGTCGGGCCGGTCGCAGTCGGGGTCGATCTCGCAGTCGGGGTCGATCTCGTCGCAGTCCTGGTCGATCCCGTCCTCGCAGGTCTCCGCCATGTACGGGTTGACCTCCTGGTCGGTGTCGTCGCAGTCGCCGCACTGCAGGGTCGTGCCGAGCGACTGGCAGTCGAGGCAGGGCGTGAACGCGTCGCCGTCGCGGTCGGGGACGTCGGGGGTGAGGAACGTGCAGTCCTCGTCCTCCCCGTTGCACGTCTCCTCCTCGGCGCCCGGGTTGATCCCGGGGTCGTCGTCGTCGCAGTCGCCGCTGTTGCCGGCGTACGCGGAGCCGGGGTCGGTGCAGGACTGGACCGGCGTCCCGAGGGGGTTGCCGTAGCCGTCGCCGTCGCCGTCCGGCCAGTACCGCGGGGGCACCACGCCGTTGTCGATCAGCCCGTCGCAGTCGTGGTCCACGTCGTCGCAGACCTCCTCGGCGCCGGGGCCCGTGGTCGGGTCGTCGTCGTCGCAGTCCCCCTCGCACTCCATGAAGCCGTCGCCGTCGGCGTCCTGCTCGTTCGCGGGGAGCGCGCCGTCGCAGTCGTTGTCGAGCCCGTCGCACTGCTCCTCGGCGCCGGGGAAGCTCAGCGGGTCGAGGTCGTTGCAGTCGCCGCCGGGGATGTTCCCGGGGCAGCCGCCGGCGTCCGCGCAGAAGCCGTCGTCGTCCACGTCGGCGAGCGCCGGCGTCCCGTAGAAGAGCAGCGCCGTCCCCTCGGCGCCGACGTCGATCGTCCCCTGCCACGCGGACGTGACGAAGTCGTCGTGCCCGTCACCGTTGACGTCGCCGACCCCCGTGATCTCGCTGCCGAAGAAGCTGTAGAGCCCCTGGTCGGGGTTGAGCATCGTCTTGCCGGGGATGATGGCGGGGCCGATGCCGAGGGCGCCGGGGAACGCGAACACCGCCCCCTCGTAGGGCATCGTCGTCTCGAAGTGCGACGCGCCCACGACCACGTCGGCGGTGCCGTCCCCGTCGAGGTCGCCGACCCCCGAGACTGCCGCGCCCGCGTGAGCCCCCGCCTCGGGGCCGGTGAAGATCCAGTCGGGGCCGGACCCCATCGCCGAGTCGCTGCCGAAGTAGACCTGGGCCTGCCCCTGGTCGAACACGAGGTCGTCGAACCAGGGGATGCCGACCACGACGTCGTCGATCCCGTCGCCGTTGGTGTCGCCCGCGACGTCCACCGAGTGGCCGAACCGGACCCCCGTCACGCCGCCCGCGGCGGTCCAGTAGGGCGTGTCCGCGACGCCGTCCTCGGTACCCACGAAGACGCTGACGCGCCCCTCGAGGGCGCCGCCTGCGCCGCTGTACTCGGGCTCCGCGATGACCAGATCCTCGAACCCGTCCTCGTCGCCGTCGATGTTCCCGCCGCTCGCGATGTCCGCGCCGAACTTCGCCCCCTCGGTGTCGCCGTGGAGGATGACGGACGCGCCGAAGATCGGGAGGCCGTCCTCGGAGCCGAGGTAGACGAACACCGAGCCGGCGTCCTCGCCGTTGTCGTTGTCGAACGTGGGCGCGCCGACGATCAGGTCGCCGAAGCCGTCGCCGTTGACGTCGCCGCCCTCGACGGTGAAGCCGAACGCGCCGCCCTCCTGGCCGCCCAGCCCGATCCAGCAGGGGGTCGCCGAGAGGCCGACGGCGTGACCGCAGAAGACGCGGACGGCGCCGCTGTTGGAGACCACCGCGCCGTCGTCCTGCCACGCGCCGACGGCGGCGTCGTCGTACCCGTCGCCGTCGATGTCGCCGAGGAACGCGACGTCCCCGCCGACAAAGCTGTAGGCCTCGTCGTTGGTGTACTCCCACGAGTGCGTGGCCGTGAACGCGGTCCCGTCGCCGAGGTACAGGAACGCGGTCCCCTCGGACTCCTGGCCGTCGTCCCAGCCGGGGATGCCGACGAGGAGGTCGGGGTTGCCGTCGTCGTTGACGTCTCCGCCGCCGTCCAGCGCGAGCCCGGCCGCGACCGAGGCCGCGCCCCCGCTCGCCTGCCAGCCCACGTACGGCGAGAAGAAGGCCGCGTGGGACGAGCTCCCGGCGACCTCGGGGGGGTCGTCGGAGGAACACGAAGCGGACAGCAGCAGCGCCACGGCGGCGAGGGCGAGGTCAGGTCGTCTCATGGGTGCTCGGCATCATAGGGTCTCGTGTCTTCCGCGGCAGTAACAGCGGTGCGTGCAAGGCCCGAACCGTTGCCTCGGGGCACGTGCGCGCACGGTGCGGACACGCCCCTCTCGCTCCGGAAGCGTCCACGATTCCTCAAGTTTCCGGGTGGCACGGCCGATGCGTGAAGTGCTCACGCAACCACTGAGGAGAGACCCCCATGATCCGTCTTCCGGCCGCCGCGAGCGGCCTCGCCCTGATGCTCCTGGCCACGACCGTCTCCGCGGACATCGTGGTCGAGAGCGAGTACCGCAAGATCAACAACTACGGCGTCGGGAACTGCATCTGGTCGAGCGGCCACCTGTACTTCCAGAAGGATGCCGAGTGGCAGGTCACGCGCGAGTTCGGGACCGGCAACCTCCCCAAGGAGATCCGCTGCTTCTACCCGAACCGGGTGATGGACTACATGGACAAGGGGGCGTTCTACAACCAGCTCCGGGACGAGAACCAGTACTACGGCTACTTCACGATCGAGTACCCCGACGACGGCCCCACGCACTACGAGGAGCTGAGCTCGTTCTCGATGACGAGCGACACGATGGGCTGGGACCAGGGCCGCATCATCGCCAGCGGCGAGAAGTGCGAGTTCGACGACGACAGCCGCAACGACGGCTGCGTCGACGTCGACCTGCAGGCCATCGAGATGGCCCAGAAGAAGGGGGCGGCGTTCCCCTACACGGTCGAGCTCTGCTACTCGCGCTACTTCAAGTGGACCGACCACTACGAGGAGCGGTACGACGACTTCCGCGGCGCCTGGGTGAAGGAGCGGGCGAACGTCGCCGCGCACCACATGGCCGCGGGGTGCGTCACCTACACGACCGACGGGTCGCGCGCGGGGGAGATCGGGCAGGGCGCCAAGGCCGAGGCCTCGTCCGACAAGCCGGGCAAGAAGAAGAAGCCGGTGTTCCCGCCGCCGAAGATCAAGCTCCCCTTCTAGGGGCGCAGCCTACAGCTCGGAGGCCTGGACGAACTCGTACCCGAGGGCCTCGATGCCCTCGACGAGGGCGCGGAACGAGAGCGGGCCGCCCGCGTCCGGGATCTCCGGGAACTGCATCAGGTACGGGTGGTAGAAGAAGCTCGCGAACGCGCACCGGTTGACGAGGTTGACCTCGGCGTTGGCGAGCAGGTCCGGGACGAGCCGGACGTACTGCGGCCCCAGCGCGAACTCCGCCGGCTCGATGTTGCCCAGCGTCTCGGGGATGATCCGGCTGCCGTAGACGTCCCGCTCGATGACGTAGGGGACGAACTGGCCGCCCCACCGGTCGCCCGCCACCATCACCACGGCCGCGTCCCAGTCGGTGATCACCTGGGGGTCGTTCCAGATCTCGTTCCAGGTGTAGACGTCGCCCCAGAGGTCGACCTCGTAGGGGTAGTAGACCGTCCGGTGGTACGTCGTGTCGTAGAAGTCGTTGGTGTAGAGGTAGTCGGCCACCGAGGCCCGGTAGTGCGGCACCTCGAACGCCCACGCGTCCAGCCAGCGCCGCCGGTCGAGGATCTCCTGCGCCTCCTCCATCCGGTCCGCGAACCAGGCGTAGCTGTCCTCGGGCACGGGCGTGTCCTCGGGGAGGAGCCAGAACTCGAAGTCGTCGCCGCTGACGCCGTTGTAGGGGTTCGGCCGCTCCTGGTACTGATGCGTCCAGCCGTGGAGCACGACGCCCGCCCCTCGGCGGATGGCGCGCCGGATCTGGCGGCGCCACGCGCGGGCCTCGCGGGCGTTGAGCGTGAACTGCTCGGGCGTCCCCTCGTTGTAGTAGCCGAGGGGGTCGCGGTACTCGGGGATCATCGCGATCGACCACGGCCGGTTCGCGCGCCGCCGCTTCATCTCGTTGGTGACCGAGCGGATGTCCGCGGGGGAGACCTTGGGGTGGACGTCCTCGAGCCGCATCAGCGCCTTGCGGCTGACCTCGTGGTCGAGCCCGAGGTGGTCGTGGAGCAGGTCGGCGGCGGCGAGGTAGCGGTCCTGCTCGTGGAGGAACGTGAACGGGATGTCCGCCCACAGCGTCAGGTTGCCGCTCCGGATGACGTACGGCTGCACGTCGCCGGTGCCGCTGTGGACGACGGTCGCGAGCGTCTCGAACGCGGTCTCGTCGGTGTAGTAGAGGATGGACGTGAAGGGGTCGTTGACGAACGTGCCCGCCTCGGCGTTCCACCACGCGAACTTCGGCAGCTCCTGCCCCTTGTACTGGACGTAGCGGTAGAACTCGGTGTCCTCGCCGGAGCCGTCGTTGCCGGCGATGTACCAGTGCTGGAAGCCGTAGCCGAGGAGGAACGTGTTCCAGTCGTCCCACCCGATCTGCCAGAGGTTGTAGCCCATCCAGATCAGGGGGTTGGGGTTGACCCAGAAGTCGTCCTTGAGCGCCTGGGGGAGCGGGTTGTCGTACGTCGAGCCGATGTAGAAGGTGACCTCGGCGGTGAGCATGTCGCCGCCCGCGTAGTCGGCCGTCTCGATGGCGTTGGCGCTGACCTCGGGGAAGTGCCCCAGGAGGTTCAACAGCATCTCGCCGTAGATCGGCCCCAGGTCGGCGAACGGACCGGTGGCGTCGTAGATGACGAGGACGTCGAGGACCTCGTCGCTGTTCGTGTCGTACGGCCCGGCCCCGATCGCCCAGGCGTTGCTCGCGACCATCACGGCCGCGGCGGCGAATACACCCATCCAACGCTTCATCGCGCTTCCCCTGTCTACTGGCCCTCGTATGCCAACCTACGCGGACGCACGCAGCGATAGAATGCTGCTCTCCAAAATGAGGGAATCCCCTACCCCGTGGTTGGTCGGCCTGGCAAGCGTGATCGTGGTCGCGTTCTGGTGGCAAATGGGTGACGAGGACCCTTCCGAGGAGGCGGACGGGGGCGAGGCGCCGGTGGCGGCGGCCGATCCGCCGGCGCGGGAGGGGGGGGCGCCGTCGCGGCGCGGGATCGGCCCTCCGCCCAAGGCCACGGTGCCCCCGCCGACCGGTCCGGATGGGACGACATACGCCGATCCGAGGCTCGTCCCGGGGCAGCCCGGGGTGGCCCCGCCGGCGTGGTTGCCGGAGCCGCCGGACCGCGCGACGGGGCTGGACCCCGACCGGCACCGGGCTCGGGATCGCCCCGACCCCCCACCCGTGGATCCTCCTCACGTCGAGGACCGCGCGCCGGGCGTCCCGCCGACGCCGCAGGGGGCGGGGGAGTCGGCCCACGAGGTCTGGAGCGGCGAGCCGGACGAGTTCGAGCCCGTGGACGAGGCGGCCGTCCGGGCCGAGCTGGAGGCGGACGTCGGCGAGGCGCTCTCGCGCGCGCGGGGGTGCTTCTCCGGAGGGCGGATCCCGGCGCTCGAGGTGACGGTCGCCGAGCAGCGGAACACCGGCGCGGGGCGGATCGGCTACGTCGGCACGATCGGCTACCCCGGCGGGGCGGAGCTGTCCGACGAGCTGGGGGAGTGCGTGATGGAGCACCTCGAGGAGCTGACGACGGCGGCGCCGCCGGGGGCGCGGCGGGTGACGCTGACGCTGGGGGCGCAGTGAGGCGCGCGCGGAGGCGGCTGCTTCTTCTGCTGTTGCTGGTGGTCGCGGCAGCGGCCGGGTGCGACGATCGGTTCACGCCGGGGGAGGACGACGACGACTCGGCGGACGACGACGGCGGCGGCTGCGAGGTCGAGGCGCTGGAGGTGACGCTGTCGGGCGCGCTCGATCGGGTCGTCGACTTCGGCGTCCCGTCCTGCACCGTGACCGACGACCTCGCCCGGGGGGTGTGGCTGACCGAGGCCGGCGACGAGCTCCTCCTCGTCGTCCAGGACCCGGTCGCGGGCGAGCTCCAGACGACGGACGTCGACGTGACGCTGACGCTGGACGGGGCGGTCTGGACGGCCGGCCCGGCGACGGCGGAGTTCAGCTCCCTGGAGCCGGTGTGCGGCGTCTGGACGGCGAACGCGCTCGTCGACGAGGCGGGCGCGTTCGTGACGCTGTCCCCGCAGCCGTTCGGGGTGGTCTGCGTCGAGTAGGGAACCTCGCGCCGCCGGGGCGGTCCTAGAGGCTGGGACCGAACCCGTGGCCGGCGGACGTCCCGACCTCACTTCCGCGCCCGCGGCCGCCTCACGAACCGGCGGACCGACGGAGTCGTGATGCGTGCCTCTCAGACCGGAGCGGCGAAGGGATCGTCCCGCGCCGGCCGTCATTGGAAGTCGAACCGTTGCCTCCGCGTCGGCGTCGTCGTCGCGGGGCGGATCGTCGAGGAGCGGCTGCTGTCGCCCGGCGATCGGGTCACCGTGGGCAGCGATGCCCGCAACACCGTCGTCGTGCGCGCCGCGCCGAAGCGGTTCACCCTCATCGAGACGCGGCCGAACGGCGGCGGGCGGGTCCACCTCGCCGGGCCGATGCGGGGGAAGATCACCCGCGGCGACGGGATCGTCACCCTCGACAGCGTCGCCTCGTCGGGCCGCGGGGGGCGGCGCAGCGCGCGGATCGGGCCGCTGGACCGGGGCAAGGTCCGGATCGGCGACACCACCGTCCTCTTCCAGTTCGTCCGCACCCCGCCGACCCCCGCCCGGGGACGGCGCGCGGGCGCCTTCAAGGGCTGGGCGTGGGACCGCGTCGACTGGCTGTTCCTCGCCATCGTGCTGCTGTCCGGGCTCGTCCACACCGCCGGGATCGTGTGGGTGGAGAGCCAGCCGCCGCCGTCGACGAAGGCGATGCGGGAGATCCAGGACCACTTCGTCACGCTCTTCGACCGCCCCGAGCCTCCGACCCCGGACGAGATCGTGTTCGACGATCCCGGGGACGGCCCGGCGAACGAGAACGAGAACGAGGACGAGGACGAGAACGAGAACGAGAACGAGAACGAGAACGAGAACGAGGACGACAGCGAGCCTGGCCCGGTCGCCGCCGACGAACCGATCGAGACGCCCGAGGAGCGCGACGCGCGCCTCCGCGACGAGGTCCGCATCGGCCTCATCGGGGCCATCGAGGCGACCGAGCGGCCGGGGGCGCGGCGGATCGAGGACATGCTCGCGGACGCGGGCCGCCTCGATCAGCGCGTCGCGGACGCGGTCGCCTCGGCGGGGCCGGTCGGCCGGCGGGACGACCCCGACGCGTTCGGGATCCGCGGCGGCGGCGGGGGCGACGAGCCGGCGAGCGCCGGCGACATGACCGTCGCCGGCGGCGGCGACGGCGGCACCGTCCAGAAGGAGTCCGTCGACGTCGAGCTCGTCACCGAGGTCCCCCGCGACTGGGAGCCCGAGCCCGGCAGCTACGACGTCCGCGGGCAGCTCAAGCCGCTCCTCGGCCGCTTCAAGGCCTGCTACGAGCGCGTCATCAAGAACGACGACAGCGTCCAGGGGAAGCTCGTCCTGTCGTGGTCGATCGACCCCGACGGGCTCGTCTACGACGTCGAGGTCGAGGCCGACACGGCGCGGAGCAGCCAGCTCCGGGCGTGCGTCGTCCAGCGGCTCGGCAAGGCGAAGCTCGGCGCCCCCGGCGAGGACGTCGACGTGTACGGCTACCCGTTCGTGTTCAGCCGCCAGTAGAGAGCTGGAGCTGGTCGGGCGAGGCGCTCTCGCCGTAGGCCTCGATCAGCGTCAGCGTCATCGTGCTCCCGAACAGGTCGACGTCGTAGGAGGCGCCGATCGGGGTCGTCTCGCCGCCGTCGCTGATCACGATCTCCCAGAGCGTCATCGTCGTCGACGCGACCTCGTAGTCCCAGTGCCCCCGGCCGGTGCTGTCCTCCTGCTCCGACGGCACGTCGGCGCAGTCGTCCTGCGCGTGGGTCGTGCTCGTGTAGGTGAACGCGAGGGAGCCGCGGGCGTCGAGGTCCAGCGCCGAGACGATCTGCGTCCACACGCCCTTGTCGGTCTGGGTGCAGGCGGCGGGCACGGTGAGCTTGCCGAAGGTCAGCGAGTCGATCGTCCAGTCGCCGGCGACGTCGCTGGAGGGGACGTCCATCCGCGCCAGCACCAGCTCGTGGGGACCCAGGTACTCGTCGGGGTTCCGCGGGTCCTCGGCGTCGTAGGTCAGCGTCGCGTCGTCGCCGTCGACCTCGTACGTCCACACGAAGACGCCGACGTCGGGGACGTCGAAGACCAGCTTGTCGTCCGCCCACTCGAGCTCGACGTCGCCCTCGGACCAGGTGTTGGCGAGGGGGAGGTTGTCGCCGATCGGGGCGAACGAGTACGTGAACGTGCCCTCGAGGTCGGTCGCCGCGGCGATGTCCAGGTAGCCGCGGACGAACAGGTCGAACGTGTCGTCGCCGACCGTGGTGGGGGCCGGCGTGCGGCTCCCCGTGACGGTGTCGGAGCCGACGACCTGGCTGAGCTCCTCGAGGCGCCAGAAGCCCTCGAGGTCGGAGAGGACCTCGTCCGGCACGGCGTCGTCGTCGTCCCCGGTCGCGTCGTCGTCGTCGTCGTCCGCGCCGCTGTCGTCGTCGTCGGACGTCGCGTCGTCGTCGTCGGACGTCGCGTCGTCGTCGTCCCCGGCCGCGTCGTCGTCGTCACCGGTGGCGTCGTCGTCGTCGTCCGGCGGGATCGGCGGCTCGGTCGGGGGGCAGGAGGTCAGCAGCAGCAGCAGGGCGAACGGCATCCATCGCGTCATCAGGGGCTTCCTCCTCGTCGAAGCAGGCAGAGGGTAGCGCGCGGGGGACCCTCGCGGCCCGGGCGCGTCTGGACCAGGGGGGTCCCCTGCGCGGCGACGCGGTCGAAGAGCGCCGCGTTGCGGGGGTCCGGGGGCTCCCCCGCGAAGTCGCCCGCGAACCAGGTCCGCTCCTCGGGGACGACGCACGCGCCCGGGGGGACGTCGGGGAACTCGTAGCCGTGGAGGACGACGACGAATTCGCCGGCGAGGGGGGCGTCGATGCGGAGGCGGTCGATCACGCCGCGCTCCCAGAGGGCGAGGTTCAGGAGCGCGACGCCGTGGCCGCGGCGGCGGGCCGTGAGGACGTCGGCGACGCAGCCCCGGTCGTCGGCGCAGGCGGACTCCCACCCCGCGATCAGCTCGTCGAACGCCGCCTCCTGGTCGGTCGCGTACGTCGTCAGCAGCCAGACGTCGTGGGCGACGCGGCCGGCGGGGAGGAGGAGGCCCGCCGCGAGGGCGGCGGCGAGGACGCGGCGACGATCGGGGGACGTCGGCCACGCCCGGTCCGCGATCCGGCCCGCCGCGAGCGCGAGGAAGGGGACCGCGGGGAGGACGTACTCGGGCTCCTGCACGGGGAACGGCATCAGCGCCGCGACGGGGACGAGGCCGGCGGCGAGCAGCCATCGTGTCGTGCGATCGACGCCCCCGGCGCGGGCGAGGACGAGGGCGGGGACGGCGAACGGGACGGCCAGCCAGGCGGGGTAGAAGACGAGCCGCCCGAGGAGGGAGCCGACCGCGCTGGGGCCGGTCGTGGCGCGATCGAGGATCCTCGCGGCGAGGCCCTCGCCGCGGTCCGCCGCCGCCCCGTAGTGGAGCTGCCAGGCGATCCAGGCGGCGGCGGCGAGGACCGCAGCGAGGCCGAGGAGCGCGGCGACCCGGCGCCTCCGCGAGGGCGTCGAAGGGTAATGCTCCGTTCCAGACACCGGGTCGGCAGGCGCCGCGTCGAGCGTTCCGGATCGGGCTAATAGGTAAGTCTCCGTTCCAGACACTAGGCGGTGGGCGCACCAGGCGGTGGGGACGAGGAGGAAGAGGGGGGTGGTCTCCTTGGCGAGGAGGGCGGCGGCGGTGGTGGCGGTGGCGACGAGGGCGGCGGGGACGGAGGGGCGGCGGGCGTAGACCACGAGGGCGCCGGCGGCGGCCGCGACCGCGGCGACGACGACCGCCTCGGTCGTCGCGCGCCAGCCCCACGGGGCGAGCGTCAGGAGGGTCAGGAGGGCCGCGATCGCCGCCGGGCGGCAGGGGCCCGCGAGCGTCGCCATCGTCGTGACGAGGAGGCCGATCGCGGCGATCGAGACGACCACGTAGGGGAGCCGCGAGGCCGCGTCCCGCCAGCCGGGGACGGCGTCGACCACCGCCGCCGTCAGCGCGTCCCACAGCGGCGGGTACGTCGACGAGCCGAGGTTCCAGAGGTGGCCGGCCTCGTCCTTGACGTGCTCCAGCGCCAGCGGGAGCGACGTCGCCAGGCCCAGCGCGAGGCCGAGCCACAGGACCACCGCGACCGCGAGCGCCCGACGCACCCCCGGATGCTACCTTCCCGCGCCTTGCCGGACTCCGCCCCGATCCCGACCGCGACCCCGCTCGGCCGCCTCGCCGCGATCTGGGGCGTCGCCGGGGTCGCCGCCATCCTCGTCCACGCCATCGCCGGCGTCGGAGCCATCGCCGTCGAGGCGCTCCGCGGCCCCCCCTTCACCGCCGCCCAGTGGGCGTTCGCCGCGCTCTGGGTCGCGTTCATGGCCTACACCGAGGGGTACCGCGGCTTCCAGCTGAGGTTCTCCCCCCGCACCGTCGCCCGCGCCCGCGCCCTCGCCCAGGACCCCCGGCCGGTGCGCGCCCTGCTCGCGCCGTTCTTCTGCATCGGCTACTTCGCGGGCACCCGCCGCCGGCTGATCACCGCGTGGGGGGTGACGTTCGCGATCGTGGCGGTGGTCGTGGTCGTCCGCGGCTTCCCCCAGCCGTGGCGGGGGATCGTCGACGGAGGCGTCGTGATCGGCCTCGGGTGGGGGCCCGCCTCGCTGCTGTGGTCGGCCTGGCGCCCCGACGACGGGATGGACCCGCAGCTGCCTCATCGGGCCGCCGGCGACCCCCGTCGCGAAGATCGGTGAGACCCGAGGCCGCCGAGAGGGGTCGGGAGCGTCCCGATTACGGCGGGTAGGAGCTGGGCCCCGCGTCGTACAGCCGGCCGTAGTCCGAGGCGTCGGGGAGCGAGCCCCCGTACGACCCGTAGAACAGCTTGATGGTGCCGCCCACGATGGGGTCGTCGTTGCCGCCCACGCAGGACA
>CAYFOA010000183.1:0-16246 GCA_964344575.1 uncultured Rickettsiales bacterium | reverse complement strand
GCAACGCCAACGGCTCCACCGTGCCCCACCCCTCCGCCGCGCAACATCCGCCGTCCCCGTCGCCCGGCGGGGGGCCTCCCGTCGTGTCGTCGTCGTCGAACGCGATGTCGTCGTCGTCCGCCGCGTCGTCGTCGTCCGTCGCGTCGTCGTCGTCGGCCGCGTCGTCGTCGTCGGTCGCGTCGTCGTCGTCCGCCGCGTCGTCGTCGTCGCCCCCCAGCAGCGGGCCCAGTCCCCGCCGGAAGTGCACCGCGGCGCCGTCTCCGTAGGCCAGGAAGAAGACCCTCGACGCCGCGCCCAGGGTGGGGCCGTCGCGGCCGTCCGCCGCGCCTCCCGGGGGGGCCGCCACCTGCTGCGCTTCGTGCCAGGTGAAGCCGCCGTCGTCCGACGACGTCGCCATCACCGCCCCCGTCGCCGACGTCAGGTACGCCACCCCCACCGTCCCCTCCGCGTTGACCGCCACGCGGCCGATGCCGACGCCGAGCTCGCCCCACGTCGTCAGCTCACCCGCCCCCGTCAGCGGGTCGTCCGCCAGGATCGATGTCCCCTCGATGCGGACGTGCCGGACCGAGGGGGAGCCGCCCGCCGATGCGTCCTCGCTGCAGCCGTAGACGAGGTGCACCGTCCCGTCCGCGCCGAGCGCCGCGTCGGGCTGGCCGGTCCGTCCGGCCACGCACGTCGCCGCGGTGAAGGCCCCCTGCACCGACCACGTCGCGCCCCCGTCCGTGCTGTAGGCCCAGTGGATGCCGCCGCCGATGTCCGGCACCCCCGCGAAGACGTACCTCTCCCCGGGGCTGTCGCCCGCGATGACGTCGACGCGGTCGTCGCTGCGTGCCGGGAGCACGTTCAGGCCGAGCCCGGAGACCACGCCGTCCACCAGCGTCCACGTCCGGACCTCCGCCTCGGGGTACGTCCCCGTCCCGTTGCTCGTCACCACCGTCGCGGAGTGGCCGTCCGACGCCGCTTGCGGCGCCCAGCCGTACGGCTGCCCCTGGTTCAGGAGGACCGGCGTGATCCACTCCCCCGCGCTCCGGACCGAGTACCAGAGGTTCCACTCGACCGCGCCGGCGACCGACTTCCACACGAGGTGGACCTGATCGTCCGGCCCGAACGAGACCGCCGGCCCCGGGGACTCGGGGTCCGTCTCCCCCGCCCACTCGTCGTAGGACTCGTCGAGCGCGAGGCTGCCTCCGGTGGACAGCACGAGGTGCCGGGGGAAGCCGCCGGCGCGGTAGACGAGGTGCGCGTTGCCGACCCCCGAGTCCCCCGCGAGGTCGGGCGCCGAGGCGCCGTCGAAGATCCACTGCGGGTCCTGCCACTCGACCGGCTGCGCGGCCGCAGGGGCGGCCAGGAGGAGGGTCGCGAACGCTGCGAGCAGGCGACTCACAACGCGAATCTAGCGGACTACCAGTCGATCCCGGGGGGCAGCCGGTAGCTCGCGAACATGTCGAACGCCTCGTCGAGCAGGTTCCGATCCCACAGCCCGCGGTCGCACTCCTCGCGGAGGATCGCGATCGACTCGTCGTGGTTGAACGCCCGCTTGTAGGGGCGCTCGCTCCGGAGCGCGTCGTAGGCGTCGACGATCTGGAGGATGCGCGCCGTCAGCGGGATGTCGTGCCCCGCGAGGCCGTCGGGGTACCCGCTGCCGTCCCACCGCTCGTGGTGGTGGCGGATGATCGGGCGGACGTCCTGGAGCGACCGCAGCGGCGCCACCATCTCGTCCCCGATGACCGGGTGCTGGCGCATGATCTGCCACTCGTTGGGGTCCAGCGGGCCGTCCTTGAAGAGCACCGGGTCGGGGATGCCGACCTTGCCGATGTCGTGCAGGACGCCGCCGCGGTCCAGCGCCCGGAGCAGGCTCGCGTCCAGCCCCAGCCGTTCCCCCAGCGCCACCGACAGCAGGCTCAGCCGCTCGCAGTGCCCCTCCGTCTTCTCGTCCTTCGCCTCGACCGTCCGGGCGAGCGTGAGGATCACCCGCTCGGCGTCGTCCAGCTCGTCCAGCGAACGCTTCAGGCGGGCGAGGTTCCGGACCCGGCAGACCAGCTCCCGGGGCCGGACCGGCTTGCTCAGGTAGTCCGACGCGCCCGCCTCCAGCAGCGCCTCCTGGGTGTCCATGCCGGCGAGGTTCGTCGCCACGAGGCAGGGGATCCGGCTGAACTCCTCGGTCGACCGGATCCAGTTGAGCATCTCCTCGCCGCCCATCTCGGGCATGAGCAGATCGAGCACGATCACGTCGACGTCGGCCTTGAGGATGTAGAGCTTGGCGACCCCGTCGGCGCCGTTCTCGGCCTCCACGACCTCCATCCCCGCGCGCTCGAGGTGGCGCCGGAGGAGGCGCCGGTTCAGGGCCTCGTCGTCGACCACGAGCACCTGGATCGGCTTCTCGGGGAGCGCCAGCTCGCCGCCGAAGGGGCCGTGCTGGGGGTTCGTGAGGGACGTCAGGCGTCGCTTCAGGGCCGGCTTGGTGCTCACTTGACGAATCCTCGGGCCAACTTGCGGCGGAGCGTGGCGCGGCCGATGCCCAGCCGCCGGGCGCACTCCGACAGGTTACCGTCCGTGGCCTGGAGGGCCGCGTCGATGAGGAGGCGCTCGCACTCCTCGAGGGGGCGGATCTGGTCCGGCGTCGCGGGGAGCGCGAGCAGGGGCGACGCGCCGCCGCCCAGGTCGGGCTGGCGCATCGGCACGGCCGGCATCATCAGCTCCTCGATGATCGGCCCTTCGGTGGCGACGGCGGAGCTGATGAGGACGTTCTCGAGCTCGCGCACGTTGCCCGGCCAGTCGTAGCGGCGGAGGACGTCGTACAGGTCGGGGTCCAGGGCCACGCGGGGCAGCCCTTCGCGCCGGCAGTGGCGGTCGAGCAGCGCGCCGCAGATCCGGGGGAGGTCCTCCAGGCGGCGGCGCAGCGGCGGGATGTCGAGGGTCACCACGGCGAGCCGGTAGTAGAGGTCGAGGCGGAAGTTGGCGGCCGCGATGGCGTCCCGGAGGTTCCGGCTCGTCGCCGACAGCAGGCGCGCGGCGAAGGGGATCGTCTCGTTCGACCCGAGCGGCTCGAAGCACCGCTCCTGGACGGCCCGCAGCAGCTTGGCCTGCAGGTCGAGGGGGAGCTCGCCGACCTCGTCGAGCAGCAGCGTGCCGGCCTCGGCGGCGGCGAACTTGCCAACCCGCTCGCGGTGCGCCCCGGTAAACGCCCCGCGCGCGTGGCCGAAGAGCTCAGCCTCGAGGAGGTCGCGGGGCAGCGCCGCGCAGTTGACCGCGACGAAGGGCTCGTCCTTGCGATCGGACTGCTCGTGGATCGCCCGCGCGAGGACCTCCTTGCCGGCCCCGCTCTCGCCCGTGATGAGCACGGGAACGGACATCGACGCCAGCTTGGGGAGCTGCCGCAGCAGGGGGGCGACCGACGGCGCCTGGGAGTGGAGGAACGCGCGCTGGACGAGGTCCGGCCGGACGATGCGATGCGTCGTCATCAGCGCCCGTGCCGTCGTCATGCGCGCTCCTCCCAACGAACATAGTGGACGCAATCGAATCGATATCCAAGCCGAAACCGGATCGACTTGTACCGACCACTGGATCGATTCGATCCATGGAATCGAGTTGCAGGAACCAGAACAGGATCAGAACTCGTTGAAATCACTAGAAAAGTCCTTCGCGGCAGTCTTGGCTCGACCCTTGCACCCGACCCAAGCGTGACCAACCGCACCGCGCTGCTGGTGCTCCTCTTCGGAGCCTTCGCCCTCTGGGCCGACCAGGAGGAGGTCCTCATTCCGGCGGACGTCCCCGGGATCGAGGCCGAGGCGGCTCCTGTACGTACGGTCGCGCGCGCGCGCGAAGCGGACACCGCCCGGGCGGCGCCGCCCGAAACGCGACGCGTCGTGACGGCGCCGCAGGTGACCCCCACCGCCGTGGCGGGGCCGGGCGGGAGCTTCGAGGTCGCCGCCGGCGAGATCCTGTTCCGCGTCGCGCCGGGGACCGACCGGGCGGCGCTGCAGCGGGAGCTGCGGCACGCCGGTGCCCTGTGGGTCGGCGCCGGCGCGGCCGGCCTGTGGCGGGCGACCTTCGGCCCGGCCGTCGCGCTGGACGCCGCCCGCGACGCGGTGGCAGGGGTCGAAGGAACCGTCGGCCTCCGGCCCAACGCGGTCGTCCGGGGCGCGTCCTGCGGCTCGTACGGCCTCAAGGACTACCAGTGGGCGCGTGTGGAGCTGAAGGGTTCCGACAAGTGTCCCGACGAGGCCGCCGACGCCCCCGTCGTCATCGCCCTCCTCGACACGGGCGTCGCGTACGAGGACCACGGAGCCTACGTGCAGGTCCCCGAGCTGGCCGGCGTCCCCGTCGTGGCGCCGTGGGACTTCGTCAACGGCGACGCCCACGCCAACGACGACCACCAGCACGGCACGCACCTGGCCGGCGTGATCGCGAGCCGGGACCAGCTCTACGGCCACGCCCCGAACCCCGTCCTGATGCCCGTCAAGGTCCTCGACCACGAGATGGTCGGCACGGAGTGGACGCTGGTGGAGGGCCTCTACTGGGCCGTGGACCAGGGCGCCGAGGTCATCAACCTCAGCCTGACCTTCGGGCTCGGCTACCTGCCCAGCCCCGACCTCGCCGAGGCGCTGTCGTACGCCGAGGACGCAGGCGTCGTCGTGGTCGCGGCGGCGGGCAACGCCGGCGCGTCCGAGCAGGTCGCCTACCCGGCGGCGTTCCACAGCGTCATCGCGGTCGGCGGCGCCCAGCTCAAGGCGGACGGCACCGTCAGGCGGGCCTCGTACTCGAACCGGGGCTGGGCGGTCGACGTCGCCTCGGCGGGGGGCCGCATCGACCGGGACCGCAACGACGACGGCATCGCCGACGGGCTCCTCGCCCAGACGATCTCCCCGGGGGACCCGGCCGAGGTCGGCTACTGGGTCATGGCCGGTACCAGCCAGGCCGCGGCGGTCGTGTCCGCGCAGGCGGCGCGGGCCCTGGGGCAGGGCATCCTCCCGCAGGAGGTGCGGGACGTGCTCGTCGCCGGCCGCACGAACTGGTGGACCGGCGGCACCGGGATCACGGACAAGGCCGGCAGCGGCGTGCCCGGAGGCGACGACATCGAGGATTGGTTCCCGCAGGACAAGCGCGACGAGTTCCCCGACCGGTTCGTCAACGCGGTCGTAGGGATCGAGTCCGTCGGCGGGGGGAGCGAGGGCTGGCGCGCGGTGGCGCGGGTCGGGGTCGTCGACGCCGCCGGCACCCCGATGGCCGGGGTCCGGGTCTACGGGAGCTTCGAGGGGTCGGCGACGAGCACCGATCGGGCGACTACCGACAGCGCCGGCGAGGCGACCCTGGTCTCCGACGTGGTCTCGGCGGTCGCCGGCGACCCGCTGCTGTTCCTGTTCCGCGTCGACGGAGTCCGCTACTACCTGTGGGGCGACTCGTCGGCCGAGTACCACTACCCGACCAGGCCCGGCGGCTTCTACCGCCTCAGCGAAGGCAACGCCCAGGTCATGGCGGCGGCGCTGGGCGCCACCGACGGGGGCCTGCTCCTGTCGGTGGACCCGGCGGACGGCGGCCCGGTCTGCCAGATCTTCGATTGCTCCGACCTCGCCCTGACGTACAACGCGCGCAGCCTCGGCGGCGGCTTCGGCAGCTCGACGGTCCACCTCGCCTTCAACCACCCCTACCTCGCCGCCGCGGGCGGGGCCGGCTTCGGCAGCTCGACGGTCCCCGTAGGGCTCACCGCTCCGGCCTGGTTCCCCTGGGGGACCACCGACGAGGGCGAATTCACCGAAGTCGGCGGCTCCGGGTTCGGCAGCTCGACCGTCGGCGTGATCCGGTGGGACCCGTCCCTGTTCGGGAGCGGCTTCGGCAGTTCGACGGTCAGCCTCCTGAGCTACGACCCCGGCCTGTGGGGGAGCGGCTTCGGCAGCTCCACGGTGGGCCTGCTCGTCCCCGGCGGGCCGGTCTGGGGCAACGGATTCGGCAGCTCGACCGTGCACGGCCTGCGACGCGCGCCCGGCGTCTGGGGCAACGGCTTCGGCAGCTCGACCGTCCACCTGCACAGCCACAACTGGCGCCTGACGGGCTCCGGCTTCGGCAGCTCCGCGGTCGGCGCGCTGACGTGGAACTGGGGCGTGTTCGGCGCCGCGACGGTTTCGGACGCGGCGCAGGCCAGCGGGGCCGGCGCCGTCCCCGCCGACAACCTGTAGACCCTCGCCTCAGCCTCCGCCCGTGGGGACGTCGGTCGACGACTGGAGCGACGTCGGCAACCACACCACGAAGCGCGCGCCCTGATCGGGGCGGTTCGCCGCGCGGATCCAGCCGCGGTGCTGGCGGACGATCTGGCGTGAGATCGCCAGCCCCAGCCCGACGCCCTTGGACCGCATCCCCTTCGGACCGGCCTGCCGGTAGGGCTCGAAGATCGCGCCGAGGCGGTCCTCGGGGATGCCCGGCCCCTCGTCCTCGACGACGAGGAGGAGGCCCTTGTCGGCGTCGCGGTCGGCCCGGATCCAGACGTTGCCGCCGCGGGGGCTGAACTTGACCGCGTTGCTGAGGAGGTTCACCGCCACCTGGACGAGGCGGTCGGCGTCGCCGAGGAGATCGGGGACGTCTTCGCCGGCGTCCGCGACGATGGTGACCTCGGCCTGGGCGGCGAGGGGGCGGAGCGTGTCGGCGGCGCTGACGACGATGTGCAGCGGGTCGACGATCTCCTTCGGCGGCTCGACGTCCCGCGCCTCCATCCGGGCGAGCTGGAGGACGCGGTTGACCATCTCGGAGGTCCGCTCCGCCTCGCGCTTGATGATGCCGAGCATCTCCTCGTCCTCGACCGGATCCTGGCCGGCGCCCTCGAGCATGACCGACGCGAAGCCGACGATGGCGGACAGGGGCGTCCGCAGCTCGTGGGCCATGATCGCGATCGAGTCGTTCTTGGCGCGGAGGGCGTCGATGAGGCGGGTGTTCTCGATGGCCACCGAGGCGGCGTCGGCGGCCGCCATGAGGAGCGACGCCTTGCGGTCGGCCGAGCCCCCGACGGCGGACTTGCTGTCGACGTAGATCAGCCCGAGGAGCTGACGCCGGCGCAGGATGGGGACGCAGATCAGGCTCCGCACGCCCTGGCTGACCACCGACAGCTGGTCGCGGAGGGACTCCGACGCCTCGACGTCGAGCACGGCGAGCGGCTTGCGCGTCTCGAGGACGCGCTGCGTGACCGTCTTGGAGGGGCCGACCGCGTGGAGCTGCCGCTCGATCACCGTCTCGTCGACCTCCCGCGCCACCGTCAGGTCCGGCGTGCCCGTCTCGTCCATGAGGAGGACGTAGCCGCGGTCCTCGCCGACGAGATCGAGCGTCCGCTCGAGGATCGTCTCCAGCAGGGTGGGGAGGTCGCGCTCGCGGGAGATGGCGAGCGTCAGCTGCTGGAGGGCGTCGTAGTGGGCGGTGACCGCGTCGAGGCGGTTGCGGGTGGCCTCCGCGATGAGGCGGCGGAGGTCGCCGGCGCGGGCCAGCTCGGGGCGGGCGGGGAGCGGATCGCAGACCTTGACCGCCAGCCCGACCTGCTCCTCGGCGTCGGCGTAGCGGTCGACGCGGACCAGGCCGAATGCGTACCGGAGCCGCATCCGCGCAGCCTCCAAGGCGGCGCCCGCCTCCTCCAGGTCGTCGATGACCTCCTCGGTCCGCGCGGACGCGTCGGCGTCGCCCTCCTGCAGGGCGATGACGGCCTCGAGGCCGTCGGCGAGCCGCAGCTCCTGGGCGGCGTGGCCCGCCTCGGGGACGGCCCGCGCCTTCTCGATGGCCTCGCCCGCGCGGCCGAGGTCGCCCACGTCGATGTACATCTGCGCGACCCGTCGCCACGCCTCGACGATCTCGTCGTCGGCGCCGACCTCGGCCGCTTCCTTGATGCACTCCGCGTACTGCCCCTCGGCGAGCGACGTCCGGCCGCGGACGGCGCTGGACTCGGCCATGTTCCCGAGGACCATCGGGATCGTCCGGCCGTAGCGGTAGCGGCGCGCGAGCTCCAGCGCCTGGTCGAAGGCGTCCTCGGCCCGGTCGAGCTGCCCCGTGTCGCGGTACAGGCAGCCGAGGTTGTTCCAGGCGAGGACCAGCTCGTAGGCGTTGTCGGCGCGGCGGACGAGCTCGCGGAAGTCCTCCCACGCCTCGATCGCGGCGAGCCAGTCGCCCTTGCTGTACAGCACGATGCCGAGGTTGTTGGCGACCCGCGCGGCGTCGAGGAGGCGGCCGAGGCGGCGGTACCGCCTGCGGGCCTGGACGTACAGGACGGCGGCGTCGTCGTGGCGCCCCTGGAGGCGGAGGCTGGTCGCCAGCGTCGTCTCCACCGCGGCGCGGACGGGGCCGTCGAGGTCGTCGGGGAGGATGTCGGCGGCGGCGCGGCAGACGCCCTCGGCGTGAGCGTGCCGGCCCTGGTGCCAGTCGGCGTTGGCGGCGGTGAGCATCATCCCGATGCGCTGGCGGACGTCGAGCCGGTCTTCGAGGGACTCCAGGGCCTCCTCGACGACGCGTCGGGAGTCGTCGAAGCGGGCCATCTTCAGGAGCGCGGACCCCCGGGTGCTCGCGGCGCGGGCGAGGTCCTCGTCGGAGCCGTGGGCGGCGAGCAGATCGCGGTGCTGGTCGAGGAGGTCGAGGGCCTCGGTCCAGCGGGACGCGTTCTGCAGCGCCTCCGCCTCGCGGGCGACGCACCATGCGCGCCGGGCGTCGTCGCTCCCCTCGGCGTTCCGGACCCGCTCCAGCCAGCTCGCCGCTTCGTCCCCTTCGCCCATCATCGCGGACAGGTCGGCGAGGCGGATCCAGGGGGCGACGAGGTCCGCCTCGGGGGCCCGGAGGCGCTCGGCGCGGGCGGTCTGGCGGGCGAGGCGGCGGCGGGCGGCGGCGACCTCCCCCTGGGCCGCGAGCTCCTCGGCTTCGGCCAGGGCGTCGGCGATGACGGTGGCGACGTCCATCGTCGCGAAGCCGGTGGGGAGCGTCGCCCGGACCTCCTCCAGCTCGACCTCGACGGCGTCCGCGGCCCACTGCCACTGCCGCTCGCCGGCTCGCAGCGCGCCGGACCGGAGGAGCTTCCCGGTCAGCTCGACGGCTCGGCCGACGACGCCCGAGGACGCGTCGTGGAGGTGGTAGGCGAGCTGGTCGGCCCGCGCCACGGTGCCGAGGGCGGCGCCCAGCCACGCCTCGAGGTCGGCGGGGGTGAGGTCCTCGAGGAGGACGAGGTGGTCGCGGGGGTCGGAGCGGTGCTCCAGGAGCGCCTCGAAGGCGTCGCGGCCGTCGAGGGCGCCGCTGACGACGACGCCGTGCTCCGCGTCGGCGAGCTCGAGGGCGCGGAGGGCGGCCCGGCCGGCGACGGTGTCGGGCTCGAGGTCGTCGACGAGGACGGGGCCGGCGGCGGCGGCGAGGGCCTCGCGGAGGTCGACGGACAGCGACGCCTCGTAGACGCGGAGGGCGGCGCCCAGCTCGGCGGGGTTGTCGAAGGAGGCGGGGTCGGGGGGGACGGCGGAGGTGGCGCGGCGGTCGGCGAGGAAGGTCCGGAGGGAGCGCTGGGCGCGGCTCGTCCGGTCGCCGAGGGAGAGGACGGAGACGCCGACGCCGTCGCGGGCGAGGGCGTGGGCGTGGGCGCGGAGCAGCGTGGTCCGGCCCGACCCGCGGGGGCCGAGGACGACGGCGACACCCCCGTCGAGGGCGACGGCCGCGAGATCCTCCAGCGCGGCGTCGCGACCGAGGGGTTCGGTGGGGGCGATGCGGGTGGCGGCGTCGTCGGGGTCGGCGAGGGGGCGGCCGAGGGCGGCCTCGAGGGCGGCGAGGGCCTCGCGGGCGGACGACGGTCGCTGGGCGGCGTCCCGCTGGAGGAGGCGGCCGAGCCAGGGGCGGGCGGCGGGGTCGACGGCGGGACCGAGCCACCAGTCCTCGGGGGTCCCGTCGATGCCGGGGTTCGGTTCGTCGGGGGGGAAGGGGAACTCGCCCGTCGCGGCCATCGCGGCGAGGGCGCCGAGGGCGTAGAGGTCGGACGCGACGGAGGGCTCGGCGCCGGCGAGGACCTCGGGGGCGATGAAGCCGGGGGTGCCGCGGACGCCGCCGCTGTCGCCCTGGCGGAGGGCGAGGCCGAAGTCGAGGAGCACGGCCCGGTCGGGCTCGCCGGAGGGGACGAGGACGTTGTCGGGCTTGAGGTCGGCGTGGATCCAGCCGCGCTCGTGGAGGAAGGCGAGGGCCTCGAGGAGGCGGGCGACGCGGGCGGCCCACAGGTCGGGGGCGCGGGCGGCCTCGTGGAGGAGCAGGCCCTCGACGAGCTCCATGGTGAACCAGCCGCGGTCGCTGGTCGCGGTCCGGCCGACGTCGAGGACGGGGATGACGCCGGGGTGCTGGAGGTGGCGGAGGGCGTCGAACTCGCCGGGGAGCTCGCCGGGGGCGAGGAGCTTCAGCGCGACGGGGCGGTCCTCGATGCGATCGTGGGCCTTGAGGACGAGCCCGAAGGCGCCCTCGCCGAGGGTCTCCAGGATCTCGAACCGCGTTCCGAGCTCCGCGGGATCCAAGTCAGCCAACCATGCTCCAGCGACGTACCCCGAGATCATACCCGTCCCGGGCGCGCGACGGCCCCCCCGCACCCCGGACGCCCGGTGGCCGGGGCGGCGAACCGACTTATGGTGTGCGGGCGTGAGGGACCTCCGGACGATCGTGGCGTGCGCCTGCGCGCTGGTGCTCAGCGGGCTCGTGCCCGTGGAGCTGCCGGCGGGCGAGGACGAGTTCGCGTGGGAGGGGGCGCTCGCGATGGGGGGGCTGGCGGTGGGGACGCCGGTCGGCGAGGAGTGGGTCAAGCTCGCGGCGGCGGGGGACGGGTGGCTGCTGACGGTGCAGGACCGGAACGGGGAGGTCCACGAGGTGGCGGTGGAGGAGCCCGCGAGCGAGCAGGAGCGGGAGGACCTGGTGTGGCTCGCGGTGAGCCTGCTGCATCCGACGGGGGCGGGGGAGGATCCGGCGAGCGCGGACCTGTCGGAGCGGCCGCCGGATGACAAGAAGTACGTGCTGGATGAGGAGTCGGCGGAGGCGGTGAGGGAGATCTTCGAGGAGCCTCCCCTGAACGAGAACGAGAACGAGAACGAGAACGAGAACGAGAACGAGCTCGAGAACGAGAACGAGAACGAGAACGAGCTCGAGAACGAGAACGAGCTCGAGAACGAGAACGAGAACGAGTCCGAGCCGGAGCCGGAGCCCGTCGCGGTCGCCGAGCCCGAACCCGAGCCGGAGCCCGAACCGGTCGTCGAGCCCGAACCCGAACCCGAGCCCGAGCCCGTCGCCGCTGCGCCCGCCCCCGAGCCCGTCGCCACCGCTGCCGTCGACGACAAGCGGATCCCCTGGGCCGCGGACCGGGCGCGGGGGTTCTTCACCGTCGGGCTGGGGCTGTCCGTCGATCGGGACTCGCGGGTGACCAGCGAGCTGCGGCTGATGCCCGGGCTGGATCTCCCCCGCGGGCGCGTCCGGCTGGGGCTCAGCTCGTCGCTCACGGGGCTCACCGACGTCTCCGGGGCGGAGGCCGAGACCGACGTCACGGATCCCGACTTCGACCCCTTCGTGGAGTCCACCCAGAGCGCCTGGTCGGTCGACGCGCTGGCGATGGGGTGGGCGACGCCGCTCAACAAGCGGTGGCTCTGGATCGGGGGCGGGGCGGGGATCCGCTGGTTCGCCTACTACGGCAGCGGCTGGCTCGACGTCGGCGGCCTGATCGGCGAGTCGGTGGACGAGCTCGAGCCCGATGGGGACCTCGCGGTCGCGATCCGCGGCGAGGTCGTCGCCCACCTCCTCATCGGCGAGCACGTCTCCTTCGCGCCGTACCTGATCGTCGAGGGGGACGTGTTCCCCACCGACGCCGCGTCGGTCCCGAGCCGCCCCGACTCCTGGTCGCAGGCCGTCGTCAACGTCCGCCTCGGCGTCTCGTTCACGCTCATGCGCCACATCGGCCGCGGCCTCCCCGGCCCGCGCCGGGACTGAGCCCCGCCGGAGCCCCAGAAAAACCGATCGGTCCGCGCCGGCCCCGCCACTGCCGGGGTGATGGGACACCTGCACACCGACCCCGATCTCGTCGAAGCCGCCCGCTCCGGCCGCCCCGGCGCCTGCGACGAGCTCCTCGACTCCTGCCTCCCCGTGGTCCTCGCGTGGTGCCGCCGCATGGGCGGTCCGCGCGTCGATCCCGAGGACGCCGCGCACGACGCCCTGCTGATCGTGCTCACGCGGCTCGACCGCCTCGAGCGGACCGACCGGTTCGACTCCTGGCTGTACGGCGTGACCCGGCGCACGCTCGCCGCCCACCGACGACGCGCGTGGGTGAAGCGGTGGGCGTCGGCCGTCGTCCCCGAGGCCGTCGATGAGGCCGCGGGCCCCGAGGCCGCGACCTCCAGCGGCGAGGTGGCGGGCGAGGTCCGCCGGCTGCTGGAGCGGCTCCCCCAGCGGCAGCGCGAGGTCCTCGTGATGTGCGACGTCGAGGACCGCACCGACGCCGAGGTCGCGGCGCTGCTCGACGTCCCCGTGGGGACCGTCAAGAGCCGCCTCCGCCTCGCCCGCGGCCGCATGCGGTCGATGGTCCAGCGCCGCCCCGGCCTCGTCTCCCTCAGCGAGATCCCCAGCTGGGGGCAGGGATGAGTCCGGCCCGCAAGTTCCGGGAGTTCGCCGAGCAGACGAACCCCGACCACGAGGAGGTCGCCCGCGCCCGGGCCCGCGTCCTCGCCGCGCTGGACGCCCAGGTCCTGAAGGCGGCGGGCGGGGGCGCGCTCCTGCTGCGCGGGATGCTGAGCGGCGCGCTCGTCGCAGCGGGCGTGGCGGGGGCGCTGCTGTGGATGACGCCGGCGCTCCCGGGGCCGGACGAGGCGCCGCTCCCGATGGTCTCCGAGGCGGACTGGTCGACGCTGGCGCCGACGCCGGAGGTCGACCTGGAGTTCCGCGGGAAGGGCTCGATCCGGGGCACGCGGGCCGCGCCGCGGGTGGAGTGGCGGTCCGGCACGCTGCACGCGGCCGTCGAGCCCGCCCGGGGCGTGGACCTTCGGGTGCGGACCCCCGACGCGACCGTGACCGTGCTGGGGACCGAGTTCGACGTCGAGCGGACCGCGCCGGGGACGACGGTCCGGGTCGATCGCGGCCGCGTCCACGTCGCCTGCGACCTCGGCGGCGCGCGGACCCTGATCCGCGGTCAGTCCCACACCTGCCTCCCGACCACGGCCGCCGGCCTCCTGGGCCGCGCCCGCCACCTCCAGCTGGCCGGCGCCGACACCGCCGAGATCCTCACCAGCATCGAGCTCGGCCTCGGCCGCCCCAACGCCCCCGCCCCCGTCGTCGAGGAGCTGCGCTTCGTGAAGGTGGAGGTCCTCGCCGAGTCCGGCCGTCGGAGCGAGGCCTACCTCGAGGCGAAGGCGCTCCTGCGGGAGGGGGCCGAGCACCGGAAGGCCGAGCTCATCGAGATCGTCCGCAACCTCCGCCGCTGAGTCAGTCGGCGGCCTCGAGCTGTCGGATCAGCCCCTGGACCTCCTCCGCTCGATGATCGGCTTCGCCGGCGAGCGCCCGGGCTTCGATCAGCGCCTCTGCGGTGCGGCCGGCGTCGCGGAGGGCCTCGATCTTGACGACGCGGAGCTCCTCGCGGACGGGCGGCGTGGGATCGCGGCCGAGGCCGTCGTCGACGGCGCCGAGGATCTGGGGGGTCGGCGCCGCCTTGTCCTGCAGGGCGCGGGCCCGGGCGAGCATGCCGGCGGCCGTGGGGGGGAGGCAGAAGGTCGACTGGCCCGCCTCCAGGTCGCCGTCCTCGCCCCGCTTGCAGCTCACCGCGACGCGGCCGCGGTCCACGGCGACGCGGGTCCCGAGCGCGCTCCGGGTGACGTCGAACGCCGTCCCGATCACGCTCACCGTCGCCTCCCCGGTGGTCACCCGGACCGCCAGTCCGGCGTCGGGATCCACGTCGACGTGCAGCGATCCCGCAGTCCACACGATCCGCGGCGCGGCGGCGTCCCCGGCGAGCGTCCCGTGGCCGTCGAAGTGGAGCGTGAGGCCCTCGACCGGCGCCTCCGTGACCGTCCGGCCCGCCTCCGCCATCAGCTCCCCGGACAGCTCCGGCGGCCCGAAGTCCACGAGCAGGACGAGCATGAGCGCCGCCACCGCGCCGCCGAGGCCGAGCCCGCCCGCCAGCGGCCCCCACACGGCCGACTTCGGCGCCTCCCGGAGCGACCCCTCCAGCCGCGCCCGGACCCGCCGGACGTCCTCCAGCTCGGGCTCCGTCTCCTCGGCGAACCGGCGCACCGCGGGGTCTTCCATCACGCCTCCTCGCCCCACGCCGCGTCGAGCTCCCGCCGCCGGGCCAGCGCGGCGAACCGCTGGCGGGCCGCGCGGAGGCGGCTCTTCGCCGTGCCGGAGGGGATCCCCAGCAGCTCCGCCGCCTCGTCGTCGGTGAGGTCTTCGATGTCGCACAGTATGAGGACCTCGCGGTGCTTCGGCGAGAGCAATTCGAGGACGTCGCGGACGGCTGCGGCCTGCTCCGACAGCTCGCGGCGGCGGTGCGGGCCGGCGGCGTCGTCGACGCCCTCGACCATCGTCGCCCCGGGGACCCAGCGCTTGACCCAGGCCTTGCGCCGGTGGCCCGCGATGGTGCGCCGGACGATGCCGTAGGTCCACGACGGGAACGCGTCGGGGTCGCGCAGGTCGGGGAGGCGGCGGAGCACGATCATCAGGGCGTCGTGGGCGGCGTCCTCGGGATCGACCTTCGGGCCGCACATCCGGTTGCACCAGCGGAGGACGACGGGGAGCCACCGGTCGACGAGGCGCGACGTGGCGACGTCGTCGCCCGCGGCGGCCGCGACGACGAGGTCCGCGTCCTCGGGTCGCCAGTCGTTCAACTCACTCCGGGCAGCGGAAGGGGAAGGGCTGCGGTCCGAGGGTGACGTCCGCGCCGCCCGCGGCGGACGTGTTGGGGAGCGGGTCCGACGTCCACGTCCCGCACGGGGGGCCGCCGTCGTAGGCCTCGGCCGTCACCGCGGCGACGTGCCCGGTGGCGACGTTCCCGGCGTAGGTGTGGTCGATGTTCCCCTGCTCCAGCAGCGTCAGCGAGACGCCCTGGGAGATCGGCTCGCCGCTGATCAGGGGGCCGGTGGTGATGCGGAGGACCCAGTTGGGGTCGGTGATCCGGATCTGCCAGGTGTCGCCCCCGAAGTCGCTGCAGTCGATCTCCATGCCCGCCAGCGTCATGTTCTGGCCGCCGGTCAGCTCGAGGTCGTAGGGGCCCGCGGCGGCGGAGCAGGTGTCCGCGCCGTCGTCGTCGTCGCCGGACCCCGCGGAGTCGTCGTCGTCGCCGCTGTCGTCGTCGTCGGGCTCCGGTTCGGGGGTCGGGCAGCCGGCGAGCAAGAAGCCGGCGAGCAGCGCGTAGAGGGGCAGGCGAGGCAGCATGCGGCGAATGCTACCCTCGCGGACCCCGAGGGACATGATGGCGGGAAGTGAACGGGAAGCGGCGCTGGACTTCGCGGCGAAGATCGCGGCGGCGGCGAAGCGCAAGGAGGCCACCGAAGCCGCCGAGGAGGCGGAGCTGGAGGCGCGCGTCGCGAAGATCGGCGGCGCCCTGGATCGGCTCTTCGACGACCTCGAGGCGATGGGGACGGCCGCGGGGGTCCTGGAGGTCACGCGCGCGGGGCGCTCGATCGTCCTCGCCTACGACGGGCGCCGGATCCGCGTCGCGTCCGTCCCCCGGGCCGACGCCCCCGACCACCTCGAGGTCGAGGCGACCGGCGTCGACGTCCCCGTGTCCGGCTACTACGGCGACGAGGTCGACCGCTGGGCGCTGAAGATCGACTACCCGCAGGAGCAGCGACGCCGGGCCTACACGCAGGTCTACGCGCTGCTCGGGATGGGGATGGGGTGGCTGGTCGAGCACGGGCTCGGCCTGAAGCTCGACTAGATCTGATCGGCGTAGCTGAACCAGTACTCGAAGCCGTCCTCCTCGAGGAGGAGGTCGTCGACCTGGTACTGCCAGTCGAACTCGTCCACGACCCGGATCGTGTACGTGTACGGCGGGAGCTGGAGCCAGGCGCAGGCGTACCAGGCAGTCTGCCCGCCCTGGAGGAGCTCGTCCAGCGGGTCGCTCCCCAGCGGGGTGACGTGGAGCTCGACGATGTTCTCGAACGCCTTCAGGTCGTTGCAGACGCCGACCGAGATCGGGTCCGGGACGGAGTCGTCGTCGTCGCCGGCCGCGTCGTCGTCGTCGTCGTCCGTCGCGTCGTCGTCGTCCGCCGCGTCGTCGTCGTCGCCGGCCGCGTCGTCGTCG
>CAYFOA010000182.1:0-16385 GCA_964344575.1 uncultured Rickettsiales bacterium | reverse complement strand
CGAGGAGCCCGCCGCCGAGGAGCCCGCCGCCGAGGAGGCCCCCGCGGAGGAGGCCCCCGCCGAGGAGGAGGCCGCCGAGGAGACCGAGACCGAGACCGAGGCCGCCCCCGAGGCCGCCGACGCAGAGAACGCCGCGGCCCCCGCCTAGCGCGTGGCCGACGACCAGAAAGGAACGAACGACATGAGCATTTCCGCCGCACAGGTGAAGGAGCTCCGGGGCATGACCGGAGCGGGCATCCTCGACTGCCGCAAGGCGCTCCAGGAGAACGACGGCAACGTCGAGGCCGCGGTCGACTGGCTGCGCGCCAAGGGCGTCGCCAAGGCCGCCAAGAAGGCCGACCGGGCCGCGACCGAGGGCCAGGTGTTCTCGTACATCCACGCCGGCGGCAAGCTCGGCGTCCTCGTCGAGGTGAACTGCGAGACGGACTTCGTGGCCAAGGGCGACGACTTCACCGCGTTCGTGAAGGACATCGCGATGCACATCGCCGCGGCCAGCCCCCAGTGGGTCGCCGAGGCCGACGTCCCCGCCGACGTCGTCGCGCGCGAGAAGGCCGTCTTCATCCAGCAGGCCGTCGAGGCCGGCAAGCCCGAGCACATCGCCGAGAAGATGGTGGTCGGCAAGCTGAAGAAGTTCTTCAAGGAGAACTGCCTCCTCCAGCAGGAGTTCGTGAAGGACGAGGACCTGACGATCAAGGAGCTCGTGACGAACTTCGTCGCGAAGTCCGGCGAGAACGTGAAGGTCCGCCGCTTCATCCGCTGGAAGCTCGGCGAGGGCCTCGAGAAGAAGGCCGACGACTTCGCCGCCGAGGTCGCGGCGATGGCGGGGCAGACCGGCGAGGCGTAGGCGAGTACACTCCCGCGCATGCAGGAGTACCTGGACGAGATGTCCGCCGACATGGAGAAGCCGATCCGGCATCTCCGTGGCGAGCTGGGGAAGGTGCGGACGGGGCGTGCGTCGCTCGCCCTGCTCGACGACATCCGCGTGGAGTACTACGGCGCGCCGACCCCGCTGAACGGGGTGGCCACGCTGTCGGTGCCCGAGCCCCGGATGATCATCATCAAGCCCTGGGATCCGTCGATGCTCGGCGAGATCGAGAAGGCCATCGGCGCGTCCAGCCTCGGCATCAACCCGAACAACGACGGCAAGATCATCCGCCTCGCGTTCCCCGAGCTGACGGGCGACCGCCGCAAGGAGCTCGTCCGCCAGGTCCAGCAGATGGGCGAGCAGGCCAAGGTCGGCGTCCGCGCCGTCCGCCGCGACTACAACGACCTCTTCAAGGGGATGCAGAAGGACGGCGAGATCACCGAGGACGAGCTGGAGCGGATGCTCAAGCAGGTGCAGAACGCCACGGACGGGGGCACGTCGAAGGTCGACGAGGTCGTGAAGCACAAGGAAGCCGAGATCCTCGAGGTCTGACGTGACTTCCCTGCCGCCTCCGCGGCACATCGCCATCATCATGGACGGCAACGGCCGGTGGGCGCAGGCCCACGGGCACCCCCGCGTGATCGGCCACCGCGAAGGCGCCCTGAGCGTCCGCGCGATCACCCGGGAGTGCCGCCGCCTCGGCGTCGAGGCGCTGACGCTGTACTCGTTCAGCACCGAGAACTGGGGTCGCCCCGACGACGAGGTCGCCGCTCTGATGGGGCTGCTGCTGGAGTACCTCGTCAGCGAGCGCGCGGAGATCCTCGACAACGACATCCGCCTCGCCCACGCCGGCCAGGTGGAGCGGCTCCCCGACAACGTCCAGGAGGCCCTGTACGAGCTCGAGGCCGCGTCCGCGCACTGCGAATCGATGGTCCTGAACCTCGCCCTGTCGTACGGCGGGCGGCAGGAGATCGTCCGCGCCGTGCAGCGGATCGCCGAGGCGGTGGCGGCGGGGGCGCTCGCGCCGGCGGACATCGACGAGGCGTGCGTCTCGTCGCACCTCTACACCGCGGGCCTGCCCGATCCGGACCTCGTCATCCGGACCTCCGGGGAGCTCCGGTTGAGCAACTTCCTGTTGTGGCAGGTCGCCTACGCGGAGCTGTACGTCACGGAGCTGCCCTGGCCGGCGTTCCGCGAGGACGCGCTCCACGAGGCGATCGCCGCGTACCACCAGCGGCAGCGCCGCTTCGGCCTCACGGGGGCGCAGGTGCAATGAGCGGCTCCGATCTCAAGGTCCGGTTCGTCAGCGGCGTCGCGGCGCTCTTCGTCATCCTCCCCATCCTCATCCTCGGGGACTTCTGGTGGGCCCTCGGGCTGGCCGCCGTGGCCGCCGCGTGGGCCGTCCACGAGGTCGTCACGATGGCCATGCCGGAGAACCGCGCGACCGCCTACCCGCTGGCGCTGGTGCTCGCCGCGGGCTGGTTCTGCGCGGCCGCGTGGTCGACCCAGGGCGGGCTCCTGATGTGGGCGGCGGACGTCGATCCGCTGCTCGTCGTGGGCGTCCTGTCGGTCTTCCTGTCGGCGATCTACTTCCTCGTCACGGCGACCACCACCGACGGCCTCGGCCACAAGTGGGCGTGGTTCAACCTCGGGCTCGCGTACGTCGGCCTCCCGCTGGGCATGTTCGCCTCGCTCAAGGCCCTCCCCGGCGGCGGCGCGTGGGTGTTCGCGCCGCTCTTCGCGGGGTTCATGGGCGACATCGGCGGCTACTTCGCGGGGCGCGCGTTCGGCAAGCGGAAGCTCATCCCCCTGATCTCGCCGAAGAAGACGTGGGCCGGCTTCTTCGGCGGCGTCGGCCTCGCCGTCGTCGGCGTGGCGGTGCTCAAGGTCGTGTTCGTGGACCCCTGGATCGACACCGAGTCGCCGCTGACGTGGCTGGACTGCGTCGTGATCGGCGTCGTCGCGGACGTCGCGGGCGTCTTCGGGGACCTGACCGCGTCGATGATCAAGCGGACGTTCGGGGCCAAGGACAGCGGCCGCTTCCTCCCCGGCCACGGCGGCATGCTCGACCGCATCGACGCCGTGATGTTCGCCGTCCCCGTCGTCTGGCTGTGGGCGGTCGTCTTCCGCCCCCTGATCGGCGCATGAGCCGCGGCCGTCCCCGGCCCGCTCCGCGCGTCGAGGCGGACCCGGACGCGCCGCTCGTCCTCGCCCTGGACACGGGGTCGGCCTCGGACGCCATCGCGGTCGCGCAGGACGGGCTGGTCGTCGCGTCCCGGCAGGTCCGGCGTCCCCGGCGGCAGGGGGCGGCGCTGGCCGTCTCCATCGAGCAGCTGCTCAACGGCATCGGCCGGACGACCGGCGACCTCGCGGCGATCGCGGCCGGCGTCGGGCCGGGCGCTTTCACGGGGCTGCGGGTTGGCATCTCGACGGCCCAGGGGATCGCCTCGGCGTTGGGCATCCCGACGTACGCGGGCGCTTCGGACGCCTGCTGGGCGGCGACGGCGCGGGGGCTCGTGGCGGTCACGTTGGACGCTCGCCGCAAGGAGGTCTACGGCGCCCTGTACCGCGTCGGGGGCGACGCCCTGGAGTGCCTCCGACCGGTCGCCGCGTACGCCCCGGAGGCGTGGTTCGAGTCGCTCGCGGGGGAGGACGTCACGCTGGTCGGCGACGGGGCGCGCCTGTACCGGGAGCTCGCCGGCGGGCCGGTCCCGACGTGGGGAGCGATGGCGCCGGAGGTCGGCTGGCTCGCGCTGTCTGCCACCGCCCGCCTCGCCGCGGGGGACCCCGCCGACCTCCTCCGCCCTGTCTACCTCCGGGATCACGACGCCGCCCAGCAGGCTGCGAAAAGGGCCGGTTCGGCCGGATCTTGATCGACCCGGGCGGTCGATCCTAGGATCGGGTCAGTGCCGGTCCTTCGCAGCCTCGAACTCCTCGCTCCCGCTCGACCGGCGCGGCCTTCTCCTCTTTCCAAAGGCATCCATGGACGAGCGTGACAAGGTCCTGATCGAAGCGTTGAAGACGACGAATCCCGAGCTCCAGAGGCTCGCCGTCAAACACGAGGAATACGAGGCCCGCCTGGCGAGCTTGTCAGCCAAGCGCTGGCGTGCGCCGGGAGAGGACGTCGAGGAGCGGCGGCTCAAGCGGCTCAAGTTGCAGGGACGCGACAGGATGGCCACCATCCTGGCCCAGCACCGCGCCAGCAAGGCAAGCTAGCGCCGCCGCCACCACGAGGGCGGCCGAGGAGTCGCCCGAGATGGAGCGTTCAGAAGACGGGTACCGCGTCGCGGTCGTAGGCGCCACGGGAGCCGTGGGCCGCGAGATGGTCAAGATCCTGGAGGAGCGGGAGTTCCCCGTCGCCGAGCTGATCCTGCTCGCGTCGGAGCGGTCCGCGGGTCAGGAGATCGCGTTCGGGGGGAAGGGCCACGTCGTCCAGGTCCTCGGCGCCGACGTCCCCGAGGTCGACGTCGCCCTCTTCAGCGCCGGCGGGGGCGTCTCCCGCGAGCGGGCGCCGGACTTCGCCGCCAAGGGGGCCGTCGTCATCGACAACAGCTCGGCGTGGCGGATGGACCCCGAGTGCCCGCTGGTCGTCCCCGAGGTGAACCCCGAGGCGGCGTTCGACGCGATCGGGCCCGGGCGCAAGCGCATCATCGCCAACCCCAACTGCTCGACCATCCAGCTGGTCGTGGCGCTCAAGCCGTTCGCCGACGCGTTCGGGCTGAAGAAGGTCGTCGTGTCGACCTACCAGTCCGTCAGCGGCGCCGGGCAGAAGGGGATCGCCGAGCTGTCCGGCCAGGTCACCGCGCTCTTCAACAGCCGCGAGCCCGAGGTCAGCGCGATGCCCCACCAGATCGCGTTCAACTGCATCCCCGCCATCGGCGACTTCCAGGACAACGGGTACACGACCGAGGAGTGGAAGCTCGTCGCGGAGAGCCGGAAGATCCTCGCCATGCCGGACCTCCACGTCTCCCCCACCGCGGTCCGCGTGCCGGTGTTCTCGTGCCACAGCGAGGCCGTCCACGTCGTGTGCGAGCGGAAGGTGACGCCCAAGGAGGCGACCGCGGCGCTGCACAACGCCGAGGGGATCCAGCTGTGGGACCGGCCCGCCGAGGACCTCTACCCGATGGGGTTCCCGCTGGCGGGGACCGACGACGTCTACGTGGGGCGCGTCCGGCAGGACCCGTCGGACGACCGCGCGATCAACCTCTGGGTCGTCGCCGACAACCTCCGCAAGGGGGCGGCGCTGAACGCCGTGCAGATCGCCGAGGTGCTCGACGAGGGGCCCGAATGAGGGGCGTCGCCGCCGCCGCGCCGGCCGCGCCGGCCGCCCTGGCCGCCCTGACCGCTCTGCTGCTCGGGCCGGCGTCCGCGGGCGCGTACCCGTCGTCGGAGGCGGGCGCGGTGGAGAACGTCACCACGGGGACGCCGGTCGGGATCGCCGTCTCCGCCGACGGCCGCTACGTGGCCATGGTCGAGGCGTCGGGTGGCGGCCTGGGCGTCGTCGATCGGAACGCGGTCAGCGAAGGAGCGACCTCGGTCAGCGTCTGCACCGGCGCCGCGTCCATCGCCTACGTCGACGACGCGGTCGCCGGGGAGCGCTTCTTCGTCGGCTGCGCGAGCGGCGTCGTCCACGCCGTCGACGTCGACGAGTCGACCGTCCCGACGACCTTCGCCGTCAGCGACGAGATCCTCCTCAACGAGGGCTCGGGCGACGTCGACTTCCTCGTCCACGCGCCCGGCGACTCCCAGGTGTTCGCCATCGTCCAGGACGGCGGCAACTTCACCGGCTGGTCGGTCTCGGTCGCGGCCGCCGGCACCGGCGACGGCGAGACCGCGAGCCTCGGCAACGTCTTCGGCACGCTGACCATCATCGCCGCCGCCATCGGGGAGTCCGGCACGCCGCTGGTGCTCGCCCGGAGCGACGGCTACCTGAACCTCTACTCGCGCGCGGCCGACGCGTTCGCCACCGGCACGGGCTTCCCCGACTTCGCCCTCGGGACGCTGTCGGACGTCGCCGTCCGGTCGTCGGTCAACCAGATCCTCGTCGCCGACCAGTCCGGCGACGAGCTGTGGACGTACCCGCTGACCGGCGGCTCCATCGGCGCCTCGTGGGGCGGGGGGTTCGAGTCCCCCGAGGTGGTCGTCTACGCCGACGACCCCGTCGAGGGCGAGCTGGCGTGGGTCGCGGAGGCGGGCAACACGGTCTACGCGATCGATCAGCTCGAGGCGGAGGTCGTGGCCATCGACCTCGGCGGCGCGAGCCCGGTCGGCGTCGGCGCAGCGGACGGCCTCGACGAGGTGTTCGTCGCCGGCTCCGACCGGTCGCTCCGGATCCTCAGCGACCTCCCCTTCCTCGGCACGGTGTCCGCCAGCCCGACGTCCGTCGGCGAGGGGGAGGACTTCACCCTCAGCTTCACCGTCAACAGCGACGTCTCCTGGGGCGTCGAGATCGGCGGCGACGGGACCTCCGGCAGCGGCACGGTCGTCGACAGCGGGGACGCCGACGACGGCGACACGGTCTCCCTCACGATCAACGCCGACGCGCTCTCCGACGAGGGCGGCAACCGCATCCACGTGTTCGTGACGGACACGGTGGGGACGGGGGTGGACTCGGTGATCGTGACGTTGGACACGCCGCCCGACGCCCCCGGCGACCCGACCGCGGCGGCGGGCGAGAACCGGCTGACCGTCTCCTGGGACGCCACCGACGAGGCCGACATCGCGTCGTACGAGCTCTACCTGTCCGACGCCGAGTTCACCGAGGACGCGCTCCCCGCCTTCGAGGTGGTCCGCGACGACGGCGGCGTCGACACCTACCCGGTGACGGTGACCGCCGGCGAGCCGTCCACCGAGCAGTCGTACACCGTCGAGGGGCTGACGAACGGGACGACGTACTGGGTCGCCGTCCGCGCCATCGACGAGTCCGACCAGATCGGGCCGCTCAGCGCGGTGACGTCCGGAGTCCCCCGGGAGACGTGCGGGGCGGCCGAGTGCGCCAACGACCCGGGCTGCTCCTGCTCCAGCATCTCGCCCCGCGCAGCCGGCGCCCCGGCGCTGCTGCTGGGCGTCCTCGCGACGTTCCGCCGCCGCCGCCGTGGCTGACGAGCGGGTCCTCGCGCTCACCCTCGAGTACGACGGCCGCGACTTCGCCGGGTGGCAGGTCCAGCCGAACGTCCGCACCGTCCAGGGCGAGCTCCGCGACGCGTGCCGGACGCTCTTCGGCGAGGACGTGACGCTCCACGGCTCGGGCCGGACCGACGCGGGCGTCCACGCCGTCGGCCAGGTGGCCTCCGTCCGCACGACGTCGACGCTGTCCTGCGACCGCATCCGCCGCAGCCTGTGCGGCCTCACGGGCGACGACGTCAGCGTGGTGTCGGTGGCGGACGCGGCGCCGGACTTCCACGCCCGCTTCAGCGCGACGGGCAAGGTCTACGCCTACCGCGTGCTGGCGCGGTCGTCGCCGTCGCCCCTGTGGGGGGCGCGCTCGTGGCACGTGCCCCTGCCGCTGGAACGGGACCTCCTCGCCGCCGAGCTCGCCACGCTCCCCGGGGAGGCTGACTGGTCCGCCTACCGGGCGTCCGACTGCGGCGCGAAGCACGCGATCCGGACGCTCCGGTCGGCGACGCTGCTGCAGCACGGCGACCTCCTCACGATGACGTTCGAGGGGTCGGGCTTCCTCAAGCAGATGGTCCGCGTCCTCGCGGGGACAGCGGTCGACGTGGCCCGGGGGCACCTCGAGCCGGGGGCGATGATCCGGATCCGGGACGGACGGGACCGGACGGCGGCGGGACCCACGGCTCCGGCGCACGGACTGACCCTGAAGCGCGTCCTCTACGGCTGAGCGCCGCGGGCGGTCGCTACTTCTTCTTCTTCTTCTTGGCGTCGCCCTCGTCCGCGTCGGCCTTCGCGTCGGCCTTCTTGTCGTCCTTCTCGAAGTCGTCGTCGAGCAGATCGTCGTCGGCCTCGAGCTGCGGCGCCTTCACCGTCGGGGACGGGCCCGCGGCGGGGGCGGCGGCCTTCTTCTTCTTCCGGCTGCGGGACGGGCTCCGGCGCAGGGACGCGAGGAACGCGGCGCGGGGATCCGGGTTCGGATCCTCACGCTGGTCCGCGCCGCACCGGGGGCACAGCGGGACGTCCGCGCCCAGGTCGTAGAACTTGCACGTGCACTTGAAGCAAGTGAACTTGGATCCGAGGTTCGCGGCCTGGTTCGACATCAAAGCGTGACTCCTGCTCCGCTGGAGAGCCGGGGGACCCTGCCACACGACCTCAGGCGGGTCAATACGCGTGCGCGAGCTTGATGTAGGGTGCGCGGATGCTGCGGAACAGCCCCCCGATCATCGGCTTCGTCGTGGCCCTCGGATGCGGCGCCGGGCCGGGCGGCGAGCCCGAGGTGATCCCCTACACCACGCGCGACCGCCAGATCGATCACAGCGAGGCGGCGAACGCCGGCGGGGCGCGGCTGTGCGCCGCGGGGGCCAACGTCTACGCGGTGTGGCACGACGACCGGCGCGCCGGGGACCGCAACCAGGTCTTCTTCGCCAAGGGGAGCGGCGGCGGCGCCCACTGGTCGGAGACCGACGTCCAGCTCTCGTCCGACCCCACCGGCGACTCGATCGCGGAGAACCCCGCCCTCGCGTGCGCGGGTGACTCGGTCTACGTGGTGTGGGAGGACGACCGCGACAGCGAGTTCGGCCACAAGTCGATCTACTTCACGTACAGCGACGACGCCGGCGACTCGTGGGAGATCGACCGCCTCGTCACCACCGACCCCGACGGCGACTACGACGCCCAGGGTCCTCGCGTGGCCGTCCAGTACGACCCCGACGAGTCCCCCGACAAGCAGATCCTCATCGCCTGGTTCGACAACCGGAGCGGCGCCTACGACGTCTTCGCGACCCGGTCGACCAACGGCTACAACTTCCTCGACGCCGAGGTCCGGGTGGACACCGATCCGCCGGGGTCGGCCTACAGCGGCGAGCCGGTGCTCCGCCTCGACGGCGCCGGCGGCGTCTACATCGCCTGGGAGGACAGCCGGGACGGGGGGAACGACGTCTACTTCAACGAGTCGCACGACCTCGGCGAGACGTGGGGCACGGACTGGCGCCTCGACGGGGGCGACGCGGGCGGCGCATCCGACGCGTTCGGGATCGACATGACCGTGGACGTCGACGGCGACGCGGCCGTCCCCTACGTCGTCTGGCACGACACCCGCAACGGCGCCAACGACATCTACGTCAACCACCCCGCGGGCGGGGACTGGCTGGACGAGGCGGTCCGCCTCGACGGGGGCGGCGAGGGCGCGGCGGAGAGCTTCTACCCCTCGGTCTACGCGACGGACGGCCGCGTGCTCGTGGCGTGGCACGACGACCGCGACGTGGGGTTCGACATCCTCCTGCGCGGCAGCGACGACGGCGGGCTGGACTGGGGGAGCGAGGTCCGGCTCGACACCGACGTCGTGGGGACGGCCCACAGCCTCGGCGTCAAGCTCGCCGGCGTCGGCCCCAACGTGGCCGCGGTGTGGACCGACTACCGGCGCCCCGTCGAGCTCCTCGACCCCCAGCCCGACGTCTACTTCCGGACGTCCAGCGACGGCGGCGTCCTCTGGAGCGAGTCCGACCTCCGCGTCGACGACGACCCCCAGGGGACGGGCATCAGCGACGAGCCGCAGGTGGCGATGGCCGGGCCCGCCATCCACGTGCTGTGGCTGGACTACCGCGCGGGCGACGCCGACGTCTACTACCGCAGGATGACGGCCATTCCATGATGATCGTTGACCGATTGCGTCCGATCCTTTAGAAGGCGCCTCCATTGGCCCGCGTGTGCGGGCAGGAGGCACGACGATGAAGACCTGGGTCGCTCGTAAGGAAGATGTCCAGGACGGGACGATCGAGCGGAAGTGGTGGGTGGTCGACGCCGAGGGCCAGACCCTGGGCCGGCTCGCCACGCAGATCGCCTCGGTCCTGCGCGGCCGCCACAAGCCGATCTACACGCCGCACGTCGACGTCGGCGACTTCGTCGTCGTGGTGAACGCGAAGAAGGTGCACGTCACGGGCACCAAGCGGCAGGCGAAGAAGTACTACAACTACTCCGGCTACCCCGGCGGCCTGCGCGCGTGGTCCTTCGAGGACCTCATCGAGCGCGACCCGAAGCGGGTGATCGAGCACGCAGTTCGCGGGATGCTCCCGAAGAACCGGCTCGCCCGGAAGCAGATCCTGAAGCTCAAGGTCTACGGCGGCGCGGACCACCCGCACGCGGCGCAGAAGCCCGAGCCGCTGGCGAACTGAGGAACGAAGCAAGATGGCTGACAAGACCCCCACCTGGTACGGCACGGGCCGCCGCAAGGCCGCCACCGCGCGCGTCTACATGCGCCCCGGCAACGGCCGCTTCGTCATCAACCACAAGGACATCGACGAGTACTTCCGGCGCGAGACGGACAAGATGATCCTCCGGCAGCCCCTGGTCCTCACGGAGACGGGCAACGAGGTCGACATCTACGTCAACGTCCGCGGCGGCGGCACGACGGGCCAGGCCGGCGCCATCAAGCACGGCATCAGCCGCGCGCTGCTCCGGTTCAAGCCGGACCTCCGCGCCGAGCTGAAGGCGGCCGGGTTCCTCACGCGCGACGCGCGGGTCAAGGAGCGGAAGAAGTACGGTCAGAAGGGCGCCCGAGCGCGCTTCCAGTTCAGCAAGCGGTAAGCCTGCTGGAGCATCGAAAACGATCGACGAGAGCCGCCCCCCGGGGCGGCTTTCTTCGTATTAAGCTGGCGATGGTTCGGAGGTCAGGGTGAGTTCAACGAAGTTCATCTTCGTGACGGGGGGCGTCCTCTCGTCACTGGGCAAGGGTCTGTCGTCCGCGTCGATGGGCGCGCTGCTGGAGAGCCGGGGGCTCACGGTCCGCAACCTCAAGATGGATCCCTACATCAACGTCGATCCGGGGACGATGTCGCCGTACCAGCACGGCGAGGTGTACGTCACCGACGACGGCGCCGAGACGGACCTCGACCTCGGCCACTACGAGCGGTTCACGAACCAGACCACGCGCCAGGCCTCGAACTTCACCACCGGCAAGGTCTACGAGGCGGTGATCACCAAGGAGCGGCGGGGCGAGTACCTCGGCCGGACCGTCCAGGTGATTCCCCACATCACCAACGAGATCAAGAACCGCATCCTCCGGGTCCCCGACAAGAAGACCGACGTCGTCATCGTCGAGGTCGGCGGCACGGTCGGCGACATCGAGTCGCTCCCGTTCCTGGAGGCGATCCGCCAGCTCAAGTACGACCTCGGCGCGGAGAACACGCTCTTCGCCCACGTCACCCTGGTGCCGTTCATCAAGACCGCGGACGAGCTGAAGACGAAGCCGACGCAGCACAGCGTCAAGGAGCTGCGGTCCATCGGCATCATGCCGGACCTGCTCCTGGCCCGGTCCGACCGGGCGCTGCCGACGGAGATCAAGCAGAAGATCGCGCTCTTCTGCAACGTCCCCCCGGAGTCGGTGGTGAGCGCGCCGGACGTCGACTGCATCTACCGGCTGCCGCTCGTGTTCCACGACGAGGGGCTCGACGACCTGCTCTGCAGCAAGCTGAACATCTGGGCCCGCCACCCCGACCTGAGCGTGTGGGCGGACATCGTCGACCGGTTCAAGAACACCGAGCGCGAGGCGACGATCGGGATCGTCGGCAAGTACGTCCACCTCATCGAGTCGTACAAGTCGCTGAACGAGGCGCTGGTCCACGGCGGCATGCAGCACCGGGCGCGGGTGAACCTGCAGTACATCAGCAGCGACGCCCTGGAGGAGGGGAAGCTGGACGCGCTCGAGGGCGTGGACGCGATCCTCGTCCCCGGCGGGTTCGGCGAGCGGGGGACCGAGGGGAAGATCGCGGCCGTCCGGTACGCGCGCGAGAACAAGATCCCGTACCTCGGGATCTGCCTCGGCATGCAGATGGCGGTGGTCGAGTTCTCCCGCCACGTCCTCGGGCTGGACAAGGCCAACAGCGCCGAGTTCGACAGCGAGACCCCCCACCCCGTGATCGACCTGATGGAGGCCCAGAAGGAGATCACGAGCAAGGGCGGCACGATGCGGCTCGGCAAGTACCCGTGCGAGGTCAAGCCGGGCAGCCTCGCGCACCGCATCTACGACGCGGAGTCCATCGAGGAGCGGCACCGCCACCGGTACGAGGTCAACAGCGAGTACCTCGACAAGCTGTCGGACGCCGGGCTCAAGGCCAGCGGCATGAGCCCCGACGGGGCGCTGTGCGAGATGGTCGAGCTGGAGGGGCACCCCTGGTTCTTCGGGTGCCAGTTCCACCCCGAGTACAAGAGCCGGCCGACGCGGCCGCACCCGGTGTTCGTCGCGTTCGTGCGCGCCGCGCTGGAGCACCGCCGGGGCAAGGACGACGCCGCCGACGCGGCCGAGGCCGACGCCGAGGGGGAGCTCGCCTCGGCGATCCTCCAGACCCCCCCGGGCGGAGTGTCCCCCGAGTCTTGAGCGCCCGCGAGCGGACCGACCGCCTCCTGAGCCTCGTCGCCGACGGCGGCGCGTTCGCGGTCCGCGTGCCCGGCGTGCGGCAGCTCCTGGTGGGGTGCGCCGCCGTGATCGCGACGCTCGCCTGGCCCTGGTCCCCCGTCCGCCTCCGCGCCCGCGCCGACGGCGTCGCGGTGCGGCCGTGGACCTGGGGCGCGCAGCTGGGGCGCACGTTCGTGGACCTGCTCGGCGCGCGGCGCGCCGACCTCGTCGTCGACGGTTGGGACACGCTTCCACGCGGCGGGCGCGGCGTGGTCGTGCTCGGCGCCCACCTCGGGCCGTGGGAGGCGGGGGCAGCGGAGCTGGCGCGGCGGGGGCTGCGGCCCGCCGTGATCGCGGCGCCGTGGCCTCGTCTGCCGAAGACGGAGCGGCGGGTGGCGGCGCTGCGGGCGGACTCCGGGGTGGCCTCGATCCCGCGCGGCACGGCCGGCTGGCGGGAGGCGACCCGGCACCTCCGGGGGGGCGGCGCGGTGGTGGTGCTGGTGGACTCGGCGAGCCCCCGGAAGCGGGGACGCCGGGAGGTCCCGTTCGTGGACGGCGGCATCGGCGCGCCGGACGCGGTGATCGCGTGGGCGGACCGCCACGACGCGGACGTGTGGGTCGCCCTCGGGCGACGGGAGGGCTTCGAGATGCGGGGACTGACGGGCGGCGCGGTCGAGGACCGGGCGGATCGGGCGGTGGCGTGGCTGCGGGACGCGGTCCGCGCGCGGCCGGCGCAGTGGGCGTGGGTGCGGGCGCTGGCGGTCGTCGCGCTGATGGTGACGGCGTCCGCGTGCGGCGAAGACGTCCCCGAGGTGCCGGCGACCCCCGACGGCTGGGAGGTCGTCGCCGAGGTCCCGCGCTGGAAGGGGGCGCTGGCCGACGGCACCCGGGCGACGTTCGAGGCCCGCAGCGCGGTGGTCGAGTGGAAGGACGACGCGCCCCACGGCCGGTTCCAGGGGATCGACGTGAAGTTCGAGACGTCCGACGGCACGAAGCTCGGCCGGATCTGGGCGAGCAAGGCGAACGGCACGTGGCCCGAGGGGCCGATCGAGCTGTCGATGGTGGGCTGGGCGCTGGAGACCCCGAAGGACACCGGATCGCTGGACGTCGTCACGTACGGGCCCGGCGGCTGGTCGTGCGGCGGGTGCGCCCTGGAGGCGTTCCTGAAGTGACGACGTCCGTCCGCCGGCTCCGCTCCCGCCCGGCGCTCCGGATCGCCGGGCTGCGCGCCGGCTGGGGGCGTCAGGATCGCCTCGCGTCCGTCGATCTCACCGTCTCTCCGGGCGAGCGGGTGGCGGTGCTCGGCCCCAACGGCGCGGGGAAGACGACGCTGTTCGACGCGATCGCGGGGCGGCTCGCGATCCGCGGCGGGTCGATCGAGATCGGCAAGCGCCGCGTCGACCGCCTCCCCCTCCACAAGCGGGCCCGCCTCGGCCTCGCCTACGTCCCCCAGGAGCCGTCGGCGTTCGGGGATCTGAGCGTGCGGGACAACCTCGTCGTGGCGACGCGGGCGCCCGCCGCCCGGGGCGCGTCCGAGGCCGACGTCGGCGCCGCGCTGCGTCAGTGGTCGCTCATCGATCTCGCCGGCCGCCCCGCCGGGGTGCTCTCCGGAGGCGAGCGTCGCCGGGTCGAGGTCGCCCGCGCGCTCCTCCTCAACCCCACCCTGCTGCTCCTCGACGAGCCCTTCGCGGGCCTCGATCCGGCCGGACGAAAGGCGCTCGCTGCGGGGTTGTCGGAGCTGCCGGGCAAGGTGGCGCTGCTGGTCACCGACCACGCCGCCGACGATGTCCTCCAGCAGTGCGACCGCGTCGTGCTCCTGATCGACGGCGCGGTGGCGTACGACGGGCCGGTGGCGGGGTTCAGCCCCGAGCTGCCTGCGTGGCGCCGTTATTTCGCTTGACAAGCAACAATCGGGCCAGATCCGGCCCCCCGGATTGACCCGGCCCCCGACGATTGCTACCGTGAACGTAGGTAGGGGTCCAGTTGTTCAGTAATTTCAGGTAGTTCCGTGGCTTTTGAGCAGCGCCTACAGCTGAAGATGTCGCAGCAGCTGGTGATGACGCCCCAGCTGCAGCAGGCGATCAAGCTGCTCCAGCTCAACCACCTCGAGCTCGCGGACCTCGTCGGCCAGGAGATGGTCGAGAACCCGGTGCTCGAGGAGGAGCTCGAGCAGCGCGCGGATCCGCTGACGGAGCTGAAGAACGCCCAGCAGGAGCAGAAGAACGAGAAGATCGAGGACCCCAACGCCGAGGGGAAGAAGGACCAGGAGATCGACTGGGAGAAGTACCTCGACAACTACCAGTCGGGGCCGTCGACGGGGCCCGAGGTCCGGCGCAACTACGAGGACCTGCCCACCTACGACCAGACGCTGACGCGCGGGACGACGCTGGCCGAGCACCTGATGTGGCAGCTCCACCTCGTCGACGCGGACGCCGAGACGCGCGCGGCCGCCGCCGCCATCGTGGGCAACCTCAACGACGACGGCTTCCTCACGACCAGCATCGAAGACCTCGCCGACGGCGAGGGGATGGACCCCGAGCTGCTCGAGGAGGGGATGCTCCTCGTGCAGACGCTCGACCCCCTCGGCGTCGGCGCCCGCGACCTCTGCGAGTGCCTCCTCATCCAGGTCAAGGTCCACTACCCCGGCGACCGCATCCTCAAGACGATCCTGCGCGACTACAAGGACGAGATGGAGCGCCGGAACATCAAGGCGATCGCGCGCGGGCTGAAGGTCTCGACGCAGCGGGTGGCCGACGCGATGCGGACGCTGGCGTCGCTCGAGCCGCGCCCCGGGCGGAACTTCACGACGGAGGAGCCGCGCTACATCACGCCGGACATCTACGTCATCAAGTCGGGCGACGAGTACATCATCCAGCTCAACGAGGAGGGCGTGCCGAAGCTGCGCGTCTCCGACTACTACCGCCGGGTCCTGACGGGCGCCGCGAAGGGCGACAAGGACTACATCCAGGAGAAGCTGCGGTCGGCGCAGTGGCTGATCCGGTCCATCTACCAGCGGCAGCGGACCATCTACAAGGTCACCGAGTCCATCGTGAAGCAGCAGCGCGGCTTCTTCGACGAGGGGATCAGCCGGCTCAAGCCGATGATCCTGCGGGACGTCGCCGAGGACATCGGCATGCACGAGTCCACGGTGTCGCGCGTGACCACGAACAAGTACGTCCACACCCCGCACGGCATCTTCAGCCTGAAGTTCTTCTTCAACAGCGGCATCCAGCGCAAGGACGGCGAGGACGTCGCGTCGGAGATGGTGAAGCAGCGGATCAAGGCGCTGATCGGCGAAGAGGATCCCCGCAAGCCGCTGTCGGACAGCGTGCTGGTCAAGAAGCTGGCGGACGAGAACATCAAGATCGCCCGCCGGACGGTCGCGAAGTACCGCGATATGCTCGGGATCTCGTCGTCATCCCAACGAAAGAGGCAGTTCTGAATGCGAGTCGACGTCGCCTTCCGCAACCTGGACCCCAGCGACCCCCTCAAGGCTTACGCGGAAGAGAAGATCGGGCGACTCAAGCGCTTCCTGATCAAGCCGATCGACGCGCACGTGATCCTCACGAAGGACGGCTTCCACCACATCGCCGAGGCGAACGTGCGGACGTCCGGGGAGATGTTCACGGGCAAGGAGTCGTCCGACGACGACATGTACGCCGCGATCGACCTGATGGCCGACAAGGTCGCCAAGCAGGCCCGTCGCCACCACGACAAGCTCCGCAGCCACCGCGGTGTCAACACGGGCGAGTTCGCCGCGAGGCGAGCCCAGGAGGCCAGCGCCGCCGCCAACGCCGACCTCGACGCCGAGCTGGACGCGATGGGCGACTGACCTCGCCGCCGCCGCGCCTGGCCTAAGCTGGCCGCGGAGGGCTCCATGCGACGCGAGATCCTGATCCTGCTGGCCGGGCTGCTGCTCGCCGGCTGCCCCGCGAACGACGACGACGCCACGCCCGACGACGACGACGTCGCCGACGACGACGACGCGGGGGACGACGACGACGCGACCGACGACGA
>CAYFOA010000181.1:10981-16395 GCA_964344575.1 uncultured Rickettsiales bacterium | reverse complement strand
AGGCTGAAGAGCATGCCCTGCAGCGCCGAGACCACCGAATCGACGGCCGACTGCATGCGTTCGGCGCTGCGCGAGACGGTGAGCATGTCCACGGTGACGAGGTCGTCGGCGGCGCCGGCGGCGCCCAGGGCGGCGTGGCCGTCGAAGGGCGGCGCCGGGCGCGGGGGCGGCGCGGACGGCGGCTGGGGCGGCAACGGCGGCGCCTCCATGGCGACGGTCGGCTCATCCCGGGGAACCTCGGCGGGCTCGATCCGGTCCGTCCCTTCGGATGACTCCTCGAACCGCGTCCCCCGCCGCTTCAGCTCCGCGACCACCTCGTCGGGGTACGAGATGGTGATCACGGTCCCGCACGTGCAGCGGTACCGCTTCCCCTTGGCGGGGAGCGGCTCCTTGAGCCGGTACGTGGCCCCGCAAGAGGGGCACCGAGTCCTGAGCACCATGTACGAGAAGACCTTGGGGTCGGGGGGCGAGGATTTCTACGGTGCCCGCCGACCCCTGTCAACGACGGAAGCCGCCGCCCCCGCGGGGTGTCCCAGGGACACCTTGCGGTCGCCCGCCAGGGCACCCATGATCCAGAGACCTCCCGGGAAATGACTGCATGCACTCACAGACGAGCACCCTCGCCGCGGCGCCGCCGCCCGCCCTGCCTCTCCCCGACGGTGACGCGATGAGGCGCAAGCTCGCCGCCGCGTCCCTCCTCGCGGGCATCGTCGTCGGCGCGTGGATCCTGATGTCCGGGGGGACCGGCCCCTTCGCCAGCGCGGGCGGCCCGCTCCACCTCGCGGCGGCGTTCGGCGACGACGACTACGACCTGTCCGAGCTCCGCTACTTCTACGGCGCGGCCGCCAAGATCAACGGCGAGTACGTCGATCCCACGCGCGTGGACGCCGAGGACATGCTCGTCTCCAGCCTCGACCAGGTAGCCCGCCGGGTGCCCGAGTTCCTGTACGTCCTCGAGGACGACGGGAACCTCCTCAAGGTCGTCGTCGGCAGCGAGGAGACGACCATCGCGCTGCCCGACCTGGACGCCCTCGCGGACCTCACCGGCGTCATCAAGAAGGTCGCCGTGTTCATCGACGACCAGCTCCCCGCGGACATCGAGCGGCCGCCGGTCGAGTACGCGCTGATGAACGGGATGCTCGAGACGCTCGACCCCCACAGCGTCTACATCGAGCCGGAGTACTACAAGGAGATGCAGATCCAGAACAAGGGCCACTTCGGCGGCCTGGGCATCACGATCGGCATCCGCCAGCAGCGCCTCACCATCCTCTACCCGCTCAAGGGGACGCCCGCGTTCAAGGCGGGGCTCCAGGCGGGCGACCGGATCGACAAGATCGGGTCCGAGTCGACGGTCAACATGACGCTCCAGGAGGCCGTGTCGAAGCTCCGCGGCGAGGTCGGCACGGAGGTCGTCATCACGGTCTCGAACGACGACGGGCCCGACCGCGAGGTCGTCATCACGCGCGCCAAGATCGAGGTCCCGTCGGTCGACTGGGCGTACGCCGGGGACGGCGTCGGGCTCATCGAGGTGTCGCACTTCGCGCAGCAGACGTTCGACCGCATCGAGATGGGGCTCGAGGCGCTCGAGACGGACGCCATCCAGGACAAGCAGGGGCGGCTCCAGGGCGTGATCATCGACCTCCGCCAGAACCCCGGCGGGTACCTCCAGCAGGCGATCGAGGTAGCCGACAAGTTCCTCGACGGCGGCGTCATCGTGGCGACCGAAGGGCTGGCCGGGAAGGCGCGCGAGGAGACCCCCGCGCGGCGCTTCGGGACCGAGGACGAGCTCCCCATCGTGGTGCTCGTGGACGAGGCGTCGGCGTCGGCGTCGGAGATCGTCGCGGGGGCGCTGCAGACGCACGACCGGGCGGTGATCCTGGGGGTCCGGACGTTCGGCAAGGGGTCGGTCCAGAACCTGTACGACCGGGACTTCCACAGCGGCGCCCTGAAGCTGACGATCGCGCAGTACCTCACCGCCGGCAGCGGCAGCATCCAGGGGGTCGGCATCGTCCCCGACATCGAGCTGCGGCCCGCGCTGGTGCGGACCGACGACGGCCACGTCCAGCTCTTCTGGCAGGACTTCGAGCTGCGCGAGGAGGACATCCCGTCGGCGTTCACGTGGGGCGACGAGGGGACGGACGCGCAGATCCCGCGGTACGTCTACAGCTGCCCGGACTGCTTCGAGTCGGAGGCGTCGGACCGCGAGACGGGGCCGGAGGACAACCTCGACGACCCGGAGATCCAGGCCGCCAAGGCGCTGCTCCGGGCGGCCCCCTCGGCGAAGGCGGCGGACATGCTGGCGGTCGCGCCGGAGACGTTGGGGGCGCTCTTCTCCCCGCGCATCGAGCAGCTCGAAGACGAGCTCGGCGAGGTCGGGATCGACTGGTCGGCCCCGCCGAAGCGGCGCGGCAAGAAGGCGACGGCGGCGCCGACGGTGCAGGTCAAGCTGGACGTCGAGTCGGACAGCGGGATGCTGACCCCGGGGATGACGACCAAGGTCCGGCTGACCGTGACGAACACGGGGGAGGAGCCGCTGTACCGGCTGCGCGCGGTGACGATGCCGGTCACGCCGGCGGGGGAGAAGCGGCAGCACGGCTTCTTCCAGGGGCGCGAGTTCGTCTTCGGGAAGCTGGAGCCGGGCGCGAGCAAGGACTTCGCGGTGGAGACGACGCCGGGGATGTGGCTGTCGGCGCGCACCGAGGCGGTGCAGTGGCACTTCTTCGCGGACGGCGGCCCGGCCCCGGGGCCGTTCACGAGCCGGCTCCAGATCGAGGAGATCCCGCACCCGCGGTTCGCGTTCAGCTACCAGATCGTCGACGACGGCAGCGGCAGCAGCCGCGGCAACGGGGACGGGCTGCTCCAGCCGGGCGAGGCGATCGACCTCGTGGTGTCGGTGAAGAACATCGGCGCGGGCGCGACGGCCGAGCTGTGGCAGGCGGAGCGGGGCGTGGTCCCCGAGGGGGACGAGGACCGCGAGCACGGGTTCGTCCGGCTCAAGAACCGGAGCGGCGACGCGCTCTTCCTGACGGAGGGGAGCGGGACGTTCAGCCTGCGGCCGGGCGAGACGAGCGAGCACCGGCTGCACTTCGGGCTGGCGGAGGATCCGGGGACGCGGGACGCCATCGAGGCGGAGCTGGTGGTCGGGGACGCGATGTTCATGGAGGTCCTGACGAGCGAGCTCGAGCTGCCGCTCTTCAGCCCGAGCGATCCGGTGGCGTCGGTGGAGCGGAAGATGAAGCCGAAGGGGGCGGGCGCGAAGGTCTACGCGGGGGCGTCGGAGCACGCCGAGCAGGTGGCGACGATCACGGGTCCGGTGGCGGTGGACGGCCGGCTGGGGCAGTGGTTCCGGACGCCGCTGGCGTGGGGGACGAACGGCTGGCTGCGGGCGAGCGACCTGGCCCCGGCGGCGCGCGGGGACGAGCTGGTGGCGGCGACGCGGCACCTGAGCAACTCGCCGCCGGTGGTGAGCCTGGAGAACAACCCCGGCGGCAGCGTGGTGGTGAACGACCAGCTGGTGATCGCGGGGTCGGTGCTCGACGACAGCGACGTCCGCGACCTCTTCGTGTTCGTGAACGACAAGAAGATCCTCTACAAGCAGGCGGCCGGGGACGCGTCGGAGCACCCCTTCGAGCTGACGGTGGACCTGGTGCCGGGGGACAACCGGATCGAGATCTTCGCGCGCGACGACCAGGAGCACATCGGGAACCTGGCGCTGGGCGTGTACCGCGAGTCCGCCACCGCGGCGGCCCCGCCGGTGCCTGCCGACGCCGTCGTGAGGTAGGGCCCCGGGGCGGTCGATGGAGCCGTTCATCGTCGTCGCCTTCGTCGCCTTCGCGCTGTTCGCGCTGGGGAAGTCGCGCACCGAGAACGACACGTTCGCGGCGGCGCTGCGGGACGTGGGGCGGGACTTCGAGTCGGAGATCGACCCGGGCGGGTTCTTCCGGTGGCCCCGGCTGCTGGGGCTGCAGCGCGGCCACGGGGTGCTCGTGGAGCTCCGGAACATCGATGACGAGGTCCACACGGCGGTGGTGGTGAGCGCGACGCTGCCGGCGGGGCTGTCGATCGGGCGGGAGGGGATGGTGTCGGGGATCCGGCGGTTCCTGGGGGACGGGGACATCGAGGTCGGCATCGACGGGTTCGACGGCGCCTACCAGCTGCGCGCGGCGGAGGACGGCGACGTCCTGACGCGGCTCGGGGCGCGGACGCGGGCGGCGATCGAGGAGGTCGTGGGGGGGAGCGGGGCGACGGTGGCGGACGGGGCGATCACGATCGTGACGAAGGGGAAGGAGACGTCGCCGGTGGCGCTGCGGCTGCGGGTCGGCGCGGCGCTGGAGCTGGCCGACGCGCTCACGGACCACACCGGCAACGCGCCGGAGATGCTCCTCCGGCGCGCGATCGAGGAACCGGACGAGGACGTCGGCTTCCGGCGGACGTGCCTGGAGGCGCTGCTCCGGGACCACCCGAAGTCGTCGTTCGCGGCGCGCGGCGCGGAGCAGGCGGCGGCCGAGCCGGACCCGGTCCTGAGGTTCCTCGCCGCCTGCCACCAGGGCGACGCCGGCCGCCCGGTCCTCCGCGCGCTGCTCCGCGACGGCCTCCTCGAAGGCGACCACGCGGCCGAAGCGCGGGCCCTCCTCGGCCCGGAGGGCGCGGGTGGCCTGGCCCTGGCCGCCGAAGACCCGGCGGCGGGCGGCCTCAGCCTCGATCAGCGCGCGGCGCGGGGGGCGCTGTCGAAGGCGAAGACGAAGGGCTGAGACTCGCGCCAGAGCCCGATCTGTCACGCAAACCGTGACGAGATCGCGACTGGGGTTGGCCAGCGCCCGATCTGTCACGGTTTCCGTGACGATTTCGCCGCTGGCATCCGGGAGGCGGAAGCGGGGTGCTCATCGGTCTCGAGGTTCCTCCGGCGGCCGGAGACGAACGGACACGGGCGGACCGATCGTGGGCCGGACCATCCGCTCCGCGTCCGGGAGGTGCCGGCCTCCGTTGTTCTCGCGCAAAGCCGCGAAGCCGCAAGGGAGAGGGTGGGCGCGGGGGGCGAGAGCCTCGGCCGGGAGGACGTCTCCGCGCGGGCAGGTTCGGGTCGGTTGGGAAGTCGCCGCCCGCGAGGATCGACCGAGCTTTGCGTCCTGGCGGCTTCGCGCGAGGCAAGAGGGTGAGACAGGCCCCACGTCCGCGGGCATGAAGGTGCCGGTCCAGACCTGTCCCACCCGCGTCTGTTCGACGGTCGGCCTCACCCGGTTCCCCTGGTGAGAGGCCGGGGGCCCCGCCGCATCCGGCGACTCAGGGGACGGGGCGGAGGAGGCGGGGGTCTCCGAGGCAGAGCTCGGCGGCGGCGAGGCCGGCGGGGACGGGGTGGCGGCGGCGGATCTGGCGGAGGGTGTCGGGGGCGAGGCCGAGGGCGGCGGTGACGGGGG
>CAYFOA010000181.1:194-10971 GCA_964344575.1 uncultured Rickettsiales bacterium | reverse complement strand
AGTTCCTGGTCGTGCTGCCGGAGATCGACCGCGCCCAGCTGGAGCGCCGGGCCGATGAGTGGCGGGCCCAGCTCGGGGCGCTCCAACACGCCGCGCTGGGCGGCGAGCGCGTGACGGCCAGCTTCGGCGTGGCGCTCTTCCCAGACCACGGTGACGACGGGGAGAGCCTGGTGGCGGCGGCGGATCGGGCGGAGGGTGTCGGGGCCGAGGCCGAGGGCGGCGGTGACGGGGGCGGGGGCGGGCCAGCCGTGGCGCGGCGCGAGGGCGACGACGAGGCGGCGGGCGGCGGCGGAGTCGCGCGCATCCGAGGCGGGGATGCGGAGCGCCGCGGCGGCTGCGAACACCAGCTCGGCGAGGGGGATCGGTCCGTCGTCGAGGGGAGGCTCGGGAGGCAGCGTGCCCTCGACCGCCACGGACGGGTCGCCGCTGACGTAGCCGTGGAACCAGTCCTCGAAGCCGACGCGGGGGCGGCCCAGCGCGGGCGCCAGCCGGTCTGCCGTGACCCACGGATCGGCGGCGGCCCCGACCGCGTCGCGGTGCGTCGACCAGCACCAGCGCAGGGGGTCGTCGGTGTGCCCCGCGCGGCATGGGTTCAGGTGGACGTAGCGGACCTGGCGCTGAAGCTTGAGGCGGTCCGCGATCGGCACCGGCTCCGGCACCGGCTCCCAGCCGCGACCGGCGCTTTCGGCGACGGGGAACCGCCGCGTGTGCCAGCTCAGCGTCCGCCGCAGCCGCCCGGCGGGGTCGCCGGACGCCGGCACCACGAGGTGGACGTGACGCGGCATGAGCGCCGCCGCCAGCGCGTCCGGGAACCGCGCCCGCAGCCGCCCCCACAGCCACGCCGCCCGCTCGGGCGCCAGCAGCTCCGGGCGACCCTCCATCACCGTCGCGGTCAAGTGGACGTAGCCGGTCATGCCCAATAGAGGGACGAGCCGGCCGGATCGTACGAACTTCTTCGCAGTCGCTCCGGCCGGCCAACCCCCGCAGCGCTCGGAGCCAGAGCCCGATCTGTCACGGAAACCGTGACGGAATCACGACTGGGGACGGCCAGAGCCCGATCTGTCACGGTTTGCGTGACGAATTCACCCCTGGCTGGCCGGCCCCGGCCGGGAGCGAACAGACGCGGGTGGGTCGATCGGCCCTCGCGGATCTCTCCCCGCGAGATCAGCGGCGTCGTGCTCGCGACGGGACCTTCCATCCGGGGGGATCGGTCGGCCGGACCTCCCCCCTTCCCAGGAGAGAAATCCGTCGGGCACTGCGTCCTCGCCGGCGGCGCCGCCTCACTGGGGGGGAGAAGAGGAGACTGGGAGGACAAGTTCCCAGTTTCTCAGTTTCCCAGTTTCCCAATCCCCACCCCCAAGGCGTCGCCGAGGACGAGGACCACCTCCCCGATGCATCGCAGCGACGGGAAGTGGGGAGCCACGGCGTGACTCCCCCGCCGCTGCGAACCCCCCGCGAGCAGGCCGCCAGGGGATCCGCGGCGATCGGCTACGGGGAGCTGATCGACTCCCCCGCGTCCGTTCCTCGTCGAGCGGCCGAGCCGTCGGGTCAGGCAGGTTCGGACAACGACGCCCGCGTCTGCGGCGGGGCCCGGTCCCACGGCGTGCCCGCGCGTTCTCACTCGACCGCGGTCGCGTCGTCCGGGTCGCCCCCTTCGAGGCGGAGCTCGCCGTCCACCTCGAGGGTCGTGCCGCGGGCGACGACGGCGGCGTCGCCGTCCGCTTCCCACAGGGCCAGCTCCGCGTCCGTCGTGACCGTCGTGCCGTCGGGGAGGGTGAACGAATCGGGGGCCTCGGGGGTGCGGAGCAGCGCGATCCAGGTCGCGCCGTCCACCGTCACCGTCCACGCCGCCGCGCCCTCGCCGGCGTCCAGCGCCGTCACCTCCGCCGGGGCCTCCGGACCGGCGACGGGGTAGGGGACCGCGACCCCGAGGAAGTCCGGCGCGAGCGCCTCGACCACGCCGTCGATCACCTCGTGGTGACGCACCTGGCGGTCGTGCTCGAACTGATGGACGTACGGCGCCTCGTGCTCGACGTAGGTCGGCTGCTCGACCGCGAGCGCGGGCGCCGTGCTCGCCACCCAGACGTCCACGCCGGCGAGCTCGCGCTCCCACCGCGCGCCGTCCCCCCGCAACGTGAACGTCCCCCCCGACGTCCGCCCCGCGTAGCCCGACATCCGCCACCGGTGCTCGCGCGATGCGGTCGCCTCGGTCGTGATCCGGTCCGCGATCAGGAACCAACGCCCTTCGACCAGGACCACCGACCGCTCCACACGGCTGTCCTGGTACTCCTGGTGCGCCTCGACGTACTCCAGCCGGCCGTCGAGGATCTCGTTCGCCAGCCACGCGTCCGCGTCCCCGAAGTTCGTCGGGAGCCCCTTGTCCGGCGCCGCGATCCCGTCGATCAGCACGAGGTTGTGCGCTGGGCTGTGCGCCGTCCGCGCGTTGTCCAGCTCGTTCGGCTTGAAGTAGCCCGGGTCCAGCAGCAGGTATTCGCCGTACGCCGCCAGCGTGAAGCTCGTCCCGTCCACGTGGTCGTGCAGCGTCTTCCGCGCCGCCCCGTGCTCCGCGATCAGCAGCCCCCACACCGCGTCGTGCCCCCACCCCGACCGGAGCACCGCGTCGCCCCCGTCCGGGAACACGCGCGACGCCCACGCCGGCGGCTCGTCCGCCCCCGCCAGCTCCGCCCAGGCGAGGTGGTGCGCGAGCAGGTCCTGGCCGTGCGTCATCTCCATCGGCTCGTCCCGGTTGTCCGTCCAGTCCCACGCGAAGTCGTCGGTGTGCCCGAACCCCGGCAGCACTGCCTGGCCCGGCGGCGAGTTGAAGTACGCGTCCGCCTTGGGCGGCCGCGACCCCCAGGGAAGCCGGATCGCCATGCTCCACTCCATCGACGCCGCGAACAGCGGATCCCGCAGCGGGGTGACGTACGTGAACGGATCCCCGTCCACGCACCCGTGCCCCTCCCAGGGGTCCACGTCGCGCCGGTTGATGCAGTCCCGCGACAGCCCCGCCACCTCGCCCCCGAGGTTCTCCACCGCCACCCCGATCGCCACCGTCGGCGCGAACGCGAACCCGTAGTAGAACGGCCCCTCGCTGACCGCCCCGTCGGGCTGGACGTACTGCCCCGACGGCCCCCACAGGTAGTCCAGCTCGCTCAACCCCCAGTCCAGCCAGTCCTGCGCCAGCGGGTGATCCGGGAAGGCGAGGCCGACGTACGCGATCGCCGCCGCCGTCCGGATCGGGTGGTTGTTCTGGGACGGGCCGAGGACCAGGTTCCGGACGACGTCCGTGAGCACGTACTCGTCGAAGAACTCGCGGTTGATCGTCGTCAGCGTCGCCTCGATCTCCGCCGACTCCGCGTCGCTCAGCCACCCCCCGCCCCACAGCAGGTCCCACGCCGCCGAGCAGTCGATCAGCGTGTGCGGCATGCGGATGTTGATGTCCCACGTCTGGTGCGTGACGTAGTCGTCCGGCAGCGCCAGGAGCAGCTCCTTCGCCCGGGCCGCGCGGGCGTCGTCGTCGTGCAGCCAGGCGAGGAAGGCCGCGTTCTGGGCGGTGCCGCAGTTCGTCCCGTTGGCGCCGTGGTCCCACACCGTCGGGTCGTCGGGCTCCCGCGTGTCGCGGTCCGCGCGCTCCTCGATCCGGGCGTGGATCGTCGCGAACGGCTCGTCGTCCAGCCGCTCGAGGACGTCCGCCTTCATCGACGGCGTCGCGATGAGGAACGGGTGGACCTGCTCCGCCGGCGGCGGCTCGGGCACCGGCTCCGGCTCCGGACAGCCGGCGAGGGCGACCCACCCGAGCGCCAGGGCACCGGTCGCGGCGGCCCTCACGTCCCGCCCTCCGCGGGCCGCCCGTCGGCCTCCGCGAGCAGCATCAGCGCCGCCCCGATCCCGGTCATCTGGTCGGGGAACTGCTCGACGGAGACGTAGTACTCGTAGTCGCCGGGGTTCGTCGGCAGGGACGTGCCGAGCAGCGACGGGGCGCCGTCGTCGCCGTCCACGATCTGCGCCCGGACCGCGTCGACCGCCGCCCCCGCCGCCTCCGCCTCCCCCAGGTGCAGCAGCGCGTACCCGATCAGCGCCGTCGCCGACGTCTCCAGGTAGTTCCGGTAGTCCTCCCCCTCGGGGCTGTTCAGCACCGTCCGCCACATGCCCTCCTCCTGCAGCGCGACGATCGCGGCGGCGTGCTCGTCGACGAGAGGGACCGCGGCCGCGATCGCGGGGTGGTCGCGACCCGCCAGCCGGATCGCCTCCGCGCCCGAGACGAGCACCCACGCGTTGCCCCGCGCCCAGTAGACCGCCTCGGGCGGGATGTGGACCTCCTCGTCGAGGTCCCAGGCGTGGCGGTAGAGGTGGTCACCGGGGTCCCGGCAGTCCTCCGCGAAGGCGACGTACTGCTCCGCCCAGGCCTCCAGCCACGCGTCCTCGCCGCTCTCCGCGTACCGCTGCAGGAGGTAGACGCCGACCATGAACATCGAGTCGATCCAGACCTGCGGGTCGCCCCCCAGCAGCGGGTGGTCGGGACCCCAGTGGATCACCGCGCCGGCGTCGCTGCGGGGGACGTCTTCGAGGTACGCGTCGGCCGTGGCGAGGATCGGCTCGTAGCCCGCCGACGGATCCTCCGCCAACGCCGCGGCGGCGAGGATCGACGGGGACAGCGAGTCCGACGACACGAACGCGGGCGGGTCCTCGGGGTCCGCCCAGCGCTCCGCCAGCCCCGCGTCCATCCAGTCCCGGTAGAAGCCCTGCCAGCGGACGTCGCCGGACGCCGCGTGCAGCCGCTGGAAGCCGTACGCGAGCACCGTCTGCTGCCAGTCGAAGCTCAGCTCCGCCGCGTCCCACCGCCCCTCCGCCGCCTCGGCGAGGGAGACCGCCGCGCCGAGCGTGTCGTGCACCGGCGGCGGGGGCGCCTCCTCCGGGCCGCACCCCGCGCCCGGCAGCCCGCCGGCGACGGCGACGACGGCGACGAGCGCGACGACGGCTCGGCGGCGGCGGCGGATGCTACTCCTCCGCGCGGGCCCGGACGGCCTTGATGTAGCTCTTGAGCGACCCTTCGCTGAGGTCCTCCTCGACCCACGCGGGGACGTTCCGGCCGGTGTCCACCGACGTCCGGTACAGGAACCGGGTCCGCCCCGGCGCCGACCCCGGCCACGTCGAGAACGAGCCGATCGTCGACTCGATGCCGTTCTCCCGGTTCGGGTCCAGCGTCCACACGAGGAAGTCCCGGTCGGCGAAGTAGTCGTGGTGGACGCTGTAGACGATCTCGATCCACGCCACCTTGACGAGGTACTCCATCCCGATGACCCGCGACCCGGCGCCGTTGGTGTCCTCGTAGCGCGTCGCCGACTTCATCGCCCCCGACGTCTCCGGGATCGACTCGAAGTCCAGCAGGATGCTCCAGATCTCGTCCTTGGTCGCCTGGATCTCGATGAGGCCGGTGACGACGCCGGCGCTGTCGCCGTTCCGCTCCGTCCACAGCAGCAGCTTGCCGTCCCGCAGCTTCGCCTCCTCCTTCTCCGTCAGCGACGGGAGCGCCGGCTTGCCCGCGGTGTGGTCGTGGGCCTGCACGACCGGGAGCGCGAGGAGGAGGAGGAGCGGGACGAGGACGAGCGGTCGCATGACGCGAGGCTGCCATCGATCGGCGAAGACGGCTATGGCGGGCCGTCGCCCCGCGCTTCGGCGGTGGCCGTGGAGCCGATCCCGACCGTCACCTCGCCGACGTCGACCGAGCCGTTCCAGGGCTGGTGCAGGACCAGCTGGATCGGGGTCGGGGGGAGCTGCGCCACCATCGCGCCGGGCACCGTGAAGGCGCCGTCGTTGGCCACGTTGCAGGTGATCTGCGCGTTGCCCGTGGTCAGCGGGTCGACGTTGTGGATCTCCAGCAGCAGCTGCTCCTGGGTGCCGCCGCCCCACTCCACGACGAGGTCGCCGTCCGTCAGCTCGAACCGCTCGTCCGTGGCGGGGGACTCGAGGACCAGCGCGCCCGGGACGTAGACGGCCGCCCCGAACGCCGGGAACTCCTCCCCCGCGGCGACCACGTCGTAGCTCGCGTCGTACGCCGGGGGGTGGTCGCCGTCGAGCTCGAAGCTGTACGCGTCGCCCACCGCGGGCTCGAGGTCGATCGACCAGGCGGCCCCGTTGGACAGCGTGATCGTCCCCGCCGACACCGAGTCGTACCGGGCCGGCTCGCCGGGGTCCCCCTGGACCACGGTGTCCTCCTCGTCCCACACGGTCAGCGCGCAGGCGTCGATCCCGGCGGGGGCCGCGATCGACACGCCGCCCGTCTGGTTCCCCGGGGTCCCCTCGTCGAGCAGGTGCCAGAACGACCCGTCGAACCGGCACCGGCTGACCACCTCCCAGTCCGCGTCGGGGTACCGGTAGCACCACAGCCCGAACGACCCGCCCGTCTCCAACGGCACCGCGTCGTCGTCGTCGTCCAGCTCGCCGGTCGCGTCGTCGTCGTCGCCGGCGCCGCCGACCGTGTCGTCGTCGTCCGACCGGACGAACCCTTCGCCGAAGCCTCCGTCCGGGCATCCCGCCAGCAGGAGCGCCCCGACGAGCGACCCCGGGACCGCCCTCACGCCGTCGGCCTCGCCTCGTCCCCGGCCGTCGCCACCGGCGCCGCGTCCGTCCCCAACACCTCCGCGAGGAACCGCCCCGTGTGCGACACGTCGGCCTTCCGGGCGATCTCCTCGGGCGGCCCCTCGGCGACCACGTGCCCGCCTCCGCTGCCCCCTTCCGGCCCCAGGTCGATGACCCAGTCCGCGCACCGGATGACGTCCAGGTTGTGCTCGATCACCACCACCGTGTTCCCCGAGTCCACCAGCCGGTCCAGCACCTGGAGCAGCTTCGCGATGTCGTCGAAGTGGAGCCCCGTGGTCGGCTCGTCGAGCAGGTACAGCGTCCCCCCCGTGTCCCGCTTGGCCAGCTCGCGGGACAGCTTGATGCGCTGCGCCTCGCCGCCGGACAGCGTCGTGCTCGACTGCCCCAGCTGGAGGTACCCGAGCCCCACGTCCACCAGCGTCTGGAGGATGCGCCGCACCTTGGGGTGGTTCTTGAAGTGCGCGAGCGCCTCGTCGCACGTCAGGTTCAGCACCTGGGAGACGTCCAGCCCCTTGTAGTGACACCGCAGCGTCGCGTCGTTGAACCGCTTGCCGTGGCACACCTCGCAGGGGACGAACACGTCCGCGAGGAAGTTCATCTCGATCTTGATCGCGCCCGCCCCGCCGCACGCCTCGCACCGGCCGCCCTTGACGTTGAAGCTGAAGCGGGACTTGTCGAACCCCAGCGCCTTCGCCTCCTTCGTCCCCGCGAACGCCGCCCGGATCGGGTCCCACAGCTTCGTGTACGTCGCCGGGTTGCTCCGCGGCGTCCGCCCGATCGGCTGCTGGTTGATGTCGATGACCTTGTCGAAGTGCTGCAGGCCGGCGATGGCGTCGTGCTTGCCGACCGCCCGCGAGGCGTTGTGGAAGTGGTTGGCGAGCGCCGGCGAGATCGTCGCGTTGATCGCCGACGACTTGCCCGCCCCGCTGACCCCCGTGATCGCCACGAGGCACTTCGCCGGGATCCGGATGTCCACCCCCTGGAGGTTGTTCTGCCGGCAGCCGGTCACCTCCAGCCACTGCTTGCCCGGCTCGCGGCGCGCGCTCGGGACCTCGATCCGCTTCCGCCCCGCGAGGTAGTCGGCCGTCAGCGTCTTGGCCTTCAGGAGCCGCGACGGCGGCCCCGCGAAGACGATATTCCCGCCGAGCGTCCCCGCCCCCGGGCCGAAGTCGAGGACGTGGTCGGCCGCCTCGATCGTCTCCTGGTCGTGCTCCACGACCACCACCGAGTTGCCGATGTCGCGGAGGTGCTGGAGCGTCTTGAGCAGCCGCTGGTTGTCCCGCTGGTGCAGCCCGATCGACGGCTCGTCGAGGATGTAGATGACCCCCGTCAGCTCCGTCCCGACCTGTGCGGCGAGCCGGATCCGCTGCGACTCGCCGCCCGACAGCGTCGGCCCCAGCCGGTCCAGCGTCAGGTACTCCAGCCCGACGTTCACGAGGAACCCGAGCCGCGCCGTGATCTCCTTGACGATCTCCTCGGCGATGACCGCCCGGTTCCCCTCCAGCCCGAGCCCCGCCATCGCGGTGGACGCCTCGCCGATCGTCATCCCCACGATCGCGGGCAGCCGGTAGGGCCCCACCTGCACCGCGCGCGCCTCCGGGCGGAGCCGCGAACCGCCGCACGTGGGGCACGGCAGCGTCCGCATGTAGCTCTCGTAGTAGCGCCGCATGTTGGCGCTCTCGGTCTGCTTGTAGCGCCGCTCCAGGCTCGGCAGGACCCCCTCCAGCTTCGTCCGCCACTCGCCGCTGGACCGCTTCCCCTGCCACTTGACGACGATCTCCTGGTCCGAGCCCATCAGGAGGATGTCGCGCTGCGCCTCGGGGAGGTCCCGCCAGGGCTTGCTGCGCGAGATCCCGAGCGCCTCGGTGGCCTGGCGGACGTACCGGAACTGCCACCCCGTCTTCCGCTTCAGCGCCGCCGCCCAGGGAACGATCGCGCCCTGGTCGAGGGACAGCCCGGGGTCGGGGACGACCAGGTCGGGGTCGAGCACCTTCCGGAACCCCAGCCCGTTGCACTCCACGCACATCCCCAGCGGCGTGTTGAACGAGAACAGCGACGGCTCCAGGTCGGGGAAGCTGAGCTGGCAGTAGGCGCACGCGAGCTTCTCGCTGTACAGCTGCTCGCCCCCGTCGCGGACCGCCACGATCAGCAGCCCGTCCGCCTCCTTCAGCGCCAGCTCGACGGAGTCCGTGAGCCGCGACCGGATGCCGTCCCGGATCTGGAGGCGGTCGACGAGGATCTCGATGGTGTGCTTGACGTCCTTCTCGAGGACCGGCGGGTCCTCCACGGCGATGACCTCGCCGTCGACGCGGGCGCGGGTGAAGCCGCTCCGCAGCGCGTCCTTGAACAGCTCGCGGTACTCCCCCTTCCGGTTGATGACGACCGGCGCGAGGAGCTCGAACTTCGTGCCGTCGGGCAGCTCGGCGATGCGGTCGACGATCTCCTGGGCCGACTGCCGCCCGACCACGCGGTCGCAGTTGGTGCAGTGCTGCTCGCCGGCGCGGGCGAAGAGGAGGCGGAGGTAGTCGTAGATCTCCGTGATCGTCCCGACCGTCGACCGGGGGTTCTTCGACGCCGCCTTCTGCTCGATCGAGATCGTCGGCGCGAGCCCCCGGATGTGGTCGTACTTCGGCTTCTCCATCTGGCCGAGGAACTGCCGCGCGTAGGCCGACAGCGACTCCACGTAGCGGCGCTGCCCCTCGGCGTAGAGCGTGTCGAAGGCGAGGGACGACTTGCCCGAGCCGCTGACGCCGGTGAAGACGACGAGCTTCTTCTTCGGGAGCTTGACGTCGAGGTCCTTGAGGTTGTGCTCGCGCGCCCCCTGGATCCAGATGTGGTCGAGCTCGGTGGTGCGGCGCGTCATGCTCGGGCGGTCACTTCGATGCCGGCGGGGCCCGCGACGACCTCGCCGATGCGGACGCCGGGGAGGTCGGCGGCGCAGGCGGGGTCGACGAACAGCAGCAGGCCGCCGGACGTCTGGGGGTCGAGGAGGAGGGAGCGGAGGTGGGGGTCGAGCCCGTCGGCGAAGGTGACGTCGCCGCCGAGGTACTCCGCGTTGACCCGCTCCCCGCGCGTCTTGTGGCCGGCCGCGCTGGCGGCGTAGGCGCCGTCGAGGAGGGGCACGGCGGCGGCGTCGATCACCAGCCGCGCGCGCGAGGCGCGGGCGACCTCGACGGCGTGGCCGAGCAGCCCGTTGCCGGTGATGTCGGTGACGGCGTGGACGGACCCCTCGGGGAGCGCGCGGGCGGCGTCCGCGGCGGCGCGGTTGAGGGTGACCATGTGCTCGACGAGGCGCGCCTCGCCGGCCGCGTCGAGCTCGCCCCGCTTCAGCGCGGTCGCCAGCGCGCCCGTCCCCAGCGGCTTGGTGAGGACGAGGACGTCGCCGACGCGGGCGCCTTCGTTGGCCCAGACGCGGTCGGGGTGGACGGTCCCGGTGACGGCGAGGCCGTACTTGAGCTCGGCGTCGCTCACGGAGTGGCCGCCGCCGATGACGGCGCCCGCGTCGTGGACGACGTCGTGGCCGCCGCGGAGGATCTCGCCGAGGACCTCGGGGGGCATCTCGGAGTCGGGGAAGCAGACGACGTTGAGCGCGATCCGGGGCTCGCCCCCCATCGCGTAGACGTCGGACAGGGCGTTGGCGGCGGCGACCCGGCCGAAGTCGTAGGGGTCGTCGACGATGGGGGTGAAGAAGTCGATCGTCTGGACCAGGGCGAGCGTGTCCGTCAGCCGGTAGACGGCCGCGTCGTCGGCGGCCGAGAAGCCGACGAGGAGGCGGTCGTCGTCCGGAGCGGCGAGCCCGGCGAGTGCAGACCCCAGCGTGGCCGCCGGGAGCTTGCTCGCTCAGCCGGCGCACTGGACGGTGGCGGTCAGGCCCCCGTTCTTCTTCCATCTCATGGCGCGCATAGTAGTCCCGAAACGCCGGAGGGGAAGGGCCGAGCGGCGGCTGCTGCCAGGGGGGTGGCTACAGGTTGCGGCCGGGGCGGCGGCGGCGGCGGGCGAGGGTCCCGGCGAGGAGGAGGAGGGCGAGCCCGGCGTCGTCGGGGTTCGGGCACTTGGAGGTGCCCTCAATGGGGTGAGGTCGACGACCTCGACGGGTTCAGGGCACTTGGAGGTGCCCTCAAAGGGGTGAGGTCGACGACCTCGACGGGTTCAGGGCACTTGGAGGTGCCCTCAAAGG
>CAYFOA010000181.1:0-94 GCA_964344575.1 uncultured Rickettsiales bacterium | reverse complement strand
GGTGAGGTCGACGACCTCGACGGGTTCAGGGCACTTGGAGGTGTCAAGCGCCACCGGTATGGGACCACCCCCGCGCCACGATCATGGGACCACC
>CAYFOA010000180.1:13932-16488 GCA_964344575.1 uncultured Rickettsiales bacterium | reverse complement strand
CCGGCAGTTCCACGAGCACGTCCAGGCGTACATGCTGTTCGACGGACCCGGGGCGGCGTACGTCGTCTCGGGCGCCCTGACGGGGGAAGTCGCGCTGCCCGAGGGGGCGCTCGCGGACGTCGGCGGGGCGGAGGTGTGGGACCGGACCGGCCGGGCCGTGGCGGGGACGACGGACCACGACGGCGACGGGGTCCCGGAGGTGGTCGTCGCGGCGCCGGACTACTTCGGCGCGATCTGGATCAACCCCGAGGCCCGCGCGCGGGTGTTCGTCGTGAGCGGGGCGACAAGGGGGCCGGTGACGACGAACCAGGAGGGGGTGGCGGTCGCGACGCTGATCGGCGGCTGCTGCGGGACCCAGGAGATCCACGACGAGCTCGGGACGGTCCTCGCCTCCCACGCGGGCGGGTTGCTGGTCGGCGCTCCGGGCCTGGACGACTTCGGGGTGCAGGGCGGCGCGTTCGACGCCGGCGGGACGCTGTCGGGGGACCTCGATCCGTGGTCGGTCGCGGACGTCCTCGTCGGCCCGCCCCAGGACAACGTGTCGGCGCGGACGGGGACGGCGGTCGCGGGCGGCTTCGACTTCGACTGCGACGGCGACGACGACGTGATCCTCGGCGCGCCGGCGGACCAGGCGGGGGGCAGCCGCGCGGGCGCGGCGCGGCTCGCGTACGGACCGCTGCTCGCCTTCACGGACCTCGGCGCGGGCGGGCTGCGGCTCGGCGGGGCGCTGAGCGAGGAGGCGGGCACGGCGGTGGCGGCGGCGGACGTCGACGGCGACGGCTGCGACGACCTCCTCGTCGGGGCGCCGCTCAACCGCGAAGGCGGCACCGGCGCCGGCGGCGTGTGGTGGGTCAAGGGGCCGGGCGGGCCGCCCTGACGCCGGTCGTCTGGCAGGCGCCGCACCAGTACGTCAGCCGCGCCAGCTCTCCCTGCCTCGCCTGCCGCACCACCGCGCCGCACTGCCGGCAGGGGCGGCGGCTCCGGTTGTAGACCCACAGGCCCGCCCCCGGGGTCTTGTCGCGGGGGTGGCGGAGGAACCGGGGGGCCGTGATCCGGCGGGACGTCGTGAGGTTCTTCTTCAGCAGGCGGGCGGCGTCGCGGTAGGTGGCGTCGAGGAGGTCGTCGTCCAGCGACGCGACCTCCGCCCACGGGTCGATGCGGTGGAGGAAGAGCAGCTCCGACTTGTAGACGTTCCCGATCCCCGCCGCGACGCGCTGGTCCAGCAGCAGCTCCGCCGCCTCGCGGGCGGCCTGGTCGGGGGCGCGGGCCCGGCGCAGGATCTCGCCGAAGTCGAGGTCCGCGTCGTCGAGGCACAGGTCCGGGCCCAGCCTCGACAGCACCGGGTGGCGGTCCAGGTCGGCGATCGGCGTGACGTCCGTCGACGGCAGGTCGAAGCAGACGAACACCCGGTCGCCGAGGTCGAGCACCGCCCCCGCCTCCCGCTCCGGCCGCCACCAGCGCTCCCCCGGCGCGTAGCTGTGCCAGGTCCCGTCCATCCCCAGGTGCGACCGGAGGACGTGGTCGCCGGCCTCGATCAGGAGGTGCTTGCCGACGGCCCGGACGGCGGCGATCTCGTGCCCGCGGAGGTGCTCGCCGCCGGCGACGTCCCGCAGCCGGACGTCCACCAGCGTCCGCCCCGCCAGCGCCGGCCGGAGCGACGCCGCCAGCTTCCAGATCGTGTCGCCCTCGGGCACCGGGCGAGCTTAGAGCACCCGCTCAGCCCTCGATCTTGAGTCCCCGGTGGTCCTCCACGAACCCCGCCCGGAGGAGCGAGTCCCGCAGCGACGACCGCCCCGCGCGCTCGCCGTCCACCTTCTCGAACCGGACCCGCCGCGCTCGCGTCGTCGCCGCCAGGGAGCCCAGCGCCGCCAGCGCGGGCAGCAGCACCCGGTCCTCGTCCGCTGCCGGGAACGTCTGCAGCTGCCGCGCCCCCTTGTCCACGAACAGGACCGGCTCGCCGTCCGCGAGCACCACCGTCGCCCCCGCCGCCCGCCGCGGGCCCGACGTCTCCCCCCGGACCGGCGGCCACGGCAGCAGCGCGCCCCACGGGTTCGCCGGGTCCGTCGCCGCCAACACCAGGATCTCGGGTGCGTCCCCCCGCCGGCGCGCCGCCCGGAGCCGGTCCACCGCGCCCGGCATCGCGAACTGCGCTCCGCCGAGCCCGTCCACGAAGTAGCCCCGCCGGACCCGGCCCGACTCCTCCATCGACTGGAGCACCGGGTAGACCCCCGCGAAGCCGCCGGGCAGCCCCTCGCTCCGCGCCGCCTCGCGCGAGACGACCCCGTGACGTTCGAGGAGCATCACGCTCCAGGCGTGCGCCCGCTCCGTGTCCGTGACCGGCAGCGCGAGGTGCTCGACCAGCGACCAGCGGCCGCCCGCGCCCGGGATCTGCCCCCGCCGCGACCGCCCCCGCCGCGCCGGCGACGACCGCCGCCGCGACGGCGCCCCCAGGTTCCGCAGCGGGAGGAACGTGTCGTTCGTCACCTTCCCCGCCCACACCAGGTCCCACAGCGCCACCACCAGCTCCGACAGCGGGGCTCCCGCCGCCGCCCGCTG
>CAYFOA010000180.1:0-13922 GCA_964344575.1 uncultured Rickettsiales bacterium | reverse complement strand
TGCAGCTCCACGAGGAAGCTCGCGCCGCGCTGCTCCAGGTGCTCCACGATGGCGACGTGCAGCGGATCGGACGGCATCTCGCCGTCGAGCGGAGGCAGCAGCCCGACCCGGTCCCGCCGCACCAGCACGACCTTGCCGTCCGTCGATCCGAGCGCCCCCCGCCCGACCCACACGATCTCCCCCGTCGCCCCCAGCTCGTCGAGCATCTGCGGCCGGAACCCGGCCACGCGGGCGGGCAAGATCCGCTTCTCCAGCTCGCTGAACGGCAGCGGCACCCCCTCCAGCTGGTCGAGGACCTCGGCGAGGCGCAGCGGCCCCGAGCGCTTCCCGTTCAGCCCGTGCCAGCCCGCGAGGAACCGCGCCAGCACCCCCGCCTCCACCGGCGCGACCTCGCCCCGGAGCTTCGCCAGCGTCCGCCGCCGGAGCCGCCGGAGGACGTCCGGGTCGACCCACTCCGCCGTCGTCCCGCCGGGCCGGAACTCGCCGTGGAGGAGGAGGCCCTTCGCCTCCAGCTGGAGCAGCGCGGGTTGGACCAGCGCCGGGAGCAGCCCGAACCGAGCCGCGATCTCGTCCGTCGTGAACGGCCCGTGCGTCCGCGCGTACCGCCGCAGCAGCGCAGGCAGCGGCGGCTCCGTGGACTCCCCGAGGAAGACCGCGGGCAGGCCCGGCGGGGGCATGCAGCCCAGCGCGTCGCGGACCAGCGCGATGTCCTCGACGGCGACCCAGCGCGCCTCTCCGGCGATCCGGACGGCCGCCACCCGGCGCCGCTCCTGCAGGCCGTCCAGCCACGTCGCCGCGGGGCCGTCGGTCCTCGCTTCGGCGGCCTCGGTGGTCAGGTCGCCGAGCCCTCGGAGCAGGTCGTGGAGCGCGTCCATCGACCGCGCCCGCCGGTCCGCGGGGAGCCGCTGCAGCTCGGCCCCGACCTCCTCGACCACGCCCGCGTCCAGCAGATCGCGCAGCTCCTCCTGCCCGAGCAGCTCCCGCAGCAGGTTCCGGTCGAGGTTCAGCGCCTGGGCCCGCCGCTCCGCCAGGGGCGCGTCCGTGTCGTAGATGAAGTTCGCCACGAACGCGAAGACGAGGCTCCGCGCGAACGGCGACGCGCTCTGCGTCTCGCACAGGTCCACCCGGATCTCGCGCGACCGGACCTGCGACAGCAGCGCCGAGAGCGCGGGCAGGTCGAAGTGGTCCGTCAGGCAGGTCCGGTACGTCTCCAGCACCACCGGGAACGCCGGGTACTGCTTCGCGACGGCGAGGAGGTTGCTCGACTTCAGCCGCTGCATCCACAGCGGCGTCCGCTGCCCCGGCTTGCGGCGCGTGATCAGCAGCGACCGGGCCGCCGCCTCGCGGAACATCGAGCTGAAGAGCGCCGACCGGGCGAGCTGCTCGAGCAGCAGGTCGTCGAGGTCCTCCGGCTCGGGGACGAGGTCGTCGACCGACGGCAGCGGGTGGTCCTCCCCGCCGTCCGCGAACCGGAGCACGATCCCGTCGTCCGACCACATCGTCTGGATGTCGAACCCCGACTCCGACGACAGCTTCGCCTCCAGCGCCAGCGCCCACGGCGCGTGCACGCGGCCCCCGAACGGCGTCAGGATGACGACCCGCCAGTCCCCCAGCTCGTCCCGGAACCGCTCCACCGTGATCGCCTGGTCCGTCGGCAGCGTCCCCGTCGCCTCGCGCTGCTCCGCGATGTAGGCGACGAGGTTCTTCGCGGCGAGCCGGTCGACGGGGAAGTTGGCCTCGACGTACCCCGTCTGCTCGCTCGCGGGGACGGTCTCGACCTCCCGCAGGAACGCCCCGATCGACCGCCCCAGCTCGATCGGCCGCCCCGGCCCCTCCCCGTGCCAGAAGGGCATCTTCCCGGGGACGCCGGGGGCCGCCGTGACGAGGACGCGGTCGCGGGTGATCTCGTCGATCCGCCACGTCGTCGCCCCCAGCACGAACGTCTCCCCGGCGCGGGACTCGTGGACCATCTCCTCGTCCAGCTCCCCCACCCGGGGGCCGTCGGGGGAGATGTAGACGCCGTACAGGCCCCGGTCCGGGATCGTCCCGCCGTTGACCAGCGCCACCATCTTCGCCCCGGGGCGGGCCTCCAGACGGTCCTTCTCGCGGTCCCAGTTGAGCCGCGGCCTCAGGTCCGCGAAGTCCGTCGACGGGTAGCGGCCGCTGAGCATGTCGAGGACGGCGGCGAGCGCGTCGCGGGACAGCTCCCGGTACGGGTAGGCCCGCCGGATCAGCGTCAGGAGCTCGTCTACGTTCCACGGCCGGACGCTGCACATCGCCACGATCTGCTGGGCGAGGCAGTCCAGGGCGTTCCTCGGGACGGCGACCGGCTCGAGCTCCCCCTGCTGCATCCGCCGCGCGACGACGACCGACTCCAGCAGGTCCCCCCGGAACTTCGGGAACATCCGCCCGATCGACTGCTCGCCGACCTTGTGCCCCGCGCGGCCCACCCGCTGCAGCCCCCGCGCCGTCGCCCCCGGCGACTCCACCAGGACGACGAGGTCGATCGACCCCATGTCGATCCCCAGCTCCAGCGAGGACGTCGCCACGATCCCCCGCAGCCGGCCCTCCTTGAGCGCCTCCTCGATGTCCCGGCGTGCGTCGTGGGAGACCGACCCGTGGTGGGACCGGACCAGCTCCTCGCCGGCGAGCTCGTTCAGCCGCCGCGCCAGCCGCTCGCACAGCCCGCGGCTGTTGACGAACACCAGCGTCGTCCGGTGGCGTTGGATCTGCTCCAGGATCTTCGGCGTGATCGACGGCCACACCCCCGTCCGGGGCTGCTGCTGGAAGGCGGCGCCGCCCATGCCGTCGGCGCCGTAGTCCACCGGCGGCGGCCGCGTCGCGATCGGGCCGCCCGTCGGCTCCACCGGCGGCGGCCGCTCCATGTCCTCCAGGGGGACGACGATCTCCAGGTCCAGGTGCGGCGGCGCGCTGCAGTCGACGATCACCGGCTCGACCGACCCCCCGAGGAACTTCGCCACCTCGATCGGCGGCCGGACCGTCGCGCTCAGCCCGATCCGCTGCGGCCGCTCCGGGCACAGCTCCTCCAGCCGCTCCAGGCTCAGCGCCAGGTGCGCCCCCCGCTTCGTCCCCGCCATCGCGTGGACCTCGTCGATGATGACCGTCCCCACCCCCTGCAGGTTGTCCCGCGCGCGTGAGGAGAGGAGCAGGTACAGCGACTCCGGCGTCGTCACGAGGATGTCGCCGGGGCGGCGGAGCTGCTGGGCGCGCTCCCTCGAGGTCGTGTCGCCGGTCCGCATGCTGACGGTCGGCGGGTCGAAGCCCTCCCCCAGCTTCGCGGCGGCCCGCCCGATGCCGATCAGCGGCGCCTTGAGGTTCCGCTCGATGTCGTGGACGAGCGCCTTCAAGGGGGAGACGTACAGCACCTTGACGCCCTTGGGCCGGTCGCTCGCGGACGTCTGCCCGATCCGGTCGATCGCGTACAGGAACGCCGCCAGCGTCTTGCCCGACCCCGTCGGCGCGATCAGGAGCGCGTCCCTCCCCGCGGCGATCTCGGCCCACCCGCGGTCCTGCACCTCGGTGGCAGCGTCGAAGGCGTCGGCGAACCAGGCGCGGGTGGACGGAGCGAAGGCGGGCGACGGCATCGGCCCCGACGATCTACCACCGGATGCGGGGCACCCCCAGGTCCCTGTTGCCACCCGGGTGGCAGCAGGTACATTCGGTCGATGCCCTCCCGCCGCCGCGCCACCCCCGAGTCCACCGCGTCCCGCGCCGCGGCGGCGACCGCGTCCGGGCCCGCGGGCAGCGCGACCGCCTCTGCGTCCGGCCCCTACGCCGCCCACGCGGGCCCCCGCGAGCATGGCTCCCAGCTCGACCTGCAGCTCAAGGCCGGCGCGATGTCGGCGGCGACCGCCCCGATCCAGCTCAAGCCGAAGCTGCCCGAGGGCGAGGAGGGGTTCGAGGAGATGTGGGAGAACCACCCCCACAACTACCTCGACGACGACAGCGAGAACACGACCAGCGACGAGGTCCGCGAGGAGGAGGGGCTGCCGTCCTACCTCGAGAACACCTGCGCCATCCGCATGAGCGTCATGTTCAACAAGATGGGCGACGCGACCCGCATCACGCCGGCCAAGACCAAGGCCGCGGGCCTCCCCCGGAAGCCGTTCTATTCGAAGAAGTCGAAGGACTACTACATCCTCGGCGCGTCCGAGATGTGGACGTACATCGCCAAGCGGTACCGCAAGGCGGACGCGGTCTACCCGAAGTCCGGGCGCTGGAAGAACGAGGAGGAGTTCAACAAGGCGTTCGAGGAGGGCGACAACCCCATCAAGGACATCATCAAGTCCAAGAAGGGGATCGTCGGCATGGAGCGCATCTTCGGCTACGGCGGCACGGGCCACGTCGACATCTTCGACGGCGAGACGCTGTCGGACGGCTCCTGGTACCCGTGCAAGCGGCTCCACCTCTGGTACGTCGTCCCCTAGCGCTCGCGCTGCTGCTGCTGCTGGGGCTGGTGGGCTGCGCGACCGCGTCGAAGACCCCCCCGGCCGGAGTGAACGTGGACGGACCCTGGGAGATTCGCGAAGGCGGCGTCGGGCCGATCGAGCTGGGGGCGCCCCTCCCCGCCGCGCTGCTGGACGGCGCCGAGGACCGCTACTTCGCCCGCTACGTCGCCGACGCGCAGCCCTTCGAGGGGTTCTCGTTCGCGGCCCACGGCGTCGACGCCGGGATCCGCGGGGGGCCGTTCGCGGCGTGGGACCGGAAGTCCGGCCCCGGCGAGCCGCCCGTCGACGAGCTCCGCGACGCGGCCGCCGCCAAGGCCCGCAAGGGCGCCCGCGTGACCGTCCTCCTCGTCCACACCGACGCGACCCGCACGGCCGCCGGGACCGGCGTGGGGAGCACCCTCGCGCAGCTCGAGGCGGCCCACGGCGACATCGACCTGGGAGCCTTCCCGCCGACGCTCGGCGACGACCGCTGCGTCGCCCGCGCCGGCACCCTGCCCGGCGTCTCGTTCGTGTTCGCGTCCTGCGACCACGCGCGCAACGGCGCGGCGGTCCGGCGCGTCGACGTGTGGAACGACGACGACTGAGCCGACCGACGCGACCCGCCCCGGAGCTCCCATGACCGACCTCATCCGCCTCGAGACGCACGGCCACGTCCTCGCCATCGAGGTCTGCCGGCCCGCCAAGCGGAACGCCCTGAACCTCGAGATGGCCCGCGGCATCAACGCCGCCTACACCCGGCTGTCCGACGACCCGGAGCTCCGCGTGGGCGTCGTCCACGCGGCCGGCGACCACTTCACGGGCGGCCTCGATCTGGCCGACGTCGGCCCTGCGCTGGCCGGGGTCGAGGGGCTCGAGGGGCTCCGCGGGCTCCTGCTCACCGAGGACGACGGCGTCGACGCGTTCGGCCTGATCGGCCGCCCCTGCGCCAAGCCGGTGGTGGTCGCGGTCCAGGGGCGCTGCTTCACGTGGGGCATCGAGCTGGCGCTGGCCGCGGAGCTCTGCGTCGCCGCCGAGGACGTCGTCTTCCAGCAGAACGAGGTCAGCCGCGGGATCTTCGCGCTCGGCGGGGCGACGATCCGGATGCCGGCCCGGTTCGGCTGGGGCAACGCGATGCGGTACCTGCTGACGGGTGACCCCTTCGACGCCGCCGAGGCGCACCGGCTGGGGCTCGTCCAGGAGGTCGTCCCCGTGGGCGCGCAGCTCGACCGCGCGATGGAGCTCGCCGGCCGCATCGCGGCGCAGGCCCCGCTCGGGATCGCGGTGACGCTGGAGACGGCCCGCCTCGCGGCCGCGCCGGGGCAGGCCGAGGCGGTGGCGGCGGCGGTCGCGGCGATCCCCGGGATCCTCGGGAGCCGGGACGCCATGGAGGGCCTCGTCGCCCTCATGGAGCGGCGAGACCCGGTGTACGAGGGGCGCTGATGCCGTCTCGGCGCGTCTTCCTGAGGACGTCGCTGACGGCGTCCGGCGGCCTCGTGATCGGGGGCTGCGGCGGGGCCGGCGGCCTCGGCGACGACGACGACGACTCGCCGATCGACGTCCCCGATCCGGCATGCGCGGCGATCTACGACAGCGGGACGTTCCTGGAGACGCTCCCGTTCGAGAACGACGGCACCGCCGACGACGACCTGGAGACTCCCCTCGGTCCGGGGACGGGGCACGACGCGCGGCTGGTGACGGACCTGCGGCGGGTGGACGAGGACCGGCTCGTCGTCGACGTCGAGGACTTCTTCGTCCGCACCGAGTCCCCCGACCTCCTCCCCCCCACCGACGGCTGGACGATCGCGATCCGCGGCCTCGTCGACGAAGAGGTGGACCTCCCGCTGAACGACCTCCTCGCCGACGAGATCGATCTCGGGCCGGTCGTCCTCGAGTGCTCCGGCAACGGCAGCTCGCGCAACTTCGGGCTCCTGTCCGCCTGCGACTGGTCCGGGATCCCGTTCGCGTCGATCCTCGACCGCGTGACCCCGTCGGCGGGCGCCACGCGCGTCCTGATCAACGGCTTCGACGAGCGGACCCAGGTCTCGTCCCACTCCGACCCGGGCGCGTCCTGGATCTTCACGTTCGACGAGCTGGCGGACTTCGGCGCCGTGCTCGCGACGAAGATGAACGGGCAGCCCCTGACTCCCGACCACGGCTTCCCCGTCCGCCTCCTCGTCCCCCGCTGGTACGGCTGCGCGTGCGTGAAGTGGGTCGACGAGATCCGCTTCGTGGGCGACGACGAGCCGGCGACCTCCCAGATGCAGGAGTTCGCCGCCCGGACCCACCAGGACGGCACCCCCGCGCTGGCCCGCGACTACATCGCCGCCTCGATGGACACCGCCGCGATGCCGGTCCGCGTCGAGAAGTGGGAGCTCGCCGGCGAGATCGTCTACCGCGTGGTCGGCATCGTCTGGGGCGGGGACGAGCTCGCGCCGCCGATCTCGCTCGGCGGGGGCGGCGACGACGACTGGCAGGCGGTCACCTTCTGCCCCGACCGCGAGGACGTCCGCACGTGGGGGCTGTGGTGGACGACGTGGCGGCCGCAGCAGGCCGGCTTCCACACGCTGACCTGCCGCGTCGACGACCCGACCGTCCGCACCCGCCGCCTCGACGTCGGCCGGTACGACCGCGACGTCCTCGTCGACGAGGTCTGACCACAAACCCAGGCATGATGGCGGCGCCATGCGTCGCCCCTGGCTGCTCGTCCCCCTGATCGCCGGCTGCGGAGGCGAGCTCGCGGGGTCCGCTTCCCTCCCCGTCCTCACACAGCCGGCCGGCTGGACCGAGGCCTCCGACTCCCGCCACCCCGGCGTCGCGTGGGGCGACTGGGACGGGGACGGCGACCTCGACCTCGCCGTCAGCGGCGGCGGCGCCGAGGCGACCCGGGTGCTCGAGTGGGACGGCGCCGACTTCGCCACCGCGTGGCTCGAGGACCCCGCCGACTGGGCGACCGACGCGGGCCACGTCGCGTGGGCCGACTGGGACGCCGACGGCGACCTCGACCTGTCCGTCGCGGTGGGCGCCGAGATCGCCGGCTACGCCAACACCGGCGGCTCCCCGCCCCTGGAGACGACCCGCGCCTGGACCGTCAGCCCGGGCACCCCCCAGGACTTCGCGTGGGCCGACTGGGACCTCGACGGCGACCTCGATCTCGCCGTCGCCAACGGCGGCTCCGGCCTCGTCTACGAGGGCTCCCCCACGGGCCCGTCCGCCACCGCCACCTGGGTCAACACGTTCGCGGCCCAGTACCGCGGCGTCGCCTGGGCGCGGATGAGCGACGCCGACGACTACCCCGAGCTCGCGTTCGCGGCCGGCGGCGACTGCGGCGTGCAGTTCGCGAACACCACCGGCGGCCTCGGCTCGACCCCGCAGTGGCTCGGCTACGGCGGCTCGCTCGCCTGCGACGGGGCCGACGTCTCCTGGGGCGACCTCGGCCCCGACGGAGACCCCGACCTGTTCGTCGCCAACGACGCCGGCGCCGTCATGGCGTGGGTCAACAACAGCGGGGCGTTCCTCAACACCCACTGGTCGTGGGCCGACGAGCTGACCGCGGGGCTCGACCGGAGCGGCATCGACGCGGGCGACGCCGACCGGGACGGGGGCGCCGACTTCGCCATCGTCGAGGCGGGCGCGCCGTCGGACCTCCGCGTCTACACCCAGGCCGGCGGGACGTACTTCGGGAGCGACCCCACCACCGAGCTGACCGGCGGCTGGGACCGGGCGGCGGCGTGGGGGGACGTCGACGGGGACGGCGACCTCGACCTGTACGTCGGCACCGGCGACGGCGGCGTCGCCCAGCCCGACCGGCTCCACCTCAACGACGCCGGCCTCGCGCTCCACGAGGACGCCCTGGGGCCGTTCACGCTGGAGCTCGTCGAGGACCTCGCGTGGGGCGACTTCGACGGCGACGGCGACCGCGACCTGGCCGTCGCGGGGACCGGCTGGCCGGCGTCCACGAACGCGTCCTCGGGGACCGTCCGCGTCCTCGAGAACGACGGCGGCGGAGGCTGGTCGACCTGCTGGACGGCTCCCGTCGAGGCCGCCTTCGCGGCGGTCGCGTGGGGCGACGCGGACGGAGACGGCGACCTCGACCTCGCCGCCGCCGGCACCCCCGAGACGGACCCCGAGGACCTCTGGATCTTCGCGTCGGACGGCGTCTCGGCCTGCGCGTCCCGGTTCGCCCTCGCAGGCGCGCGCGACCTCCCCGACGCCGTCGGGCCGTCGGGGCTGGCGTTCGGCGACGCGGACCTCGACGGCCTCCTCGAGCTCGCCGTCGCCGGCGCGGCCGAGGCCGACCGCCTCGTCGATCCCGCCGACCCGACCCTCGCCGACGTCGCCGTGAGCACGACGTGGACCGAGGGGGGCGACGTCGCCTGGGGCGACCCCGACGGCGACGGCGTCCTCCAGTTCGCGGTCGCGTCGGCGGGCGGGACGGTCGAGCTCTACGGCGCGCCGTCCGCCGGCCTGCTCCCCGCCCAGCAGACGGTCGTCGTCCCCGGCGCGCCCCGCGGCCTGGCCTGGGGAGACGTCGACGGCGACGGAGATCCCGACCTCGCCGTCGCCGTGGAGGGCGGCGCCGACGCGCTCCTCCTCAACTCGTCGGGGGTCCTCAACCCGCCCGCGGGGGCGTGGGGGCCGGCGTCCGACGACTCGCGCTCCGCGGCGTTCGGGGACGTCGACGGGGACGGCGACCCCGACCTCGCGATCGGACCCACCCTGGGCGCCCACCGCGTCTACCGGAACGACGGCGGTGCGCTCGGCGACGACCCCTCCTGGGAGGCCCCCGGCGATCCCCTCGCGGGCCGCGGCGTCGCACTCATCGACGCCGACGGGGACGGCGACGTCGACCTCGTGGCGGCGACGAGCGCGGACGGCGCAGGCGACCCCGTCCCCATCCGCACCTACGAGAACCGCCGGCACGACGGCCCCCGCCTCCCCAACACGCCGACCCGCATCGTCGCCGGCCAGCCCGGCGGCACCCCCGCAGTCGAGGGGGCGGGCGCGGCCGTCGAGGCGCTCTGGCCCACGGTCGACGTCTCCTTCACGCTGTTCGACCACGAGGGCGACCCGGCGCCCACCGTCAGCCTCCGGTACGCGGTCGGCGGAGCGGGCGTGTGGGAGGACGCGACGCTGACCGCCGCTGCCCCCACGATGCTCGACGCGGACGACGACGGCGAGCAGTGGGCGGTCACCTGGGACGCCGCCGCGGACGGGGTCGAGGGCGACGACGTCGTGCTCCGGGTGGTCGTCCCCTACCAGGCCCCGCAGGCGATCGCGTACCCCATCCAGGACGGCGCCACGGCGTCCGTCACGGCCCCCTTCCGCGTCTGGTCGGCGGAGCTCGGGGACACCGACGGGGACGGCTTCTTCGTCCCCGCCGACTGCGACGACGACGACGCGTCCGTCTACCCCGGCGCGCCCGAGGCGTGCGACGCGGTCGACGAGGACTGCGACGGCGTCGCCGACCAGACCTTCGACGGGGACGGGGACGGGTACGTGGACGGCGCCGTGCCGGAGTGCGCGGCGGCGTGGGCGGAGACCGACTGCGACGACGGCGAGGCGACCGTCGCGCCGGACCTCGAGGAGATCTGCGACGGGCTCGACAACGACTGCGACGGGGACGTCGACGAGGGCTTCGACGGCGACGGCGACGAGGTCGGGGCGTGCCTCGACTGCGACGACGACGACCCCGCCAACGTGCCCGGCGGCGTCGAAGTGTGCGACGGGCAGGACAACGACTGCGACGACGACACGTGGGCGGCCGGGGGCGAGGGCGACGGCGACGGGGACGGCGCCCCGGGGTGCGACGACTGCGACGACGCGGACGCCGCCACCTACCCCGACGCGCCGGAGGCCTGCGACGGCGAGGACGACGACTGCGACGGACAGGTCGACGAGGACTTCGACAGCGACGGCGACGGCTTCTTCGACGGCTCCGACCCGGGCTGCGCGGACGCCTACGCCGAGACCGACTGCGACGACACCGACCTCGACGTCCACCCCGGCGCGGAGGAGTTCTGCAACGACGGGGCGGACACGGACTGCGACGGCGACGTCGCCGACGAGTTCGACGACACCGACGACGACGGCGACCCCGACTGCACGGACCCCGACGACGACGGCGACGGGGCCGCCGACGGCGACGACTGCGCCCCCCTGGACGCGGGCACCCACCCCGGCGCCGAGGAGGTCTGCGACGGGGTGGACAACGACTGCGACGGGGCGCTCCCCGGCGGCCCGGACGGCGAGGCGGACGAGGACGGGGACGAGTTCCTGGGCTGCGCGGACGACTGCGGCGAGGAGGACGAGCTGACGTTCCCGGGGGCCGACGAGGTCTGCGACGGGGTCGACAACGACTGCGACGGGATCGTGGAGTCCCCGGACGAGCCCCAGGGGCTGGACTTCCGGCTCTGGTATCGCGACGTGGACGGCGACACGTTCGGCAGCCCCCTCGCCGAGCACCCCGACGGGCTGCTGTGCGCGGCCCCCGACGGCCACGTCGACAACGCGGACGACTGCGACGACGGCGACGACACCGTCCACCCCGGCGCCAACGAGATCCCCGGCGACGGGATCGACCAGGACTGCGACGGCGACGACGGAGGAGCAGACGCACTCGCGCCTGGTTGCGCGTGCGACTCCGCAGGCCGTTCTTCAAGCGTCTTCTGGATCTTTTTCGCGCTCGCAGTCCGGCGGGTTGCAGTGAAGCGCAGCCGACTCCAGTAGCTGTAGCGTTACAGCTACTCTTTGCGTTGTGGGCGGGTCGAAGTCCCGTGTCGCCCGCGGACGCCACAGCCCCTCAGTGCAACGTTTCGTTCTTTTGTTTGAAAGAAATCGAGGCGTTGGCACCGCCCTTGCCAACAAGGCGGTCCCCTTCACGGCACGGAGAGGTTTCATGTTTCGTCACAGCTACATCACGTTCGGCGCTGCGCTGATCTTCCTCGCCGCCTGCGGCGACTTCGCCGGGGTCGGCTTCGAGCACCCCGACACCGACCTCAACAGCTCGCGCGGCGGCGACGGCCCGACCCTCGGCGGCGGCGACGACGGCTCCGACGAGGAGACCGACCGGATCGACGCGAAGGCCGTCTGGGGCCCCCGCGACGACCCGTCGCTCTTCGCCCACGACCTCGAGTACCGGCTCGCGGAGCTCCCGCCCAACGCCCAGCTCGACGTGAGCCCCTGGGCGTCCAGCTACTGGCCCGTCTACGAGGACAGCATCAACTACCGCTGGAACGGCAGCAGCTCGCAGTCGCCCGCCGCCAAGTACGGCGAGGCGTTCGGCGTCGACAACATCGAGGACCGCGTCTCGCAGACGCACGGCGTCGACCGCTACACGAGCCGCACCGCGTGCACGACCAACGACCAGTGCAACAGCGACATCGGCGAGTCCTGCGCCAAGCGGCACGGTGAGGACGAGGGTCACTGCATCCCGACGTGGTGGGGCATCTGCCACGCGTGGGCGCCCGTCGCCATCCTCGAGCCCGAGCCGGAGCACGCGGTCACCCGCAACGGCGTCGAGTTCAAGGTCAACGACATCAAGGCCCTGGTCACCCTCGCCTACAACGAGACCGACGTCCGCTTCGTCAGCCTCCGCTGCAACGAGGACGAGGACGACATCGAGTACGACCTCTACGACCGCCCCACGGGCAACGACTCCGAGTGCGCGGACACGAACCCGGGCACCTACCACGTGCTCCTGACGAACTACCTCGGCCTGCGCGGGCAGAGCTTCGTCGAGGACCGGACGTTCGACGACGAGGTCTGGAACCAGCCGCTCCGCGCGTACCGCATCACGAAGATGGAGCAGGTCACGCCGCAGGAGGCCAACGCGCTCGTGGGCGTCGAGGACGAGGACAACGGCGGCGACAGCGGCGACGGCCCCACGGTCGTGACGTCGCAGTTCGACGGCAGCCTCAACCAGGGCCAGTGGCACCACGAGGCGGCGATCGACGTGACCGGCGCGACGACGCTGAAGGCGATGATGACGGGGACGTCCGACGCCGACCTGTACGTCCGCTTCGGCTCGCAGCCGACGTCGTCCCAGTACGACTGCCGCCCCTGGCTCAACGGCTCCTCCGAGGAGTGCAACCTGGACGTCCCCGCGGGCGCCGAGCGCGTGTTCCTGAGCGTCTACGGGTACAGCGGCGTCAGCCAGTACGACGTCAACGTGGCGGTCACCACGGGCACCGGCGGCGGCAGCGACGTCGAGTACCGCTTCAACCCCGAGGACGGGCTCGCCCTGTACGACGTGAAGCTCGAGGTGGACTACATCACGGAGTCCTCGGCGCACACGGACGGCAACCTCGCCGACCAGATCGACACGTACACGCGGACCGACCACTACACGTACATCCTCGAGGTGGACAGCGACGGCAAGGTCGTCGGCGGCGAGTGGACGGGCAGCAGCAAGCGGAACCACCCCGACTTCCTGTGGCTCCCGACGTCCCGCACCGAGTCGCAGCGCATCGCCGGCGGGGCCATCCAGTGGCACCTCGTCAAGGAGCTGCTCGACGCGTCGGTCGGCCCCGTGGACGGCGGCGGCGACGGCGGCGACCCGACGCTGGAGACGGTCGACAACAACGGCTCCCTGAACCAGGGCCAGTGGCACCACTTCGGTCCGTTCGAGGCGTCCGCGGGGACGGTCTCGGCGGAGATGACGGGCACCGGCGACGCCGACCTGTACGTCCGCAAGGGCGCGCAGCCGACCACGGCGTCCTACGACTGCCGCCCCTACCGCAACGGCTCGGTCGAGAGCTGCAGCGCCGAGGGCCCGGGCGACTTCTACGTGTCGGTCCGCGGGTACACGAGCGCGACGTACGAGCTGACGGTCAGCTTCTACACGGGTGAGGGCGACACGACGGACCCCGACCCCGATCCCGACCCGGAGACGGACCACCTGAACGAGTCCGGGAGCGTGGCGCAGGACGAGCTGAAGCACTACTCGGTCCAGGTGTTCGCCGGGAAGCCGATCGTGGTGCGGACGCAGGCGCCCAACGACGTGGACCTGTACGTCAAGTTCGGCAGCGCGCCGACGACGAGCAGCTACGACCAGCGCGGCTACACGGCGTCCGGCAACGAGACCATCGAGGTGACGCCGAGCACGAACGGCACGCTGCACATCGCGGTCCACGGCTGGGACGCGAGCAGCTACACGCTCACGACCGCCGACAACTAGAGGCAGGAGCCGGGCTTCGGCCCGGGGGGTTGGCACCGGACTTGCTCATCGGACGGTGCGACCCGGTTTCCCTGCGAAGCCCGCTGCGCCCCCCGTCGCCATGAAGGCGGCGGGGGGCGCGGCTCGTTGGGGGAGGCTCAGCGCCGCCGGCGGAGGACGGCTCCCAGCCCGAGGAGCAGCATCAGGCCCGAGGACGGGGCACCGCCGCCGGACACCGTGGACGCGCAGCCGCAGTCGGGGCCGCCGCCGGTGATGACCGAGTCGTCGTCGTCGTCGTCGGTGACGGAGGTGTCGTCGTC
>CAYFOA010000179.1:5447-16561 GCA_964344575.1 uncultured Rickettsiales bacterium | reverse complement strand
GACGACGACGACGACGACGACGACGACGACGACGACGACGACGACGACGGCTTCGATCCCGAGTGCGGCCCGCCGGTCGAGCCCCCGGACACCAACGGCGAGGGCTGGATCTTCGCCGGCGAGGCCGAGTTCTTCAGCGAGGGCGGCGACGACTGGGGCTACGAGGGCTGCGAGTCCGCCTACCTCTTCGACGACGGCGAGCTCGTCTGCGTCGGCCTCTACGAGGTGAGCGGCTTCCTCGGCTTCTGGAACAACCAGGAGAGCTGGGGCGCCTTCCGGCTCGAGTTCTTCCCCGACGAGGGCGAGGACGAGTGCGACCTCGAGTACGCCCAGTGGCGGTACGCCGTCCAGTTCGACTGGGACGACGAGAGCGTCGGCATGTGGTGGTCCTACCCCAACGGCCAGCCCGACTGGAACGAGTTCGCCGAGGGCGACATCCACGTCGCCGAGGACGAGTACGTCGAGTTCGACTACGTCAGCGTCTTCTTCGGCGCGGGCGGCGGCGGCGGCAACGGCGGCGGGGGCGGCGGCGGCGACGGCTAGAGCACGAAGGGGATCAGCGCCTTCCGCTCCGGGGGGTAGTCCTCGAACGTCTCCCGGTACCAGCGGTGATGGGCCAGCGCGCGGGGCGCGAGGTTGGCCGTCGTGTAGAGCGCGAACGCCAGCCCCGCGAGCGACCACGTCGCGATCGCCCACCCGAACCACTCCACGATCTCGCCGAGGTAGTTGGGGCAGGAGATCCGCCGGTACAGCACCCCGCGCGGGATCTCGTAGCCCGTCTCCCCCGGCTTCCGCAGGCTGCGGAGCGTCGCGTCGGCCCGGTGGTTGATCGTCATCCCGACGCAAAACACGACGAAGCCGACCACGAACCGCGGGTCCGTCAGCCACTCCGCCCCGTACGTCCCCAGGTGCGAGATCCAGCGGGCGTTGACGTACGCGTTGAGCAGGTTGAACACCACCGCCGCCAGCGCGATCGACAGCGGCATCGTCTTGCCCGTCGCGCGGATGAGGAACGGGAACACGAACGTCCGGTAGACGTAGTGCAGCTGCCACATCCCCAGGAGCACCAGCGGGACCAGCTCGAGCCGGAGGTCGCCCAGGAGGTAGATCGCGAGGAACCCCAGGCAGGCGGGGACCTCCATGATGAGCCAGCCCGCCCGCGCGCTGACCTCGGGGCCCCAGCCGCCGCGTCCGTGACGCCCGTAGGGGGCCGTGATGAAGATCAGCGCCAGCGCCGTCGCCACCCCGAGCCCGATCTCGACGTACGCCGCGATCCGGTGGAGCTCCAGCTCAGGCATCGAGCCCCACCTCGCGACGCCACGCGAAGAGGTCCGCCACCGACTCCCGGATCGGCCGCGGCTCCCACCCCAGCTCCGTCCGCGCCCGCGTGCAGTCCATCACGGCGGCCGCCCGCAGCGGACCCAGGTACTCCGACGTGTAGGGCGGCTCCAGACCGACTCGGGCGGCGAGGTCCACGAACGGCCCCGTCGCCCGCGCCAGCCACATCGGGACCGTGAACCGCGGCGGCCGCGCGCCCGTCGCCTCCTCGACGTACTGCGCCAGCGTCGCGACGGACAGGTACTCCGACGACAGCAGGTACCCCCGACCGGTCGCGCCCGTCTCCGCCGCGAGCATCGCGCCCCGGCAGACGTCCCGCACGTCGACCCAGTGGAAGGCCCCCGCGATCAGCGCCGGCACCTTCCGCTTCGACAGGTCCACCAGCGCCCCCCCCAACGGCGACGGCCGCCAGTCCCCGGGGCCGGTGATGCCCGCGGGGTAGACGATCACCGCATCGAGCCCGTCGTCGACGACCCCCCGCACCGCCGCCTCGCCCGCCGCCTTGGACCGGTCGTAGGCGGGCAGCTTCGGCCCCGGCCGGGGGGAGTCCTCGGAGATCGGGTAGTGGTCGAGGTCGAAGGCGTGGCAGGAGCTGACGTGGACGTACCGCTGCACCCCCGCCTTCAGCGCCGCCCGCGCCGCGTTCTCGGCCCCCACGACGTTCGTCGCGTGGACGATCCCGCCGGGGTCCCCCAGCAGCGAGATGACCGCGACCGTGTGGAACACCCGCTCCGCGCCGGCGAACGCCGCGTCCAGCGTGGCCGGCTCCCGCACGTCGGCCGTCACGACCTCCACGTCCAGCCCGTCGAGCGGCGCCCGGTTGCCGCGCACGACCGCGCGGACGGTGTGGCCCGCCTCCAGCAGCATCCGGACGAGGTTGTTGCCGACGAACCCCGCCGCCCCGGTGACGACGGTGGTCAGCGGATCAGCCGTGCATCTTCCTGGCGTTGGCGACCAGGAGCGGCCCCAGCCAGACGGCCAGACCGGCGACGAGGAGGACGATGACGATGGTGCCGCCGACGTCTCCCGGCTCGGCCGCGGCGACGGCTTCGGTGGTCTTGGCGACGGCTTCGGTGGACTTGGCGGCGGCGGCAGCGGCGGCGACGGCGAGCATCGCGGGAATGTAGCGGGCGCCCGGGACGAGGGCTAGTTGCACCACTCCCACGCGTCCCCCCGCGTCTCGGACAGCGGGCGGCGCCCCGCGATCCCCGTGGGGATGGGGTGCCAGTGCTCGATCTCGGTCTCCCCCTCCTTCCAGCACAGGCACACCTCGGTGCCGTGCCGCAGCGCGGGGAAGTCCAGCAGCCCCGGCTCCAGCCCCTTCACGTCGACGCCCAGCCCGTGGATGTGGTCGAGGATCTTCTTGATCTCGTTCTGGACCTCCTCCACCGCGTCCCCCCGGTCGCCCGCCGCGTACAGCCGCCGCCCCCGGTCCAGCAGCTCGCGCGCCCGCAGCACCTCGGGGATCAGGTCGGGGAGGAGGTCGTTCGCCTCGTCGGGGGTGAAGTACCGGGCGCGGGCCCGGTGCGAGAAGGTGACTTCGATCGACATCGCCTCATTCGCATCGTAGCGGAAGCGGCGGCTACCCTGACAGGGATGAGCGTTCTCGTGACCGGCGGCGCGGGCTACATCGGGGCCCACATGGTGAGGCGACTGCTCGAGGCGGGGCGGGACGTCGTCGTCGTCGACAACCTCGCCACCGGGCACCGCGCCGCGGTCCACCCCGACGCCGTCTTCGTCCACGCCGACGTGCGCGACACCGCCGCCGTCGAGGCCGCCCTCCGCACCCACCGCGTAACCGACGTCTTTCACTTCGCCGCCTTCATCGAGGTCGGCGAGTCCGTCGCCCAGCCGCTCAAGTACTGGGACAACAACGTCGGCGGCGCGCTGTCGCTCCTCCGCGCCATGCAGGCGGCCGGCGTCAAGCGGCTCATCTTCAGCTCGACGTGCGCGGTCTACGGCCAGCCCGACCGCATCCCCGTCACCGAGGCCTGCCCCCGCCGCCCCCTGAACCCCTACGGCTGGACGAAGCTCAGCACCGAGCTCGCGCTGGCGGACGTCTGCGCCGCCGACCCCGAGTTCGCCGTCCTCGCCCTCCGCTACTTCAACGTCGCGGGCGCGTCCGCGGACGGCTCGATCGGCGAGGACCACCTCCACGAGACCCACCTCATCCCCCTCGTCCTCGCCACCGCCCGCGGCGAAGGACCGCCCCTGCGCGTGTTCGGGACGGACTACCCCACCGCCGACGGCACCTGCGTCCGCGACTACGTCCACGTCGAGGACCTGTGCGACGCCCACCTCGTGGGGCTGGAGCGGCTGAGCCCCGGCTTCACGGGGCTGAACCTCGGCATCGGGCGCGGCTTCAGCGTCCGCGAGGTGATCGCGTCGGCCCGCCGCGTGACCGGCCGGGACATCCCCACCGTCGACGCCCCCCGCCGCCCCGGCGACCCCCCCGAGCTGTACGCCGACGCGTCCCTCGCCCGCGACGTCCTCCGCTGGGCTCCCCGCTACACCGACCTCGACGCCATCGTCGAGACGGCATGGCGGTGGGCGAGTCGGTAGCGGCCCCAACCGGTAGACTCGCGCGGTGGCGGGGAAGGACCCCTGGGAGCTGGTCTCGGTCGGCAAGCACGTCGAGGCGGCCCGCGCGTTCGAGCTGGCGGGCCGGGTCCCCGAGGCGATCCAGGCGTACCGCCGCGCCCAGCGCTGGGACGAGGCCGCCCGCCTCCTCGCCCAGGAGCAGCACTTCGAGGACGCCGCCGACTGCCTCCTCCAGGCGCTGCCGAAGCGCGCCACCGCCGTCGCCGAGCTGAGCCTCCCCCAGAAGCGCGCGGCCGCCAACGCGGCCCTTTTCTACGCCCGCGCGGGCAAGCTCCGGCTCGCCACCGGGCCGCTGATGAACCTCGGCGAGAACGAGCGCGCCGCGGAGCTGCTCCGGCGGGCCGGGCGGCAGGAGGACGCGGTCCGGGCGATGCGCGGTCAGATCGTCCCCGGGGGGCCGTGGGAGCCGGGGATGCTCAGCTCCAACCTCTACGGCCGCGAGGACGATCCGACGACCGCGTCCGACGTCTTCGACCCGTTCACCAAGGCCGAGGTGTACCTCCGGAAGGAGAAGCCGGAGGAGGCGCTGGAGGCGCTGCTCACGATCCCCTACGACCACGGCCGCTACCCCGAGGCGGTCACCCGCGTCGTCCGCCTCGTCAAGCAGCACGACCTGATGTCGCTGAAGGTGGACCAGTTCGTCGCGCCGTTCGTGAAGGACAAGTGGGGTCACGGCCACACGCCGGCGCACACGGGGACGCTGTACACGCTCGCCCGGGTCTACGAGAAGCTCGGGTTCGAGGACATGGCGGAGGCCGCGTACGACGCCGTGCTGAAGATCGACGATTCGTACCGGGACGCCCGGGCGCGACGGGACGGGATGCTGCGGCCCAACTCGCTGACCGAGGACGAGCTGGAGCTGATCCTCGGGGACGACCAGGCGTTCCACGAGGTCGGCCGCCACCGCCGCCCGGGCCGGTCGACCACCGCCGAGCACGAGACGCCGCTCCAGGCGGAGATCTCCACGACCGTCTCCCGCCACGGGAACAAGACCCCGAAGGAGCGGAACGAGCTCCAGGCGGCGGTCGACAGCAAGAGCCTCGAGCTCGGGCTGGGGCCGCTCGGGCCCGGGTCCGTCATCAAGGAGCGGTGGCGCATCGAGGGGGCGCTCGGCGAAGGCGGCTACGCGGTCGTCTACGCCGTGACGGACCTCGCGATGGGCGAGCCCGCCGCGCTGAAGATGTTCGTCCGCGGCGGCGACGACCCCCAGGCGCTGGCCCGCTTCAAGCAGGAGATGCGGATCACGCGCAAGCTCGCGCACCCCAACCTCATCCAGGTCTACGAGTTCGGCGTCTGGCGGGACGCGTACTTCATCACCATGGAGCTGCTGGAGGGGATGGACCTCCACGACCTGATGCTCTTCGAGGGCGGGCAGCTGAGCCTGGAGATGGCGCTCGACCTGACGGACCAGGCGTTCGCGGGGCTCGCCGAGGCGCACCGGCAGGGCGTCGTCCACCGGGACATCAAGCCCCGCAACCTGTTCATCACCGAGGGCGGGCGGCTCAAGGTGACGGACTTCGGCATCGCCAAGATGGGCGACACCATCGACGGCCACACCGCCACCGGCCAGGTCGTCGGGACCCCCGCCTACATCCCTCCGGAGCGGCTCCGCTCGGACGACCCCGACCTCGAGCCGCCGGTGGACCTGTACGCGGTCGGCGTCTGCCTGTACCGGATGCTCGCGGGGCGGCTGCCGTTCCAGGCGCGGCACATCGAGACGCTCTTCATGAAGGTCCTCGAGGAGGTCCCCCTGCCGCTATCGACGTGGAACGAGGCGGTGCCGCCGGAGCTCGACGCGATGGTCGCGTGCCTCCTCGAGAAGGACCCCGCGGATCGGTACGAGACGGCGGACGAGGCGCGGGAAGCGATCGCCTGGGTGCGGGAAGTCCTTGACCTTTAGTCAAGCGCCTTTACTATCTCCCCCATGCTCGTCCTCGCCGCGGTCCTGGGTGCTCTTGGTTGGTCCTTCATGGAGTACGTGCTGCACCGGTTTCGGGGGCACGCGCCGAAGGGGAACTCCACCTTCAAGAAGGAGCACCTGACGCACCACGCGCGGGACTACTTCACGCCCACGGCGAAGAAGTTCGCGATGGCCGCGCCGGTGATCCTGCTGCTCGCGGCGGCGACCAGCTTCGCCCTCGGGCCGGCGCTGGGGCTGACGTTCACGGGCTTCTTCACGGTCGCCTACGTCCACTACGAGATCGTCCACCGGCGCATCCACACGCACGGCCCGACGGGCTGGTACGGGCGGCTGATCCGGCGCCACCACCTCTTCCACCACTTCGGCGACGCGCGGCTGAACCACGGCGTCACGTCGCCGGTGTGGGACATCGTGTTCCGGACGTGGGCGAACCCCGACGTCGTCGCCGTCCCCGCCGCGCGGGCCCCGCACTGGCTCGTCGATCGCGAGGCGGGCGCGCTGAAGCCCGGCCAGCAGGTGGACTACGCACTGAAGGTCCGGGCCAGATAACCTGCCTCCTTCGGGAGGCTCGATGCGCCGCTGCTCCGTCCTCGTCGCCCTCCTGGCGGCAGGCTGCTCGTCCACGTCCTCGCACGACGCGGTGGTGGGATCCGCGAGCGAGGAGATCCTGCTGACGGCGCCGCTGTGGACGGCCCCCGACGTCACGGACGCCGTCGCCGCGGCGTGGGCGGACGCCGACGACGACGGCGACCTGGACCTCGCGGTGGGCACCGCCACGGGCGTCCGCGTCTACCTCAACGACGGGGCCGGCGACCTCGCCTCCTTCGTCACCGTGACCTCCGACAACACCGCCGACGTCGCCTGGGGCGACTGGGACGACGACGGCGATCCCGACCTCGCCGTCGCCTCCTACGAGGAGTTCCGCGTCTTCGCCAACGACCCCCCGGGGACGTTCGCGCTGGCCGCCGAGCGGACCTGCAGCGACTGCTACAGCGTGGACTGGGGCGACTGCAACGGGGACGACGAGGCCGACCTCGCCGTCGGGGTGGTCGGCGGCGAGAGCACCGTGTGGGTGAGCGACGCCGGCTCGATCGAGGACTCCGCCGACTGGGTCAGCGACGAGATCACGGGGACCCGCCTCCTCCGCTGGGGGGACGGCAACGACGACGGCGTGCTCGACCTCGCCTTCGCCCGGCAGGCGACGCAGACGGTGCTCCTGGTCGACGGCGCGGGCAACTGCACCTTCGGCGCGGAGGCGGAGCTGAACGGCGCCGACACGCACTACGGCGTCGCCTGGGGCGACTTCGACGGCGACGGGGACGAGGACCTCGCGGTCGCGACGCCGCTGGACGGGGTGCGGATCCACGAGCAGACGACGTCCGGGGTGGCGGCGTCGGCGCTGTGGGACGACAACACGACCGACCTGAGCGTCCGCGTCGACTGGGGCGACTGGGACGGCGACGGAGACGACGAGCTGGTCGTCGCGAACGACGGCGACGCGGACCGGATCTGGGACTGGGACGGAGGCAGCGGGTTCGACCAGGTCTGGTCCAACGAGCCCGCGGGGACCGGCGACGCCGCCTTCGGGGACGCCGACGGCGACGGGGACGTCGACCTCGCCCTCGCCCGCGACGGCCTCGACCTCGTCCTCGAGAACGACGCCTCCCCGTTCGCGGCCCCCGCCGGCGCCGGCCCCGTCAACCAGGGGCGCAACGTCGCCTGGGGGGACGCCGACGGGGACGGCGACCTCGACCTCGCCGTCGCGCAGTACGTCACCGGCGGCGCTGTCCGGGTCCTCCTCAACGACGGCGGCGGCGGGTTCGCCGTGGGCTGGACGAGCACGACCCTGGGGACGTGGTTCGACCTCGCCTGGGCCGATGTGGACGCCGACGGCGACCTCGATCTCGTCGTCGCCTCCTCCACCGTCCCCAGCCGCATCTTCGCGAGCGACGGCAGCGGGACGAACTTCGTCGACGCCTTCGAGACGGACCAGGCCCGGACCAGCTACGCCGTCGCCGTCGCCGACGTCACCGGGGACGGCCTCCTCGACCTCGCCTTCGGCAACGCGAACGGCGAGGCCGACACGGTCCACTACTCGGTCGCGGGGACCTTCCCCCAGGCGCCGGACTGGTCGGGCGTCCCCATGTCCACCACCGACCTCGCCTTCGGGGATTGGGACGGCGACGGCCTCCCCGAGCTGGCGGCCGCCGCGGGGGGGAACGTCACGACGCTGCGCGTCTACCCCAACAGCGGCGGCGTGCTCCAGACCACCGGGCACTGGCAGTCGGCCGAGTCGCTGCAGTTCCGGACGGCCGCGTGGGGCGACTTCGACGGCGACGGGGACCAGGACCTGGCCGCCGCGGCCTCCTCGGGCGAGGTCCTGACGTGGGAGAACACGGGCAGCACCCTGGCGACCAACGCGGACTGGCAGACGGAGGAGCCGGGCCTGACGTGGCAGGACGTCGCGGTGACGGACGTCGACGGGGACGGCGACCTCGACCTGACCGTGGCGGCGGCGGGCGGCGCGGTCGAGCCGAACGTCACCTTCCTCGGCGACGGCGAGGGCTCGTTCAGCCTCGGCTGGACGGAGCCGGACCCGCCCGAGCTGACCTTCGGGCTGGCCGCCGGCGACGCCGACGGCGACGGCGACCCCGACCTCGCCGCGGCGAACATCAGCGGGACCGCCACCGAGCTGCTGGAGAACACGGGGTTCGGCTTCGGCGACGGCTACGAGGGGGCGGCGGGGGAGATCGTCCGCGGCGCGGACCTCGCCGACTTCGACGGCGACGGCGACCTCGACCTCGCCGTCGCCACCGGCTCCGGGCTGCCGTCCCGCATCTACCGGAACGAGGGGGACGGCACGTTCTTCACCGTCCCCATCTGGTTCTCGAACGACACCGACTCGGCCACGTCGGCCGCGTTCGGCGACTTCGACGCGGACGGCGACCTCGACCTCGCCGTGGCGACGACCACCGGCGGCGCGCACGTCTACCGGCACGACGGCCTGCAGCTGGGGTCGATCCCGATCTTCACCGCGCCGGCGAGCCTGATCGTCCCCAGCTCGGTCGCCTGGGCCGACGCCGACGGGGACGGAGACCTGGAGCTCGCGGTCGGCTACGAGGACGGCGAAGACCAGGTCTTCGACTGGGACGGGGACACGAGCTCGTTCGGCCTGCTGTGGCAGTCGAGCCAGACCGAGCTGACCGTCGACGTGGCGTGGGGCGACTTCGACCTCGACGGCGACCCCGACCTCCTCACCACCGCCTGGGGCAACGAGGAGACGCGCCTGCACATCAACGACGGCACCGGCCAGCTCCCCACCAGCCTGCTCGTGGGCAGCTCGCTGTACTGGACCGGCGAGTTTGGCGACGTCAACGGCGACGGCTTCCCCGACCTCCTCCTCGCGGGCGGCGAGGACGTGCCCGTGACGGTGTTCGAGAACCAGGCCGGCTTCGGCTTCGTCGAGGGCTTCGCGGCGACCGGCGAGGCGGGACCGGAGACCTACGAGGCGCAGCTCGCGGACGTCACCGGGGACGGGGCCCTCGACCTCATCACGGCCGCCTACGAGCAGCCCGACCAGGTCTACGCGGGCGACGGCGCGGGGGGGTTCGAGCGGATCTGGACGTCCCCCGACGCGCTCGCCAGCGAGGCCCTCGCCGTCGGCGACCTGGACGGGGACGGGGACGTCGACTTCGCGACGCTCGGCGTCGACACCAACGCGGGCACGCGGGTCCGCGCCAACCACCGCGTCGGCCCGGCGCTGCTCCCCAACGACCCGACCTACCCGGTGCTGACGACCCCGGCGCCGGTCGCCGGCGAGCCCGCCGTGTTCGGTCCGACGTTGGCCGTCGAGTACACGCTCTTCGACGACGAGTCGGACGACGTCGCGGCGGTCGAGCTCCAGTACTCGACCGTCGGCGGGGGCGCGTGGGAGGCCGCCACGGTCACCGGCCCGACCGTCGATCGCGCCGCCTCGCCGTCGGGCACCGCCCACACCCTGACGTGGGAGCTCGACGCCGACGGGATCGCCCACGACACCGTCGCGCTCCGCCTGGTCGCGGTGCGCCAGGACCCGGACACGATCGCGGGCTTCGTCCAGCACGCCGCGATCGGGGCGACGTCCCGCGTCTTCCGGGCCTACGCCGACTGCTACCCGCTGGACGCCGACGGCGACGGCAACGGGTGCGGCGAGGACTGCGACGACGACGACGAGACCGTGTACGCCGGCGCGGTCGAGGTGGTCGACGACGGGATCGACCAGGACTGCAACGGCTTCGACACGGTGACGTGCTTCGAGGACCTCGACGGGGACGGCCAGGGGAGCACGGTCCTGACGACGTCGGACGACGGGGCCTGCACGTCGTCGGGGGTGTCCGACGTCGACACCGACTGCGACGACGACGCGGTCACGGTCTACGACGGCGCCCCCGAGCTGTGCGACCTCGCCGACACGGACTGCGACGGGGTGATCCCGACGAACGAGGCCGACGGCGACGGCGACGGGCAGGAGCCCTGCAACGGCGACTGCGACGACGGCAACCCGGCGGTCAACGAGCTCGCGTCGGAGATCTGCGACGGCCTCGACAACGACTGCGACGGCGTCATCCCCACCGACGAGGCGGACACCGACAGCGACGGGTTCCTGGCCTGCGACGACGACTGCGACGACACGGACGCCGGGGTCAACCCGGCGGCGGTCGAGGTCTGCGACGGGGTGGACACGGACTGCGACGGGGCGGTCTCCGCGGACGAGGACGACGGCGACGGCGACGGCGTCCCCGCGTGCGCGGGCGACTGCGACGACGAGGACGCGACCGCGTTCCCGGGCAACGCGGAGATCTGCGACGGCGACGGCGCCGACAACGACTGCGACACGGCCACCGACGACTTCGCGGACGTCGACGGCGACGGGGTGTCCCTGTGCGCGGGCGACTGCGACGACGCCGAGGCGGCGGCGTACCCCGGCGCGGAGGAGGTCTGCGACGGCATCGACAACGACTGCTCGCCGGCGACGCAGGAGACGGTCGACCGGGACGGCGACGGCGTCTCGATCTGCGGCGGCGACTGCGACGAGGACGACGCGTCGGTCTACGCCGGCGCGCCCGAGGAGTGCGACGGCGCCGACAACGACTGCGACGGCGTGCTGTCCGAGGAGGAGCTGGACGGCGACGGGGACGGGCAGTCCTTCTGCGAAGGCGACTGCGAGCCGGGGAACCCGGACGTCTACCTCGGCGCCGACGAGGTCTGCGACGAC
>CAYFOA010000179.1:0-5233 GCA_964344575.1 uncultured Rickettsiales bacterium | reverse complement strand
GCGACGACGACCACAGCGCCCCGTACATCGGCCCCGGCTGCGCGGTCGAGTGCGGCGTGGGCGGCGGCGGCGGCGCCGGCGGCGGCCTCGGGGCCGGCGACGCCGGCCTGATGATCCTCGGGCTGCTGCTGGGCGGGCTCGCGCTGCGGCGGCGGCGCGCGCTGCTCGTGGCGGCCGTCCTCCTGCTCCCGGTCACCTCGTTCGGAGCCGACGCGCTGGTCCTCAGCGAGGACGTCCCCGCGGCGGAGGCGCTGCTGAAGCGGAAGCTCAAGGACGAGGCGCCGCCGGTGCAGCCGCTCCCCGAGGCGAACCGGCTCGCCGGCGCCTGGATCCTCGGCGCCGCCCCCGAGTCGCTCTGCCCCACGCCCTCGGTCCCCGCCGAGGAGGTGACGGCGACGCTGACGCGGGCGCAGGAGCTGCTGGACGAGCTCGAGGTCGAGCAGGGCTTCAACAAGCTGATGGGCATCCGGCCGCAGCTCGGCTGCCTCGTCGATCCGGTCGACACCGACTCGCTCTACGCGCTCCACTTCCTGGAGGCGGTGGCGGCGACGTACAGCAACGCGAAGCCCGAGGCGGCGGCGTCGCTGCGGCGGGCGCTGGCGATCCGGCCGGGGCAGGCGTTCGACGAGAGCTACCCCCCGGAGATGCGGGAGGCGTACCTCGCGGAGCAGCAGCAGATCCTCCAGGCGGGGCGGGCGCACGTGGTCGCGGGCGCGGCCGACCTGGCGTGGCTGGACGGCGTGCCGCTGGCGCCGGGGACGACGCCGACGAGCCCGGGCGAGCACCTGCTCCAGGTCCGCGGCGGCGACGGGCAGCTCCGCGGCGGACTGATCCGGCTGGCGCCGGGGGGGATCGCGGCGGTCGGGCAGGACGGCGGTCTCATGGCGCTGATCGACGGGCTCGACGCGTCCCGGCGCGCGGAGCTCGGGGCCGCGCTCGGCGAGGGCGAGGTGTGGGTCGCGGACGGCGAGCGGATCGTGGCCCTGGTGGGGACGGTCCCGGGGGGCGGCGGCGGCGGGCTCGCGGGCGGGGGCGACGGCGCCGCCCCGCTTCTGCTGATCGCGGCGGGCGGCGGCTGGCAGCTCGCGGGGCGGGGCGCGGGGCACCACTACGGGGCGCTGGCGATCGACGTCGGCGTCCGCCTGACCGGCCCCCTCCGACTCGACGTCCACCTCCGGCCGTCGCTCGGCGCGCCCGTGACGTACGCCGACGGGAGCTCCTGGGCGCCGCTGCTGTTCGCGTTCGGAGCGGGCCCGGTGATCCTCCTCGACGGCCCGGTCCGCCCGCGGTTCGGCGTGGCGCTCCAGGTGGCGGTCGACCGCGCGCCGGGCGCCGACGCGGTCCGCCCGCTCCTCGGGGTCTTCGGCACGGCCGGCCTCGACATCCCCCTAGGCGCGTCGCCGGTGGCCCTCCGTCCGTCGTTCGAGGGCGGCTTCCTGGGGCGCAACGCGACGGTCCGGGGGCTCGTCCAGGTCGCGGTCGGGGTGCGATGAAGGCGGCGCTCCCCTGGATCGCGGTGATCGCGGCGGTCTTCCTGCTCCTGACGAACGAGGTCCCCCCGGAGCCGGGGAGCGACGAGCCGGTGGTGGCGTTCGCGACGAAACCGCCGGGGGGCCTTCAGGAGGTGGACCCGGGCGAGATCGGGCGGGACTGCACGGACGCGCCGCGGTGCGACGGCGACTACCTCGCGCTGCTGGAGGAGATGACGGCGGACGGCCGGACGGGCGCGGACTGGCTGATGGAGGACCTGGAGTCTCGCGATCTGCTGTACGCGGAGCTGTCGAACGTCCCCGCGGGGCCGATCCAGCAGATCTCCCTGGTCTTCGAGGACCCCCTCGTGGGGGTGTTCGAGGCGCTCCTCCACATGCCCGGCGGCGAGCCCCCGTGGGCGCCGGCGATCGCGGTCCCGGGCCGCAACCAGACGACGACGGAGTGGCCCGAAGACCGCGTCGACCAGGCGAAGGCGGGCACGATGCTGCTCGTCCTCCAGCCGAGGGCCGCCGACGGCGCCGCCACCGAGGCGCGGCTCGGCGTCCAGCTCGCGACCGTCGGCCTGACCCTGGAAGACCTCCGCGCCTACGAGGTCGCGCTGGTGAAGCGCTACCTGCTGTCCCGCCCCGACACGACGCGAGGCGAGGTCCCGGTGATCGAAAACCGGTAGGCTTGGAAGTCGCCATGAAGCTGGCTTCCCTCGCAGACCGGAACCGGGACGGGACGCTCGTCGTCGTGCGGAGCGACCACGAGGCGTACGTCGACGCCTTCGACCACGCCCCGAGCCTGTCCGCGCTGGTCGACGACTGGCTCGGCGCGGCGACGGATCTGCGGCAGATCGCCCAACGCGTGGAGCTTGGAGCGACGCCGACGCTCGACCTCGACATCACCCGCACGCTGGCGCCGCTGCCGCGCATCCACGGTTGGATCGACGGCGCCCAGGGGGAGCCCGGCGAGCTGCTCGGGTACGACGCCACGCTCCCGCTTCCGGCGGACACCGTCGCGTCGGTCCGGCCCGAGCTGTGCCTCGTCCTCGGCGCCATCCCGCGCGCCGCGCAGCAGCCCGGCGACGCCTACGTCCGCGTCCTGCTGCTCGCCCTCGCGGTGGACGTGGAGCACGTCGGGGCCGTCCCGGGGGCGCCGCCGTCGGGGCGGTACGTCCGCCCCGCGACCGCCTTCGCGCCGTTCGCCGTCTCCACCGAGGCCATCGACCCGTTCATCGAGGACGACGCCCTCCGCCTCGACGCCACGCTCTCCCGCAACGGGGAGGTCGTCAGCCGGTTCGACCTCGGCGAGGGGCTGTCGATGCGCGAGACGGTCGACACCGTCCGCCGCCACCGCGCCATCCAGCCCGGGACCGTCGTCGCCACCGGCGCGATGGTCACCCCCAGCGTCGCCTTCGAGCCGGGGGACGTCGTCGAGCTCGAGGCCGTCGGCGGGGGACGCTCGGTGTTCGGCACCGTCCGCCTGACCCGCGGCTGACCCGCGCCTGACCCTCGTTCGGGGGACGTCGCCCCGGTTTGCCGCCCGCGGCGGCCGTGCCTAGCTTGCAGCGCCATGCCTCGGTACGTCTTCCTCCTCCTCGCCGCCGTCGCCCTGTCGCTTCCCGGGGCGGCGCCCGCTCACGACGATCTCGCCTTCCGGGAGCTCGGCCGGCAGCTGGGCGAGGTCGAGGACGCAGTGCGGGACGTCGAGGCGATCCGGAAGGACGCGGTCCGGAAGCAGGAGGTCGACCGGCTCCGGTGCGTCGAGGATCGGCTGACGTGGCTGCGGGGGCTGGAGCTCGCGGGGCGGACGGCGATCGACGAGTACGCGGTCGCGGAGATCGACGGGGACGACGCGGCGATGGCGGCGTCGGTGGTCAAGATGCGGCAGACGTGGGAGGCGGCGCCGCGCTACACGGCCGAGGCGCGGCTGTGCGGGACCGACGACGAGGGGCTGCTCGCCGACCACCGCTGCAGCACGGGGACGGCGGCGCCGGGGCAGCCCTGCACGAAGTGGACGGTGACGAAGCCGAAGCGGCGGGGGGGCGGCACCTTCGGGCGCCCCGACGGCGGGACTACGGTCCCCGGACGGGCCGCGCCGCCCCGCTGACCTCCATCACGAAGTCGAGCATCGCGTCGCCGTCGAACACGCTCCGGGTGGAGAAGTCCCGCCCCGCGAGCAGCTCCGGCAGCCAGTAGACGTCGTCGGCCCACATCTCGTCGTAGGGGACGGCGTCGAAGGGGATCCACAGGGGGATCGCCTCGTCGGTCTCGGTCGGGGTGCCGGTCCACTCGGTGGCGACGAAGACGGTGACGTAGAGCCGGTAGCCGTCGACGAACTGGAAGCTGTGGTCGCCCCGCCGGACGGGGTTGAGGGCGGTGACGTGGAGCTCCTCCTGGACCTCCCGGACGGCCGCCTGGACGTCGGTCTCGCCGGGGTCGAGGCGACCGCCGGGGGCGTTGATCTTGCCCGCCCCGAGGCCCCGCTTCTTGCGGATGAGGAGCATGTTCGGGGGGGCCAGCACGAAGAGGAGCGTCGCGCGCTCGGTCGGCTGCCAGGCGTCCCAGTCGATCGCGTCGACGGTGCGGGGGATCTCGGCCATCAGCGGTGGCATGGTACGTCCCATGAGCGGTGAGTTGTCGTTGCAGCGGAGGTTCGGAGCGGACGGGATCTGCTTCGGGTGCGGGCCGAAGAACGAGAGGGGCCTGCGGATCGATTCATTCCCCGCGGGCGACGAGGTCGTCTGCGACTGGGGGCCGCCGGAGGAGCACCACCAGGCGTTCCCGGGGGTGCTCAACGGCGGGATCATCGGGGCGCTGCTGGACTGCCACTGCAACTGGACGGCGGCCTGGGGCATCCACCAGGCGGATCCGTCCGCCGAGTTCCCGTGCACGGTGACGGCGGACTTCCACGTCAAGCTGCGCCGCCCGACGCCGTCGGATCGGCCGCTGAGGCTGACCGCGCGGGTGGCGGCGCTGGACGGCAACCGGGCGACGATCGAGTCGGAGATGACGTGCGACGGCAAGGTGACGGCGCGCTGCACGGGGACCTTCATCGCGGTGGGGCCGGACCACCCCGCCTACCACCGGTGGTAGGGGCGATGTCGGTCCTTCCGGAGTTCCCCGTGACGCTGACCCTGCCGGTCCGGTGGGGCGACCTGGACGCGTTCCAGCACGTCAACAACACGGTCTTCTTCGTCTACTTCGAGTCGGCCCGGATCGCGTACTTCGACAAGCTCGGGTACCGGCAGCAGCTGGAGGAGACGGGGATGGGGCCGATCCTCGCGGAGACGAGCTGCCGGTTCCGCCGTCCGCTGCGGTACCCGGACACGATCACGGTGGGGGCGAAGGTGACGGACGTGGGGGAGGACCGGTTCTCGATGGAGTACCGGATCTGGTCGGACGAGTGGCAGGGGATCGCGGCGAAGGGGACGGGGCTGATCGTCAGCTACGACTACCGGAACGAGCGGCGGGGACCGCTGCCGGAGGTGATCCGGGAGCGGATCGCGGCGCTGGAGGGCGGTGAGTAGCCGTCCCCGGCGAAGGCAGGCGCCCGCCGGACACTCCCGCCCCCCCTCGGCGCGAGCACCCCCGGGAAGGTCCCCGGGCCGGACACTCCCGACCCCCCTCGGCGCGAGCACCCCCGGGAAGGTCCGCCGAGGCGGACACTCCCGGCATCCGGGCCACGCTCACGGGAGACCCTTCCTTCGTCGTCGTCGCGGTTGGGGGCATGTGGTCAACCCGGAGCCGGAGGCGGG
>CAYFOA010000178.1:10473-16607 GCA_964344575.1 uncultured Rickettsiales bacterium | reverse complement strand
GTTCTGTCGGCGGTACGGCGCGACAAGCGAGAGGAGTTAAGTGATCACCTATGAGACGCAACTACCCGGGGTCGCAGAGCCCCGCGTGCGACGCGTAGATCCGGACCTCGCCGACGGCCCCCGCCTCAGTCCACGTCCCCCGCGGCGCGGCCCCCCGCACCGCCGCCACCGCGTACAGCTCCGACGGCCGGTAGCGGACCTCCTCGATCAGCTCGAAGTCGGACTCCCCGCGGACCGCCGCGAGCCGCACCCGGTACTGCCACCAGGTGGTGTCACCGGCGTCCAGCAGCGTCCCCTCGCCGACCACCAGCTCGTCCGCCTCGGCGCACGACGCGAGCGCCGCGAAGACCGCCTCCCGGTCCGGGGCGAAGGGGGGCGGCCCCATGTCGGCGCGCATCCAGCCCGTCTTCTGGTCGGTGCTGTCGATGCTCAGCCCCCGCCCCTTGAGGTAGCCGTGCAGCCGGTCGCCGTCCGCCGACCAGCGGGCGTTCAGCGCGTGCGGGGCGCCGTGGTGGACGTCCGCGATCACCGCGAGCCCGACGCCCAGCGCGAGCGCCGCCGCGATCCCCCTTGCCCGCGGGGGGAGCCGGACGAGGCCGAGGACGGCGGCGTAGGTGAGCGCCGGCGCCAGCGGGATCAGGAAGCGCGGGTCCGCCGGGGGGACGAGGAGGAAGAGCACCGCCCACTGGCCGACCACCGTGCCGAAGACGAAGAGCAGCCCGCGCCGGTCCCGGATCCCCCACGCGAGCACGCCCGCGACGACGGCGACGGCGAGCAGCGGCGAGTAGATCGTCGTCCCCAGGTCGACGATGTAGGCCTCCACCCGGTCGACGCTCAGCGGTTGGAGCTTGCCCGTCAGGCCCGCGAGGAGGTCGTCCCTGCTCGACCACGCGCCGGGGTCCCCCATCGTGTTCTCGCTCATCGCCCGCCAGGAGACGTCCGTGATCGAGAAGAACCAGCGGACGAGGACGAACATCACGCCCCCGGTGACCGCGCCCGCGCGGACCCGCTTGAGGACCTCCCGGGGGCTCCACGCCTCCCCGTCGCAGTGGGTCAGGAGCGCGCCCCCGAGCATGACGACGCCGAAGGGGAGGGCCGTCCACTTCGTGATCGCGGCGGCGAACCAGAAGACCCCCGCGCCCGCGCCGGCGAGCTCCGGGATTCGCGGACGCCACCACAGCAGCCACGCCGTCGCCATCCACAGCCACGCCGTCATGGGGAGGTCGAAGTAGTAGGTCAGCGCCACCGCGCCGAGCGCCGGGGTCGCGAACGTCGCCCCCACGGTCAGCGCGGTCGCCCGATCGTCCCGGGTCAGCCGCCACGTCACCGCGCCCACGGCGAGCGCCGTCAGGATCAGCCAGAGCACCATCGCGCGGCCGATGGCAGCCTCCCCGTGGCCCGTCTGCGATCCCACCACGGCCATCGCCCAGTGCAGCCCGGGGGGGAAGATCGTGTCGGTCTGGTGGACGAACCGGCTCAGCGAGTCCCACTGCCCGAACGCCTGCACGGCCTGCATCCGGCCGAGGTGCTCGGACCAGTCGCCGCCGCCCACTGCACTGCGGAAGAGCGCTCCGTCGTAGGGCCGGGTCAGGATGGTGGCCAACGACGCGAAGGCGACGACCGTCGCTCCGATCCAGGGTGGTGACGGTCGCCGCACCGGCGGAGTCTACGTGGGATACTCGCCGCGGATGCTCGACGCCCTCCACCGAGCCTTCCACGAGGAGGGGACGCGGCCGTACCGCCTCCTCCACTCTGTGATCTGGACGCTCGTCGGCCTGTCCGTGGTGGTGGTCTGCATCGAGCTGGCGCTGACGGGGCACGACCGCCCCTTCGAGCTGAAGCTGGTCGACGACGTCATCCTCGGCCTGTTCGCGATCGAGCTCGTCCTCCGGGTCGCCAGCTACCGCCCCCCCGCGCTGGACTTCTGGCGGCACGGCTACCTGGGGCTGGCCCGCGTCCACGTCGTCGACCGGATCCGGTTCCTCCTCTCCCCGATGATCCTGATCGACCTGATCACGGTGCTCGCCCTGGTGCCCGCGCTGCGGGGGTTGCGCGTGCTGCGGCTGCTCCGGCTGCTCAAGGTCCGCGACTGGTTCCGCCACACGAACCCGCTGGAGGGGACGCTGCGGGCGTTCGTCGAGAACCGGCTGCTCTACTTCGCCGCCTACGGGCTGGTCGCCGTGGGCACCGTCCTCGGGGGGATGACCATCTACCTCATCGAAGGGGTGGGGAGCGCCAACCCCCAGATCGCCAGCCCCCTGGACGGGATGTGGTGGGCCATCGTCACGCTGACGACGGTGGGGTTTGGCGACATCGCGCCGGTGACCGGCCTGGGGCGGGTCGTCGCCGCGTTCCTGATGGTCGCGGGCATGTTCGTGCTCGCGCTGTTCGCGGGCATCGTCGGGCGGACGCTGATGAGCTCCGTCCTGACCATCCGAGAGGAGCAGTTCCGCATGAGCGGGTACACCGATCACGTCGTCATCTGCGGCTACCACGCGGGCGCCCGGATGCTGCTCGACGCCGTCGTCAGCGAGCCGGGGTTCGAGGACCGCGAGCTCGTCGTCTTCGCGCGCGGGGAGCGGCCGCAGGACATCCCCCCCGAGCTGACCTGGGTGGAGGGGGATCCGACCAAGGAGAGCGAGCTGGGGAAGGTCCGGCTGACCCACGCGGGGTCGGTGATCGTGGTCGGGGACCGCCGCCAGGCCCCCCAGGCGGCCGACGCCACCACCATCCTGACGGTGTTCACGATCCGGTCCTGGATGGCCCGCCGGCCGGAGTCCGCGGAGCGGCGGCGGCCGCTGTACGTGGTCGCGGAGATCCTCGACGAGGAGAACGTCCGGCACGCCCGCACCGCCGGGGCGGACGAGGTGATCGAGTCGACGAAGCTCGGGTTCTCGCTGCTCGCCCACGCGATCGCGATGCCGGGGACCGCGGAGGCGGTCGGGGAACTCGCCGCGGTGGGCGGGCACAGCGTCTACGTCGGCCGTCCGTCCGACGGCGTCGAGCTCCCCGCGCGGTTCGCCGACGTCGCCCGCCGGCTCAAGGCGGAGCGGGGCGTGCTGCTGATCGGGATCCGGTCGGAGGAGGGGCATGACGAGCTGAACCCGTCCGACGACACGACCGTCGCGGCGGACTCGGGGCTCGTCTACATCGCGGAGCAGCAGGCGCTCCCGACGTGGTGATCAGACGATGAGGTCGAGGTAGCGGTCGAGATCGGGGACCGTGGGGCCGGCCGCGTCGTACTCGTCGGGGCCGGTGATGCCGACGCCGGCGTCGACGGCCTCCTCGATCTGGGGGTTGTCCCAGACGTCGGTGTTGTGGACCCGCTCGCCCGCCACCGCGAACTCCTTGAGGACCGCCAGGCCGGTCACGTCGGCGGCGATCCGGTCGGCGCTGACGATGTGGATGCCGGGGCTGTCCTCCTCGCCGTCGGGGGCCTGCGTCGGCCCGCCGGCCACCACCGCCTCCCACCCGTCGAGGAAGGTGAGCGTCGGCGTGATGTGCTGGTTGAGCTGGGCGATCTGCTTGTAGAGCTTGTTGTTCGACGTGTCGTGGACGTCGAGGTTGCCCGTGCGGCGGCGGTCGTCGGCGTTGACGAGGCCGATGATGTTCTTCATCCCCATCGTGAACTGGCTGATGAAGTGGGTCTTCACGATGGGCAGGTTGATGATGACGTCGGCCTGCACGACGGGGAGCGGGAAGCGGAAGCCGCCGTTCCAGTCGGGGGCGTCGGCCTGCTCGATCTCGAGCCAGTCGAGGTCCGGATCGTCCTCGTCGAGGACCAGGAGCTCCGCGCCGACCTCCTCGGCCGCGCCCACGGCGCCGTTGGCGACGAGGTTGCCGTACGTCCCGCCGTCGCCCCAGAAGCTCCGGTCGCCCACGATCACGCGGCCCGCGCCCTGGTCCCAGCACCACCGGGCGATCTCCTCGATCATCCGGGGGCGGGTCGAGTAGGGGTAGTCGTCGCCGGAGTTGGCGTTGACCTTGAGGAAGACGGTGTCGCCGCTGTTGACGACCTCGGCGAGGCCGTCCCGCGCGATGGTCTCGTCCATCGCCGCCTGCAGCGCCGTCTTGTAGCCCTCGCCCGCGCCGAGGCCGACGAGCGCGTAGGAGGTGCCGACGGTGTCGTCGTCGTCGTCGTCGCCGGCGACGGGGCCGCAGCCGGGGACGAGCATCGAGCCCGCGCCCACGGCGGAGGCCCGGGCGATGAACTGGCGGCGGTTCAGCTCCTTCGCCGCGAACTCCTCGAGGAGGACCTTGCTGCGGAGGGTGCGTCCCTTGATCGGCCGGCTGAGCTTCTTCATGCGTGGTTCCTATCCCCGGGTCAGGAGGCCGCGACGATACCCGGCGCGACGGCTGCCTTCACTACCGTTCTGTTGGCGACCGCGTCCAGGGCGTCCTGGAGGTGGTCGAGGTCGTAGCGGGCGGTGATCATCTCGCGCCACGGGATCCGGTGGTGGTGGCGGGCCATGACCGCGATCGAGCGGTGGAAGTGGGAGAAGTCCGAGCCCCACGAGCCGCGGATCTCGACGTGCTTGCGGTTGATCTGGCGGTGCGGGTTGAGGCCGATGTCGCCGTGGTCGGTGTACTGGCCGCAGACGACGAGGCGGCCGCCGTCGCGGACGAGGTCGAGCCCCTCGGGGACGGCGTTCGGCGGGCCCGCCGCCTCGATGACGACGTCGGCCCCCCGGCCGCCGGTCCAGTCGCGCACGAGCTGGACGCGCTCCTCGTGGGGGAGGGCGAGGGAGAGGGTGTCCGTCGCGCCCATGCGGCGGGCGAAGGCGAGGCGCTCGTCGGGGGCCCCGATCGCGATCACGCGGTTCGCCCCGCTGAGGCCGGCGAAGGCGACGATGGACTGTCCGACGGGGCCCACACCGAGGACTACGACCGTGTCGCCGAGCCGGATCTCCGCGCGGTCGGTGGCGTGCATGGCGGTGTTGAGCCCGCAGCCGCCGCCGCAGTACGTCTCCGCGTCGAGGTCGCCGGGGAGGCGGAGGAGCTTGACGCCGGGCTTGAGCCAGATCGCCTCGGACCAGCCGCCGAGGAGGCCGTCCGACGCGGGGTAGGTGATGCCGTAGACCTTGCGTGAGGGGCAGCGCGTCGTCTCCTTGGCGACGATGCAGAAGTGGCAGGCGCCGCAGGACTCGTGGACGTCCATGAAGCCGACGACGTCGCCCTCGCGGAAGGGGACGCCGTCGACGTCCGTCACCGTGCCCCGCATCGCCGCGATCTGCCCCACGGAGACGTGCCCCGGGATGATCGGGTAGGGGACGCCGCTGAGCTTGCCGTGCAGCAGGTGGACGTCGGTGCCGCAGACCTCGCTCAGGATCGTGTGGAGGAGGACCCCCCCGGGCTGGAGCTCGGGGGCCGGGAACTCGCGGACCTCGACCGGCTGATCGGGGCCCGGCATGACGACGGCGCGGTAGTGGGAACGCATCCGGGAGCCATATCACTTCTTCACCACGGAGGGCCACGGAGGGCCACGGAGAGTCGGCACGGAGGTTCTGATTCTTTTTCGGGAACTTTCTGTGGCGGAGGGTGTCGGCCCTCGTTGACGTCCTGGCCTCTGGCCGGGTGGAAGGGCGTCGGTGACCGACCCCGCGCGCGGATTCGCGGACCGCCGCGCGCCTGGACCGGAGCTGACTTGCATCCCGCTGACCCCCTCGTTCGTGCTCACGACGCCCTGGAGCGTCTGGGCGACTCCTCCCGTTCCACCTCCGACCTCGGCGTGCAGCCGGGGGCCCCGCCCGTGCTCGAGGTCGTCGAGCTGTGGGGCGACGCGGTCCTGGAGGTCCGCCACTTCGCGGGGGACGTCGACGCCGTGCAGCTCGGGGAGCCGCGCCTGCCGGGGCTGCGGCCGTGGTCGACGGCGCTGGTCGTCGCGCTGCTCGTCGGGGTCGGGGCGCTCGTGCTCCGCCACGCGACGATGCCCGAGCCGCCGCGGCTGCTCGACGGCGACGCCGCGCTCATGGAGCAGTGGGACGCCGCCGAGGCGGAGGAGCGGGCGGCGAAGGCGGAGGCGGCGCGGGCGCGGGCGGAGGCGGCGGCCGCGGCGGAGGCGGCGGCGGAGGCGGCGGGGGAGGCGGTGCCCGAGCCGGCGCCCGATCCCCTCGACGCGCTCCCCGATCCGCTCG
>CAYFOA010000178.1:0-10358 GCA_964344575.1 uncultured Rickettsiales bacterium | reverse complement strand
GAGCAGCCCTTCGACGTGGCGGCGCTCGAGGATCCGGCGGGCTTCGTCACCGCGGAGATGCTCCCCATCGCGCGGCAGCTCGCCCCCGAGGGGCGGCTCCGGCGGGCCTGGGTGGACGTCCTCGAGGAGGTTGCGCTGCCCGACGAGGCGCTGACCGCGGAGGTCTCGACGCTGCTGTACACCGACGCCGTCGCGCGGCGGTCGATCACGCAGCGGTGCCGGGCCCTGGACCGGCTGATCGGGGAGGGGAGCGCGTCGTTCGAGCACGTCGCCCGCCACGCGCTCTGCCTGCGGCGGAAGGGGCTCCTCGACGAGGCGGCGCCGTTCGCCGCGAAGGCGCTGGCGGTCGCGCCCGACGAGCCCGCGGACAAGGGCCAGGCCGAGGACATCGCGGGGCTGTACCGCGTCACCGCCGAGCTGGCCGCCCTGGACCCCGCGCGCCGGGCCGAGGAGGAGGCCGCGTGGCAGGCGCTCCGGACGTTCGTCATCGACCACCTCCAGGACGCGGGGATGCTCGCCGTGGCCGACGCGGGCATCCACCGCGTCCGCACCGCGGAGCTCGCCGGGAAGCAGGACGGGCTCGTGCGCGCGGCGATGGGGCTGTCGCTGTTCGTCGCGCTGCTGCTCCCGATCGGGCTGATCGTCGACGAGCGGCGCGGCCGGCGGGGCGGGCCGGACTTCGCGGTGGCGGCGTGGTCGCTGCCGGAGGCGCCGTTCCCGCTGGTGGAGCGCGACGGGGACGACCTCCTCGTGGCGCTGCCGAAGCACGGGACGGCCTGCCTCGAGGAGTACGGGGAGCCGGTGTACGCGCCCGAGATCGCGGGCCGGCCGCGGACCGAGGACGTCGGCGGGTGGCTCCGGACGCCGCTGCCGGAGCGGGGGCGGTACCTCGTCGCGATCGGCGACCGCGTGTTCGTCGTCCGGCGCACGGAGCGGGCGGCGGCGCTCCCCCCGACGGCGATCGACGAGTACGACTGGCGCTTCGCCGGGATCCTCGCGGCGGTGCTTCTGCTCGGCGCGTCGGTGGCGATCCTGGGGACGATCGTCGACCTCGGCCCGGGCAGCGAAGTCCTCACGAACCCGCCGCAGCAGACGGTGGTGCTCCAGCCCCAGGTCCCGGACCTCGCCGAGGCGCAGGGGGCCGACGAGGGGGAGCGGGCGGCCGACGAGGAGGGGCGCGCGGGGGACCCGAACGAGACCGAGCGGAAGCCCGAGCTGCACGTGGCGTCCCGCAAGTCCGACCGCGACCGGGAGATGGTCAACGAGCTGCTGGCGGACATCGTCGGAGACCAGATCAGCGACCTCGGATCGCGCGAGTCGCAGTACGAGGGGCTGCTCGCGGGCTCGTGGACGACCGGCATCCCCGGCTACGGCCCCGGCGCGGGCCGGTGGGGACGGGGACCCGGCGGCGGCGGCCCCAACCGCGGGGGTCCCGCGGGGATCGGGATCCGGTGCTGCGGGACGGGCGGGCCGGGGACCGACGGCGGCCGCGGACCGTGGACGCACGAGGTCGAGAAGGAGGAGCACGGGCCGACGGTCACGACCACCGGGCCGATCACGCTGTCCCCCTTCGACAAGGCGGCCATCGACCGCGTCGTCAAGCAGCGCCTCCAGCAGATCCGGTACTGCTACCAGAAGGAGCTGACGAAGAACCCGGCGCTGGCGGGGAAGGTGACGATCAAGTTCGTCATCGCGCGCGACGGCAGCGTCAGCTCGGCGACGGTCAAGAGCAGCTCGCTCGACAACGTCATCGTCGAGAAGTGCATCGCGAGCAAGTTCATGCGGATGCGCTTCCCGCCGCCGAAGAGCGACGGGATCGCGGTGGTCGCCTACCCGTTCGTGTTCGCGTCTACGGGACGGTGACGATCTCGACGATCGTGCCGTAGCCCTGCGTGTTGACGTGCAGCTCGTAGGTGCCCGAGGCGAGCGGGTTGCCGCTGGGCGTCTGGATCGCCTGGAGCGTGTACGTGTCGGTCGTGGGGGGGGCGCCGCAGACGTAGTCCTCGAACCGGGGGGGGCCGAGGCAGGGGCGCTCGCCGCCCTGGTCGTGAAGAGGCACTGCGTCCCGTACGCCATCGTCTCGGTGCCGCCGCCGAGGTTCTGCACGCTCAGCGTGATGGTCAGCGGGTTGTCGAGGTCGTAGCTGCTGGTCGGGTTGCCGCTGGGATCGGTGAGCGCGACGGTGGCGGAGACGTTCGCGGGGAGCGTGCAGGGGTCCACCGAGTCGTCGTCGTCGTCGTCGGGGCCGGAGTCGTCGTCGTCGGGGCCGGAGTCGTCGTCGTCGCCGCCGTCGGGGTCGCAGTCGACCTCGATGGTGTAGGGCGAGACCGCCGCGCCGAAGCCGTCGACCACGAAGTAGTAGGTGTTGGCCGCGGCCGCGGAGAACGTCACCTCCTCGGTGTCCGTCGTCCCCGCCGAGGCGCCGACGCAGCCCTCGGGGTCGCACGCGCCGCCCGCGCCGGCGGCGAGGACGTAGAGGTCGAGGTCGGCCTCCAGCCCGGAGATGCGGACGAGGACGTCGCCGGCCTCGTCGGGGGTGAAGGAGTAGGCGAACTCGGGGGCCTCGTAGCCGGTGATGCCGTTGCAGCCGTACGCGGTGAGGACCTCGGTCGAGTCGGGGGCCCCGTTGTTGCCCGCGACGACGTCGCCGCAGGTCAGGGTCGCGGCGGGGGCGCACTCCGGCGGGGGCGGGTCGGTGGCGTCGTCGTCGTCGACGGCGACCGAGTCGTCGTCGTCCACCGAGGTGTCGTCGTCGTCGACCGCGGTGGAGTCGTCGTCGTCGTCGAACGCGGTGGTGTCGTCGTCGTCGACCGGGGGCGGCTCGGGCTCGGTGAACTGCTCCCAACAGCCGGTCAGCACGACGCCGGCGATCGCGACTGTCAAGAACTTGCAAACTCGGCTCATGGCGGCACGATGACACACGGACCGTCGGCGCGAAAGAGGAGGGTGGGGCCCGAGCCCCGCGGTCGGCTCAGCGTCCGTCGAACGCGGCCCCGTAGGCGTGGACCCACGTCGAGCCGCCGTCGGCGTCGAGCCCGCCCATGTACTCAAGGGCGGTCGCGTCCACCGGATCGTCGGGGAGCCAGAGCATGCCGTCGCCGTAGCCGGGGGCGCCGTCGGGCTTGACGTAGGTGTCGGTCCCCGACGCGTCCACGAAGAAGCCGTACGACGGGGTGACGTCCGAGTCGCCGCAGACGTCCTCGGCCCAGTCGTAGTCGGTGGCCCAGCCGATGGCGCGCTGGTGCTCGGCCTCGTACGCGTCGTCCCCGGCGTTGTCGACGAACACGCTGAGGCCGTGGCACTTCGACGCGCCGATGGAGCGGTCGGGGCCGAAGTAGACGTCGTCCCCGTCGTCGTCGACGAACACCGTCACGCTGAAGTCGTGGGCCAGCCCGATCGCGCTGTGCACGGGGTCGACGTCGGCGTTGTAGTGGTCGTCGCCGCCGCCTTCGAGGAAGGCCGCCACGCCGAAGTGGGCGGTCGCCCCCTGGGCGTAGAAGAGGCCGTTGTAGCGGTCGTCCCCGTCGCGGTCCGCGAGCACGCCGAGGCCCATCCAGTAGGACACGCCCTGGACGAAGACGGAGCCGTCGTAGGTGTCGTGGCCGTCGCGGTCGCGGAGGAGCGCCACGCCGCCGCCGAGGTGGGTCCCGGGGCCGTCGCGTCGCCACCCGAACGCGGTCCCCTGGCCGAGGGAGCTGTTGGCGACCCCGGGCTGCTGGGGCGAGTAGAAGAGGACGGGCGTGGGGGGCAGCTCGTAGGTGTCGTCGCCGTCGTGGTCGTACAGGGCGGCGAAGGACGACACGAAGGCGAACCCCTGGGCGTGGGCGAAGGCGCGGTAGTGGTCGTCGCCGCCGCCGTCCACGAGGAGGGCGACGCCGGTGGTCGCGCTCCCCTGGGCGCCGTTCTCGGCGGTGTAGGAGTCGTCGCCGCCGTCGTCGTAGAGGAGCCCCACGCCGAACGAGGCGAAGCCCTGGCTCTTGCGGAGGGAGCGGTAGACGTCGTCGCCGCCGCCGAGGTCGGCGAGCATGCCGTAGCCGAGGCGGCCGGCGCCCTGGCGGCCGAGGTGGCTGAGCGCGTAGGGGCCGTAGTAGGCGTCGGGGCTGTGGCGGCCGGCGGTGTCGGCGGGGAGGAGGCCGTCCTCGTCCAGCGCGTGGGGGACCTCGGGGTAGGCGTAGAGGTCGTCGCCGCCGAGGTCGACGTGGATGGCGACGGGGTGGTCCTCGGACGTGTTCGCGCCCGCGGGGGTCCGGACCTCGTCGTCGCCCCCGGCGTCCACGACGAGGAGGACACGGCCGGCGAGGTCGGGGTCGGCCGACGGGTCGTAGACGTCGGCGGCGGCGCCGCGGAGGACGACGAGGCCGAGGGGGGTGTCGACGCGGACGTCGAAGTCGCCCGCCCCGGCGGGGTCGAGGGCGGCCACGGCGGCGGCGGCGGCGGCCCAGTCGGCCTCGTCCAGCGCCTGGCCGAGGCGGACGCCGCCCTCGAAGAGCCGCCCCGAGGCGTCGTCGCTGCCGACGTACATCGACGACGCCCCGTCCCAGTCCGGGTTCAGGGCGCTCCCCTCGGAGACGAGGATCGCGTTGCCGCCGTCCCGGAAGTACGACGCGTGGTAGGCGTCGTCGCCCATCACCGCGAGGGCCTCGTCGCGGAGGTCGTCCGCGTCCTCGGCGGCGTACAGGACGAGCGCGGCGGCGTCGGTCAGCGCGCGGGGGAGGGCGGCGGCGGCGGCGACGCCGGCCTGGTCGAGGTCGGCCCCGAGGCGGCCCAGGGCGTGCTCGAAGGCGCCGGCCGCGTCGTCGGGGAGCGCCGGCCAGCCGCCGCCCGCGGAGACGGCGACGTCGAGCTGGGCGGCGCCGTCGGCGACGAGGGCGGCGAGGCGGTGGCCGGAGTCGAAGGACGCGTCCGCCCGGGCGGCCATGTTCCCGGCGTGGCAGGGGACGTCGGCCCAGCTCTCCTGGAGCTCGTGGAAGAAGGCGAGGCGGGTGGGGTCGTCGGCGAGGTGGCCGCCCCAGGCGTCGTACATGGACTCGGGGATGCCGATGGTTCGGTCCAGCCCGACGGCGGCGAGGAGCTCGCCGACGAGGTCGTCGTCGGGATCGACGGCGACGGGGCAGGGGTGGGGGGAGGCGAGGTCCCAGGGGGCGGCCTCGGCCCAGCGGTCGGGCGCCGGGGTGGGCTCCTCGGGCGCGGGCTCGGCGGACGGGCAGGCCGCGAGGAGGAGGGCGAGGAGGACGGTCGGGGGGGGCCGCATCGCGCGGGATCTTAAGACAGTCGTGCGCGCGCGATTACTCCGAAGGCGGGACGTCTTCCGTCCCGGGTAGGGGCAGCCCCGGGAGGGGGGACCCCGGCAGCTCGCGGTAGCGCTCCAGGAGGTCGGTCTGGCGGCTCGTCAGCTCGACCTCGGCGCCGCCGATGAACAGGCGCGTGCAGCGGGTGGCGATCTCGAGCGGGTCGCCGCTCCAGACGGCGACGTTGGCGTAGGCGCCGCGCGCGATCTCGCCCCGGTCGGAGGCGCCGAAGACGCGGGCGGGGGTGGCGCTGATCGCCCGCACCGCGGCGGCGTGGTCCATCCCCGCGCGGACGGCGTTCCCCGCGAGCTGGCGCAGGTTCCGGGCGAAGTGGGCGGACCGGGTGCTGATGATGACGTCCACGCCGGCGGCGGCGAGGAGGGCGGCGTTGTCGGCGCGGCCCTCGATCTGGTCGAAGCTGCCGGGGCCGGTGACGTACGGGTTCAGGACGACGGCGATGCCCGCGCCGGCGAGGGCGTCCGCGTGGCGCCACGCCTCCGCCCCGCCCTTGAGGACGACCCGGACCTCCTCGTCGGCCGCCCACGCGACGATCGCCTCGATGACGGACGCGCGGTCGGCGGACAGCACCAGCGGGAGGTCTCCGGCGAGGACCGGCTGGAGCGCCTCCAGGTCGAGCCTCGAGGCGACGTAGGGGCGGCTCGCGTTTTGCTCGAAGGCGCGCCGGTTGGCGGCGTAGGCGCGGGCGTCGTCGAGGAGCTCGCTCAGGCGGCGGAGGCCCTCGGACGGGGAGCCGCTGTTCAGCGAGGCCACCATCGCGACCGACTCGTGGGCGACGGCCTCGGCGAGGGTCGCGCCGCCGAGGTCGACGACGGCGGCCTGCCCCGCGACCATCCCTCCGGTCGGCTCGATGACGGCGGAGGTGATGCCATGGATGCGCTGGGGGGCGATGACGGCGCTGCGGGGGTCGTAGGAGCGGGCGACCACGTGGGCGGCGCGGACGGGATCCCCCTCGGCGTCGTGGTGGCGGCTGCGGGACTCCAGCCCGACCTCGACGAGGCCGAGCTGGCCGCCGGTGGTGACCAGCCCGGCGGTGACGACGTCGCCTTCGCCGAGCTCGACGAGGGCGCACGGCTCGTCGCGGAAGCGGGGGCCGTCGGCGTCGGAGGTGAGGGACGGGATCTCCGAGCCGACGTCGGCGATGCGGTCGTCGACCAGGACCACGGTGAACCCGGCGCGCGGCCCCTCGGGGAGGTGGACGGTGCCGCCTTGGAGCACGGTGCAGGCGGCCGACGCGGCGCCGGGGGCGAGGAGGAGAGCGCTCAGGAGGACGACGACGAACCTCACCGGTCCACCCCCTGCCCGACCTCGAAGTCGCTCCACGCCTCCCCGGGCCGGTCGATGTCGTGGCGGAGGACGCCGCCCACGAACACGAGCTGGGCGGAGGTGTAGACGCTGAAGGGGTGGCCGTCCCAGACGACGACGTCGGCCCGCTTGCCGGCCGTCAGCGTCCCCGTCTGGTCGTCGATGCCGATCGCCCACGCGGGGTTGACCGTGATCCAACGGAGCGCGTCGTCGTCGGTCAGCTCGATGCCCGCGTGGCGGCCCGACCAGAGCGCCTTGCCGGCCTCCTGGTTGAGGCGCTGGATGCCGATGGCGGAGTCGCTGTGGATGACCGCCCGCGCGCCCGCCTCGGTGAGGAGGGCGGCGTTGTGGGGGATGCCGTCGTAAGCCTCCAGCTTGAACCCCCACCAGTCGGCCCACGTCGACGAGGCGACGCCCCGCGCGGCGAGGACGTCGCGGATCTTGTAGGCCTCCAGCGCGTGGTGGAACGAGCGGATGGAGAAGCCGAACTCGTCCGCCAGCTGCAGGAACGAGAGCATGTCGTCGGCCCGGTAGCAGTGGACCTGGGGGAGGATGTCGCCGGCGAGGACGCCCATCAGCGTCTCGGTGTCCATCGACCGCTTCGGCGGCTTCGGCTCGCGCTTGTCCTTGTCCTGCTTCTTCTTCCGGAACTTGCGGACCGCCCGCTCCCAGTCCTCCCACTCGCGGAGCGCGGCGGCGGCGTCGGCGAAGGCCTGGCGCTGGCCGCGGAGGTTCCCCATCCGGGTGCTCGGGGCGCCGCCCTTGCCGCCGTAGACCCGCTTCGGGTTCTCCCCGCAGGCCATCTTGATCGTCTCGGGGGCGCCGGGGAACCGCATGGCGCGGCTGCCCCGGGCGGGGACCATCTGGAGCACGACGCCGCGGCCGCCGATCAGGTTGGCGGAGCCGGGGAGGACCTGGATGGCGGTGACGCCGCCGGCGACGGCGCGCTGGATGCCGGGGTCCTGGGGCCAGAAGGAGTGCTCGGCCCAGACGCCGGGGGTGGTCGGGGCGGTGGCCTCGTTGCCGTCGCCGTGGGCCTTGGCGTGGGGGGCGCCGTAGACGCCGAGGTGGCTGTGGGTGTCGATGAGTCCGGGCGTGACGTGGCGGCCCGCGAGGTCGAGGACGGTCGCGCCCTTGGGGGTCGGGGCGTCGCCCTCGCCGAGGTCCGCGATGCGGCCGTCCTTCAGCTCGACCCAGCCGCGCTCCCAGACGTCGCCGTCGGCGGTCCACACGGTGGCGTTCGTGAGGAGGACGTGAGGCGCCGGCTCGTCGGCCGTGGCCTCCACGGCGCGGCGGCCCGCGGCGTCGAAGTCGTCCCGCGTGGACGGCCCCCGCGCGTCGCCGGCGAAGGCGACCGGGGACAGCAGGAGGAGGGCGAGCAGCAGCGTTCGGGGCATGTCCGTCCTTTGCGAAAGGCGGACACCCTAGCGTGGAGGTCAGCCGTCGTCTGCCCAGGCGGCGGCGGCGGCGAGGGCGGCGTCGAGGTCGTCCCGGGAGAGCCGGAGGGTCGCCAGCGCGGACGACGGATCGGCGTCCTCGTGGCCGGGGAGCCAGCCGAACCCGGCCTCGCAGGCGCCCGCCCACGCGGCCTCGACGACCGCCCGGATCGGGGCGCTCCCCCGGGGCGCGGGGCCCGGAGCCCGGCGCCTGCGGCCGTGGTGGTGGCGGGCGAGGGCCACCAGGGGACGGTCGAGGCCCCAGCGGAGGAGGAGGAATCCGGAGACGTCCTCGTGCTCGGCGCCGATGCCCGCGGCGACGGCGCGGAGGAACCCCTCGTCGCGCCACGGCGCCGAGCGGGGCTGGAGCGCGGCGCACACCCGGAGGAGCGCGACCTCGCCCACGTCCACCATCATGGCGGCCACCTGGACCTCGTCGGGGCGGGTGACCCGGGCGGCCGCGGCGAGGGCGCGGGCGGCCCCCGCCTTGACCCGCGTGTGGCGCCAGAGGTCGGCCGCGATCTGCTGGACAGGGCCGCTGCCGACGGCGAACAGGTCGCGCAGCACGGCCTCCTGGGCGAGCGCGAGGACGCGCGTGTTGCCGAGGCGGAGGCAGGCGGTGCGGAGGTTTCGGATGGGGGACGGGGGCCGGTAGCGGGAGCTGTTGGCGAGCTTGAGGATCCCCGCGGTGACGGCGGCGTCCTGCCCCACGACGCTGACCACGCCGTCCACGCCGCACTCGGGGTCGCCGAGGAGCCGCTGGATCTCCGACGCGATGGGCGCGATGGCGGGGACCTGGGCGTTGCCGGTCTTGATCGCGAGGGCGGCGGCGCGGACGTCGAACGCGGGCGGCGCGGCGACGGGGCCGCTGTCCTGGGGGGGCGCGCGGAGGAGGTCGCGGAGGACGTCCTGCAGCGAGGAGCGGGGGAACGGGTTGGGGAGGAACGCCGCGGGGCGCCCGGCCAGCGCGCCGAGCACCTGGTCGCCGGTGCCGGGCTCGCCGACGGCGACGACGGGGGTCCGGCAGGGCCACCGCGCCAGCTCCTGGAGGAGCGCGGCGCCCTGGAGGGACGGCATCATCACGGTGGCGATGACGGCTCCCAGCGAGCCCCCCCGGTGGCTCGCCACGGCCTGCGGGGTCGCGTCCGCGGTCGCCGCCTCGTACCCCATCTTCGCGATCGCGCGGGCCAACAGCTGCCGGTACCCGACGTCGTCGGCGGCGACGAGGATCCGGGGCCGCGCGTGCGCGTGTGCGGCAGACGACGGGGGCATGCAGGCTTCATCGGCCCCCCGCGCGCCCGCTTGAGGGCCGCCATCAGGAGGCGAGGACGGCGAGGAGCTCGTCGTGGACGCGGCCGTTGGTGGCGACGATCATCCGGTCCCCGAGGCGGCCCGGGGCGCCGTCGCCGTCGGTCACCCGGCCCCCCGCCTCGCGGATGATCAGGCTCCCCGCGGCGACGTCCCAGGGGCTCAGGTAGAGCTCCCAGAAGCCGTCGAGGCGGCCGGCGGCGACGTTGCACAGGTCCAGCGCGGCGGCGCCGGGGCGGCGGAGGGCGCGGGTCCGGGGCATCACCTTGCCGAAGAGCGCGTAGTTCTCCTCCATCTGGTGGGGCTGGTACGCGAAGCCGGTGGCGAGCATGGCATCGGCGAGGAGGTCGCGGTCGCTGACCTCGAGGGTGTCCCCGTCCCGCGTCGCGCCCCCGCCGAGGACGGCCGCCCAGAGCTCGTCCCGGGCGGAGTCGAGGACGACGCCGGTGGTGACGACGCCGTCCTCCTCCAGCGCGACCGAGACGCAGTAGTAGGGGAAGCCGTGGGCGTAGTTGAGGGTGCCGTCGAGGGGGTCGACGACCCAGCGGCGGCCGCCTGCGTCGCGGGCGCCGCCGCCCTCCTCGCCGAGGATCGCGTCGCCGGGGCAAGCGCGCCCGAGGATCTCCCGGATGGCGGCCTCGGCGTCGGTGTCGACCTGGGTGACGAGATCGATGGCGGTCGACTTGGAGCGGATCTCGAGGGTGCCGCGGCGCCCCGCCCGATGCACGGCGGCGGCGGCCTCGGCGGCGGCGATCGCGACGTCGAGGTCGGCGCTCACGCGGCGAAGCCTACCTCAATCGAAGATCCCCCTGATTTCAGGCAGTTGACACGCTTGCGGGGTGCAACCGAAGCGGGGGTTGGGGGACGGGGCGGCCCGTCGCAGAAAGTGAAACGAATCCGGCCCGGAAGCCCGCGGGATCCAACCGGAAATCGGCCCCCCTGGTTTCCCGGCGATCGAGCCTCTTGCAACGTTTTTCGAGGTCCCCTAGTTTCTTCCTCGCAC
>CAYFOA010000177.1:0-16666 GCA_964344575.1 uncultured Rickettsiales bacterium | reverse complement strand
GGCGGCGGCCGGCTCGGCGGCGGCCGGCGCCTCGGGCGCGGGGGCCGGGGCCGCGGGCGCCTCGGCGGGCGGGGGGTCGGACGTCGGGGTCGCGTCCCCGCAGCCGAGGACGGACAGGAGCAGCGACAGGACCAGGAGGCGGGGCAGCGTCATCGGCCGACCGTAGCAGGCGGGCGCCGTTGAAACGGAAACGTGCCTCCCCCGGGTCACGCTGGATCCATCAACCCGGAGGGACCCATGACCCGATTCGTCACCCTGGCCGCGATCGTCGCGCTCGCCATCCTCGCCGCCGCCGCCGCCGCCGGATGCGCCGGCGACGACAGCCCCTGGAACGACCGCGGCGATCTCGCCCGCGTCGGCGAGCCGACCCCCACGCCGTCGGCCGAGCCCCTCGACCCCGAGGCGACAGACGAGTGGGGCCTCCGGACCGGCTCGACCTACCCCCACACCGTCGACGGCGCCTTCACCGACTGGAAGAGCGGCCAGTACGAGTACGAGTGGTTCGACGTCCCCGCGCTGCCGGGCCGGTTCACGAACCTGTACGTCGACTACGTCGGCGGCGAGCTCCACATCCTCAACGACTGGCACTACAACGAGGACGGGGAGACGGACCCCGACTGCTACAACGAGTTCGACTTCGGGTGGTCCGGCGGGACCCTGAAGATCCGCGTCTACGGCGACCAGACGAGCCGCGTCTGGATCGACGGTGAGGAGGTCGACGCGGTCCCCACCAAGGGGGGCTACTCGTTCGGCCGCTCGCCGATGGTGCCCGACCGCGACCACACGATGTGGGAGCTCTCGATCGAGGTCCCCGCGGGCGAGGACTGGGTGTGCCGCCTCAAGGACCCGCCGCCGTCGCAGAACAGCTGCGAGGACCTCGCCACGGAGGAGACGATCCTCGAGGGGACGACGACCTGGAGCGGGCTCGAGATCCGCGGCTCGACGCGCCCCGTCGTGCTCGACGGGTGGCCCCGGGAGGCCGATCCGGGGGCCGCCGTGTCGCTCCGGGTGGGCAACGCCGACGACGGCGTGACGGCCTTCTTCGACGGCCAGCCGGTGGCGCTCGCCCCCACCGACGATCCCGAGGTCTTCGGCTTCACCGTGCCGACGGTCCCGCCGGGCGCGTACGACGTGCGGGTCCGCGGACCGGTGGGGGCCTGGTCGCTCCCCCTGGTGCTGGACGTGGGCGGCGACCCGGACGACTGGGACGTCGACGGCGACGGCGTCTCGGTCAACGAGGGGGACTGCGACGAGGGCGACCCCGACGTCTACCCCGGCCAGGCGGCGTTCTTCCTGAACCCCCGCGACGACGGCTCGTACGACTACGACTGCGACGGCGTCGAGGAGCTCGAGGCCGAGCCGTTCGCGCAGTGCGGCTCGTGGCCCGGCTGCGGCGGGGACGGCACCGGCTGGTGCGTGGACGACTGCCCCCCGTGCGAGCCGTGCGCCGATCCCGGGACCGTCCCCGCGTGCGGCGAACCCGGCCTGTGGACGGCCGGCTCGTGCAGCTACGAGCCGGAGCGCAACGTCTGCCTCCTCGCCGGGGACACCACCGTCCGCAACCAGCGCTGCCGCTGATCGCTTGACCGCCCCCTTCGTGCCTGTATCCTCCGGCCGCCCTGAGTCTTGGAGGGGTTTCCGGAATGAAGCACGAAGGCAAGATCGCCCTGGTCACGGGCGGCACCCGCGGGATCGGCAAGGCCATCAGCCTGCGCCTGGCCGAGGAGGGTGCGGATCTCATCCTCAACTACAAGTCCGACTCGGCCACCGCCGAGGAGACGGCTGAAGAGATCCGCGCGCTGGGGCGTCGGGTCTGGGTGATGCAGGCCGACGTCCGCGACGACAAGAACGTCCGCGCGCTGGGCAAGCGCATCAAGACGGAGGTCGGGCAGCTCGACATCTTCATCCACAACGCCGCCTTCGGGACGATGGGGCCGATCCTCCGGATGGGGATGTTCTCGTGGCGCGCCGCGATGGACATCAACGTCAACGCGATGCTCCTCCTGACCCAGCAGGTGGCCCCGCTGCTGCGGGAGCGCGGCGGCTGGATCGTCGGCCTCAGCTCGATCGGCGCCGAGATGACGTTCAGCGAGTACGCCTGCATCGGCGTGAGCAAGGCCGCGATGGAGGCGCTCTGCCGCTACCTCGCGTTCGAGCTGGCCCCGCTGGGCATCCGCTGCAACGCGGTCAGCGCGGGCCCCGTCAAGACGCGCGCGCTGGACTGGTTCCAGTACCCCCACGCGGTCGACAACTACGCCGAGACGAAGTCCCCGCTGAGCCGCATCGGCCAGCCCCAGGACCTCGTCGGCATCGTCAGCTTCCTCTGCACCGAGGAGGCGGACTGGATCGTCGGGCAGACGATCAAGGCCGACGGCGGCATCTCGATGGGTGAGAACTTCCTCGACTGGCTGTCGCCCGAGGAGAAGGCGGCCGCCGAGGCCGAGAAGGCGGCGAAGCGCGCATGAAGAAGCTGTTCATGACGGGCGCCACCGGCTTCGTCGGGGGCGAGGCGATCAAGCGCTACGTCGAGCGCGCCCCGGACCTCCACATCGTCGCGATGATCCGCGCGGTGGACGACGACCGGCTCGCCAAGCGCGTGGGCAAGGTGCTCAAGGCCCACTTCGGGGACGACGCCGACGCGTACGCGGACCGGTTCACGTTCATCAAGGGCGACCTCCTCAAGGAGGGGCTCGGCCTCAGCGACGCCGACCGCGACCTGATCGTCGGCGAGTGCGACGCCGTCCTGCACTGCGCCGCGTCGGTCGACTTCGGCGCGACCCTGGAGTTCAGCCGCGAGTACAACCTCGACGGCACCCGGCGCGTCCTCGAGCTGTGCGAGCGGATGGGCGACGGCCTGGAGCGGCTCGACTACATCTCGACCGCCTACGTCTCCGGCAACCGGTCCGACGTCTGCATGGAGGACGAGCTCAGCTGTCGCGGCATCGGCTGGGCGAACTTCTACGAGCAGAGCAAGTTCGAGGCCGAGGCGCTGGTTCGCTCGTACCGGGAGCAGGGAGCTCCCGTGTCGATCTACCGCCCCAGCACCGTCGTCGGCGACTCGCGGACGGGCGAGACCCCGAACTTCAACGTCCTCTACTGGCCGCTGCGGGTGTTCGCCCGCGGCTGGTGGAACCTGATGATCGGCTACGAGACGACGCCGGTGGACGTGGTCCCCGTCAACTACGTCGCGGACTGCATCGTCAACCTGTCGCTCAAGGGCGACAGCACGATCGGCCGGAACTACCACCTCGCCGCGGGGCCGGACAAGATCTGCCGCATCAAGGACCTGGCGACGCACGCGTCGAAGTGGTTCGACCAGCCCTACCCGACGTTCGTCACGCCGGAGCACTTCCACGAGCACATCCGCCCCGGGATGGACGCCGAGGCGACCCCCGCGCTCCGGATGCTGATCAAGCAGGGCAAGGTCTACATGCCCTACTTCGTCCGCTCGCCGCTCTTCGACTGCACCAACGTGCTCGCCGACCTCGAGGGGACCGGCACCGAGCCGTGCATGCCGATCAGCGACTACTTCGACACCCTCTTCGCGTACTGCAAGGAGACCGACTGGGGGCGCAAGGCGCCCAAGCCGCCGGGCGGCGAGGGAGCCGCGGAGACGCTGGACACGCCCGCGCCCGCGTGATACCAATCCCCACCTCACGCGGGTGAGCGGTCGTTCAGTACGGATAAGTAGTTGAACTGACTGGATTTTTCGCAACGGGAACCATGGCTGGACGCATCGTCATCACCGGGACCGGGATGGTCACCGCCGCAGGCATCGGGGTCGACGCCTGCTGGCGCACCCTCCTGTCCGGGCGGAGCGCCATCGGCGGCGTGACGTTGTGGGACCCCGCGGGGATGGCCTCCCACATCGCCGGCCAGGTCCCGGGAGAGCCCGACGTCCCCGAGGCGATCGGCCCCTTCCCCATCGAGGGCCGCCCCGCGACGTTCGCGGTGTTCGCGGCGCTCGAGGCGCTGGCCCAGGCGGGGGTCGGCGAGCTCGACGTCCCGCCGGCGCGGCGCGCGGTCCTCGTCGCGGGCGGGTTCGACGACCAGATGCTCCACATCCTCGGCCGGGCCGCCGACGCGGCGACCGAGCCGGGCGCGGCCGACTTCAGCGAGCGCGAGCCCGCGGACCTCGTCGAGCACCTCGACGCGGACGGCGCGTTCGCCGAGATGGAGCGCTACAGCCAGGTCGTCCTCATGCAGGCCCTCGCCCACCACTTCGACGCCCGCCAGGCGGTGACGGTGTCGACGGCGTGCGCCGGGGGGAACACGGCGATCGGCGACGCGATGGGCATGCTCCGCCGCGGGGAGGCCGACGTCGCGCTGTGCGTCGGCGTGGACACGCTGATCACGCGCGAGATGATGGGCGGCTTCTGCAACCTCACCGCGCTGTCGACCCGCAACGACGAGCCCCACCGCGCGTCGCGTCCCTTCGACGCCGACCGCGACGGCTTCGTGATGGGGGAGGGGGCCGCCGCCATCGTGCTGGAGCGCGAGGAGCTGGCGCTGGCCCGGGGCGCGACCCCGCTCGCCGAGATGGCGGGCTTCGGCTACAGCAGCGACGCCTACCGGCTGACGGACCCCGAGCCCGAGGGCGTCGGGATGGTCCTGTCGATGCGGCGGGCGATGGACGACGGCGCGCTCTCGGCCGCCGACGTCAGCACGATCAACGCCCACGGCACCTCGACCGCGGCCAACGACAAGGCCGAGACGAAGGCGCTGCGGGCGCTGTTCGGGGACCGGCTCCCCACCCTCCCCGTGACCGGCACCAAGTCGGTCATCGGGCACCTGATCCACGGCGCGGGCGCCGTCGGCGCGGTGGTCGCCGTCAAGACGATCACCGAGCAGACGGTCCACCCGACCGCCAACTACGAGACCCCCGACCCCCTGTGCGACCTGGACATCGTCGCCGGCGAGCCTCGCGAGGCCGCCATCGACGGCGTCCTCGTCAATGCCTTCGGGTTCGGAGGTCAGAACGCAACCCTCGCGATCCGGCAGTACGCCGGGGCGCGAGCTTGAGTGAGCAGAGCGAGCAACAGGAGCAGAGCGTTATGGAGCGCACCGAGATCATCAGCGAGCTGACCACCATCATCGTCGAGACGCGTGGCGTCGACGAGGAGGAGGTCACGGAGAAGGCGACCCTGTTCGAGGACCTGGGCCTCGAGTCGATCGACTTCCTCGAGATTTCCTTCCGCATGGAGGAGAGCTTCGGCTTCCCGTTCCCGACCGACGACCTCGGCGAGATCATGAACAGCGTCGGCGAGAACAGCACGACGGACGACGTCACCACCGCGCTGGACAAGCTCGAGGGTGACTTCCACATGAAGTTCGAGCGGACCGGCATCGCCGGCGTGGATCCCTTCGACGCCGACAAGCTGCGCGACAGCGTCCTGCAGCTCTTCACGGTGGGCGCGCTGGTCGACTTCGTCGCCGCCAACGCCGCCGAGGCGTAGAGACGAAGTGACGGGCGGCGATCGCAAGGTCGTCGTCACCGCCATCGGCGTGACGTCGGCCTTCGGGGTCGGGTGGCAGTCCCTCGCGGAGGGGCTGTCTTCGGACTCGTCCGCCTGCGCGCCGCTGGACGGCCTGCTGGGCGAGGTGGCGCCGGGGAGCGGCGCCCTCCTCGACCTCCCCCGCAAGGAGTTCAAGCACTGGTTCGACACCCGCGTCCTGCGGCTGTCGACCATGACGCGGCAGACCACCCTCGGCTGCGTCGCCTGCGGGGCCCTCCTCAAGGAGGCCGGCATGGAGCCCGACGGCACCGGCCGCCCCTCCCAGGGGGCCTACCTCGGGTCGTTCATCGTGCCCCCCGCCTTCGCCAAGCAGTTCAAGGCCATGCAGCTGCTCTGCCGCCGCCCCGACGGGGAGGCGACCGGGCACGTCCTGGACGACGCGGGGCTCGAGGTCGCGATGAAGAAGGCGTCCGCCTTCGACTTCCTCCGCGCCCTGCCGAACATGCCGAGCTCGCACCTGAGCATCCAGACGGGGTTCCAGGGGCCGGCCTGCACCTACCTCGGCAGCGACGCCTCCGGACTGCAGGCGATGGTCATGGCCATCGGCGCGATCCGGTCCGGCATCGCCGACGGCATGGTCGCCGGCGGCGCCTTCTGCCCCTTCCAGGAGGTCCACCTCGCGTGGCAGGGGCAGCGGGGGCTGTGGAGCGCCGACGGCGCGGTCCGCCCCTACGCGGCGGGCCGGACGGGGACGCTCCCGGGCGAGGGGGCGGGGCTCCTGTACTTCGAGGAGGAGGCGGCGGCGAAGGCCCGCGGCGCGACGATCCTCGCCGAGGTCACGGGCTGCGCGCAGCGGATCTCGACTCCGGGGACGGACGACGTCGACGTGCGGACGGACACCCTCCGCGCCGCCGCGGGGTCCGACGCGCCGGACTGGCTCGGCGTCGACGGGCTCGGTCACGGCGACCTCGACCGGCTCGAGGCGGAGGCGTACGTCGAGGCCTTCGGGGCGGAGGGCGTCGGCGCCGCGGCGGCCGTGACGACCGTGCCCCAGGTCGGCTTCGCGGGGCCCGCCACCGGCCCGCTCAACCTCGTCGCCGCGCTCCTGGCGGCCCGGGGCGACGCGAACCCGACGCGCTCGGACGTCGACGCCGGGACGGACGCGGCGTGCGCGGCCCTCGGGGGCGCGCTGGGGCGGACGGCGACGCGAACCGGCGCGGGGACCACGGTCCTCGGCTCCACCTTCTCCCAGGACGGCGTCCACGCCGCCATCGCGCTCAAGGTCGCAGGTTGACCCGGGTCGTCGTCACCGGCCTGGGCATGGTGTCGGCCGCCGGAGACGGCGTCGGCGCGGCGTGGAGCAGGCTCGCCGCGGGCGAGACCGCGCTCAACCCCATCCAGAGCTTCGACCCGGCCGCCTACGAGCGGACGATCGCGGGCGAGGCCAACCACTTGCCGGGCCGCGACGACCTCGACCGCTCCTTCCAGCTGCTCCAGCTCGCGGCCGCCGAGGTGCTGGCGGACGCCGGCTGGGACGACGGCCTCGTCGGCGACGCGGGCGTGGTGCTGGGCACCTGCCAGGGGTCGATCGACCGCGCCGAGCCGATCCACCGCACCTACGCGCGCCGCCCCCAGGAGGCGCCGACCGACGACCACCGCCGGCGGTTCGCCGCCTACCGCCCCGGGGCGGGGACGGACTGGCTCGCCGACCACCTCGGCGCGGGCGGCCCCCGGGCGACCGTGGGGATGGTCTGCGTGAGCTCGTCGGTGGCCCTGATCCACGCCGTCGACCTCGTCCAGCGGGGCGCCTGCGAGCGCGTCGTGGCGGGCGGCTTCGAGGAGTTCAGCCAGTTCGTCTACACGGGCTTCCACTGCATCGGCGCGACGGCGACGGAGCGGCTGAGGCCGTTCGACGAGGAGCGCGACGGCACGGTCCTCGGCGAGGCGGCCGTCCTCCTGACGCTGGAGACGTACGAGGCGGCGAAGGCCCGCGGTGCGACGATCTACGCCGAGCTCGCAGGCGGCGGCTTCGCGGCCGACGCGTTCCACATGACGGCGCCGGATCCGGAGGGCGGGGGCCTGGAGCGGGCGATCCGGCAGGCGTTCAGCGAGGCCGGCATCGGCCCCGCCGACGTCGACGCCCTCAACGCCCACGGCACGGGTACGGTGTTCAACGACCAGATGGAGGCGAAGGCGTTCGCGCGCATCTTCGCGGAGGTCGCCGAGGCCGACCGGATGCCCCCCATCTGCGGCGCCAAGGCCGTGTTCGGGCACACCCTCGGCGCCGCCGGGGCGCTCGACGCGGTCGTCTCGATCCTCGCGATCCGGGACCAGCAGTTCCCCGCGACCGTCTCCCACGAGGCCGGGATCGCGCCCTGGGACTTCGTGCCCGGCGGCAACCGCGACGCCGATCGGCCGATCGACGTCGTGCTGTCGACCAACTCGGCCTTCGGGGGGAACAACTCGGCCCTCGTCATCAAGCGGGTGACCGCATGACGGGGCGGCTGTTCGTGACCGGCGCAGGGGCCGTCACCCACGCGGGCTTGGGGCTCGACGCGGTGCGCGCGGCGTGGGCCGGCGCCCCCGCGGCGGCGTTCACCGACGAGGAGCCCGTCCCCGGCGGCGAAGCGGTGACCGTCGGCCGCATCGGCCGGCTCGACGACGCCGACTGCGCCGCCAGCTACAAGCGCTGGGGCCAGCTCGACACCTACTCCCGCTACGGCTTCGTGGCCGCCCGGCTCGCGCTCGCCGACGCCGGCGTCGGCGACGACGCGCCGGGCCGCGATCGCTTCGGCGTCATGCTCGGGACGACGTACGGCTGCATGGAGGAGAACCAGCGGTTCGACCGCTACTCCGTCACCGACGACGGCACGCTCAAGGGGGCGTCCCCGCTGCTCTTCAAGGGGACCGTCGACAACGCGCCGGCCGGCTGGATCGCGGTCGCGTGGCGGCTCAAGGGGCCCAACGCGACCTTCGTCAGCGGCGACGGCGCGGCCCTGGAGGCGCTCTGGTCGGCCGAGGGGGTGCTCCGGAAGAACCGCGCGCCGGCGGTGCTCGTGGGCGGCGTCGAGCGGTTCGTGGACCTTCATCTGCTCCTCCGGGAGGCCGATCCGGCCCGCCAGGGGGCGGTCCTCGCCGAGGGGGCGGGGCTGGTGCTGCTGGAGCGGGAGGACTCGCTGTCCCGCCGCGGCGGCCGCGCCCGCGCCGAGCTCGCGGGGACGGCCCGGACGCGGGGGACGCTGGCCGACGCCCGCGCCGCCGCGCTGAAGCAGCTCGGCGTCGCGACGGAGGACGTCGGCCTGAGCATCGACGGGACCCCGGGCGGCGCCAAGGCGCGCCTCGGCGAGTCCCACGGGGCCTGGGGCGGCATCGCGCTCTGCGCGGCCCTCACCCAGATCGAAGACGGCGCCCTCGGGGGCCGTCCCTTCGCCCTCGTCCACGCCTTCGGCGAGGGCGACGAACACTTCTTTGCCGCTCTGAAGCAGACGGATCGGGAGTAGAGCCATGAGCACCGGACGCCGAGTGGTCGTCACCGGGATGGGGGTCGTGGTCCCCCACGGCGACGACGTCGACGACGTCTACCGACGCGTCGCCGCGGGCGAGAACGCCTGCGGCCGCATCACGAAGTTCGACCCCACGGGGTTCCTCACCCAGATGGGCTCGGAGGTGAAGTACACCCCCGAGGGGCCCCGCGAGGTGGGGCCGTACCTCGTCGAGGACAACGAGGCGCTGCTCTTCACGGCGGCGGCGGCGGAGCGCGCGATCGCGTACGCGGGGCTGGACCCGGCGACCGGCGCGGACGCGATGGACCGGCGGGCGATCGTCCTGTCCACGGGCGTCGGGCCGGCCAATATCGACTACCTCGGCCCCATCGCGCTGCGCGTGCACGGCACCGACGCGGACCCCTGGAAGGCCGACCTGTCCACGTTCTACGCGGCCGCCCCGCACGAGCCCGAGGCGGTCGGCCTGGACCACTTCCACCTCGACACGGCGGCCCCGATCTGCGCCGTCCAGCTCGGCGCGGCGCACGTCTACAACACCGCCTCGGCCTGCGCGTCGGGGAGCCACACGGTGGCCGACGGCGGGAACCTGATCCGCCGCGGCGAGGCCGACGTCGTGCTCGCGGGGGGCATCTGCACGCCGGTCACGCGCGTCCTCGTCCCCGGCTTCGCGATGCTCCAGGCGCTGTCCCAGCGGAACGACGACCCCGAGCACGCCTCGCGGCCCTTCGACAAGGGGCGGGACGGCTTCGTGATGGGGGAGGGGGCCGCGATGCTGGTCCTCGAGTCGGAGGAGCACGCGAAGGCCCGCGGCGCGACCATCCTCGCCGAGCTGGCGGGGTGGGGCTACAGCTGCGACAGCTACCGCCTGACCGACCCGCAGCCCGAGGGCGTGGGGATGTCGCTGTGCATGACGCGGGCGCTGAAGTCGGCGGGGATCGACGCTGCCGACATCGACCACGTCAACGCCCACGGCACGTCCACCCCGCTGAACGACGCGGCCGAGACGCTGGCCATCAAGAAGGCGCTGGGGGACCACGCGTACAAGATCCCGGTGTCGTCGAACAAGTCGATGTTCGGCCACCTCATCCACGCCGCCGGCGCGCTGGAGGGGTGCCTGTCGGTCAAGACGATCCTCGACGGGATCGTCCCCCCGACCATCAACTACGAGGAGCCCGACCCGCGGTGCGATCTCGACTACGTCCCCAACGAGGGGCGGGAGATGAAGATCGACGCCATCCTCAAGAACTCCTTCGGCTTCGGCGGCATGAACGTCTCCGTCGTCTACAAGCGGTGGGAGGGCTGAGCCGATGAGCGAGCGCATCATCATCACCGGCGTCGGCGCGGGGACCCCCTTCGGGCTGGGCGCGGACGCCCTCCACGAGGGCATGTGCGCGGGCGAGACGAAGGTCGCGGCCCTGGCCGAGCCGAACGCGTCGCTGCTCCCGGGGTACGGGGCGGAGGTCACGCTGAAGGCGAAGGACATCCGGGGCCTGCCGAACAGCCGCGACATGCGGCCCGGCACGATGACCCGGTACACCTTCCTGTCGACCCTGGCGCTGGGCAGCTCCATGCAGGACGGCGACGTCCCCTGGGACGACGGCGACGGGGCGCTGCGGCGCGGCTACTACGTGGCGAGCTACACGAACAGCGACCGCTTCGACAAGTACGTCCGGTTCGCCCACCACGTCATCGACCGGGACGACGAGGGGAAGCCCATCATCGTGGACGAGCGGGTGCCGCAGGCGATCCGGAAGTTCAGCGGGTTCGAGTTCCTGAAGCTGATGAACAACATGCCGACCGCGCACGGCGGCATCCAGGGGCGCTGCCAGGGGCCGTGCAACACGTTCCTGGGGAGCCCGAGCGGCGGGCTGCAGGCGATCGGGCGGGCGAAGCTGGCTATCGAGGACGACCTCGCGGACACGATGTACGCGGGCGGCGTGGGCAGCTCGGTGCACCCCCAGATGATGATGGTGCGGGCCACGCGGAAGCTCCAGAGCAGCGCCGACGTCGCCCCCGAGGCGGCCGGCCGGCCGTTCGACCGGGGCGCCACCGGGATCGTCCCCGGCGAGGCCGGCGGGATGGTGGTGCTGGAGCGGGAGTCGACGGCGGCGGCGCGCGGCGCGACGTTCCGGGCGGAGCTCGCGGGCTACGGTGAGTGGTTCACGCCCCCTGTGACCAACCGCGGCGTCCCCGCGACCCCGGCGGGGCCGGTGCGGGCGATGCGGCGGGCGCTGGAGCGGGCCGGGCTGGAGGCGAAGGACGTCGACGTCGTCGTCGCGCACGGCGAGAGCAGCCTGGACCTCGACCGGCTCGAGGCGCTGGCGCTGGCGGAGACGCTGGGGCCGCGCTCGGGCGACGTCCCCGTGGTGTCGCTGACGGCCCACATCGGCAGCACCGAGGCGGCGGTCGGCCCCCTCGGCGCGGCGCTGGCGGTCCGCATCCTGGAGACCGGGAAGGTCCCCGGGGCGCTGAACCGGACGGACCCGCTGCCCGAGTACAAGGGCCCGACGTCGGCCGAGACGACGACCCTGGACGCGAAGGTCGCGCTCGTCAGCGTGACGACGCGCGAGGGCATCGCCGCGGCCGTGGTGCTGCGCCGGATTTGACCGAGCCTCCCGCGGGCCTCGAGGGCAAGCAGAGCCGGCCGGCGCTGATCGGCCTGGTCGTGGTGTGCGCCGCGATCGCGTTCTGGATCCTCGGTCCGCCGCCGCTGCCGGGGGAGGACCCCGAGCCGGCGTCGCCGGAGGTCGAGGAGACGCCGCCGCCGGAGGAGGGCGGGTTCAAGGACGGGCGCCCGGCGCCGCCGACGTCGCCCCCCGCGCGGGCCCCGAAGGTGCCGTCCGCGGCCGCGGTGGACGGAGCGCTGAAGGTGGTCGTGCTCGGCGACGCGCAGGCCGCTCAGTGGGCGCCCCACGCGGCCGGTGTCCTCCAGGATCGCGTGCAGAAGCTCCCCCCGGGGCCGTTCGCGGGGGCGGCCGTGGAGGTCGTCGTCCGCGAGGTGGGGACGGCGGAGGGGGCGCTGGCGTACGCGCAGGGCGAGGGCTGGGCGGCGGACGCGCCGGAGCTGGTGGTCGTCGCGGTGGGCTGGGAGGACGGCGTGCCCGTCGGGGCCCCGGACGGCGGGGCGACGACGCGGGTCCAGGGGGCGGGGACGTGGCTGGAGGAGCTGGCGGCGCAGTCGGTGGTGGGGCTGCGGGCGGGGGAGGCGCGCTTCTACCTGCGGGACGCGAACCCGGCGCAGGCGCCGCTGCGGCACCTCGAGCTGCTGGACAGCCTCGGGGTGGAGGCGGCGGAGCGGGGGGCGGCGGTGCTCTACCTGGAGCAGCCGATCCGGTGGACGTCGGGGGATCGGCGGATCCTCGCGAGCACGGCGATGCGGCCGCAGCCGTGGATCAACACGGTCTTCGGGCTGGAGTCCCAGCCGGAGCCCGAGGCGATCTTCGCGGGGGACGCGGGGCCGGAGCTGAGCGAGGCGGGGGCGGCGCTGCTGGGGCGGTTCGTGGGGCTGGGGCTGGTGCAGGCGCTGACGGACTGACCGGCGTCAGCCGCCGCCGCGGGCCTTCCGGCGCTGGAGGCCGGCGAGGAGTTTGGCGTACCCCTCCATCGGCTCGACCTCGTCGACGGCGATGCCGGCGTGGAACTTGGTGCCGGTGTCGTGGGTCCAGAGGATCTCGCCGCGGAGGGTGAGGTCGAGGAGCCCGGCGCGGCCGGGGACGTCGACGTGGGCGCGGACGCGGACGTCGTCGCCCTCCTCCAGGCGGGAGTGGTCGGCGAGGATGCGGACCCCGGCGGCGCTCATCTCGGTCAGCGCGACCGACTCGATGGCGGCCCCGCAGAAGACAGCGGCGCCGAAGTAGCAGGGGAACTTCTCCTCGTCGGCGTGCTCCTCGCCGGCCTGGTCGGGCTGGGCGGCGCCGACGACGTGCGACGTCGTGGTCTTGCCGCTGATCGGGTCGCCGGTGACGCGGAGGCGGGCGGCCTTGCGGAGCGAGTCGGTGGGGCGGGGCGGGGGCGTCCGGCCGCTGTCGGTCTGCGGGGCGAAGCCGCCGGCCCGGGCCGGGGGATCCTCGTCCTCGTCCTCGTCCTCGTCCTCGTCCTCGTCCTCGTTCTCGTTCTCGTTCTCGTCCTCGTCTTCGTCTTCGTCGCCGTGGTCGGACTCGTCGGCGTCCTGGTCCGCGGCGGCCTCGTCGTTCTCGTTCTCGTTCTCGTTCTCGTTCTCGTCGTCGGGCCCCTCGTCCGCGGACACCGCCTCCTCCGGCAGCTCCTCCTCGCCCGTCTCCCCGTCGTCCGTCAGGTCCGCCGGGGGCTCGTCCTCGAGCTCGGGCGGCATCGGGGGGAACGCGGCCAGGACCTGGGCCTTGTCGAGCCCCTTCCGGAGGCGCGTCATGCTGAACGGCTTCTTCACGAAGGCGACGACGCGGCGCCGCTTCAGGGGGCGCTCCAGGGCCAGCTCGTCCGTGTAGACGGCGCTCGCCGCGATGATCGGGAGGTCGTCGTAGAAGTCGAGGGTCCGGCGGGCGACGTCGAGGAACCCCATCCCGTCCAGGCCGGGCATGTGGAGGTCGAGGAGGACGGCGACGGGGCGGGTGTGGGAGAGGATCTCGAGGGCGGCGTTGCCGTCGTCGGCGGTCGTCGTCCGGTAGCCGATCATGGCCAGCATCGACGTCGCGACCTCGCGCGCGTCGGGGTCGTCGTCGACGACCAGGATGAGGGGGGCGTCCGCCGACGGCTTCGGGGGCACCCAACGCAGAGTCTTCACCACCATGTCGTCGGCCTCCCAACCGACTACGCGACCGCGACGACCCCGTCAAGCGGGCCCCCCGAGGCTGCTATCCTAGCCGTGGGGTCCAACCACGACGGAGTCGATGGGTACCGTTCCAATCGTTGCCGCAGTTGCGGTGGTCGCCTTGGTCGCGGGGACGGCGTTGGGTCGTCTGATCGCGGGGCGAAGCCGCGCGGGCGCCGAGGCGGCCCACCTGCTCCGCGGGATCGCGGACGCGGCGGTCCTCCTGGACGCCGAGGGGCGGCTCGTCCTCCGCAACGACGCCGCCAACGACCTCATGGGACCGCTCGCGGAGACGCCGGGGGGCTCGCTGAAGCGTGAGGACCTCATCCCCTTCGGCCTCCAGCTCGAGTCGATCGAGGCGGCGCGGCTGTCACGCGTCTCGGGCATGGAGTGGTCGGGCCAGGTCCAGTTCCGCCCCGCCGGCGGGGGCAAGATCCGGCGCCTCGCGGTGCGCGTGGTGCCGGCCGCGGGAGACTCGACGCTGGTGACCGCGCGGGACGTGACCACCGACGACGAGAAGGACAAGAAGTACCGGTGGGAGCTCGATCGTCAGGCCACCGCGCTGAAAGGCCTGGAGCGGCAGCTGGAGGAGCGGACGTCGGAGCTGGCGCGGCTGTCGGAGCAGTACTTCCAGCTCTTCGACACGGCGCCGGCCTTCTACCTCCACCTCGACGACCACCTCCGCATCGTCGTCATCAACCACTCCGGCGCCGACAGCCTCGGCCACGAGGCCAAGGAGCTGGTGGGGCGGCCCGTGTGGGAGCTCTTCGAGCCCGACGACCGCGCGCGAGTCAAGGAGCACCTCGGCAAGGAGGAGGGGCTCGACCCGCACAACACCGAGGAGTTCAGCCTCCTGGGGGTCAACGAGAAGGTGATCCCGGTGCTGCTGTCGGCGACCGCGGTCCCCGACCCCACGGGGCGGGAGCGCCCCGGGATCCGGCTGACGCTGGTGGACGTGAGCACGATCAAGGAGCACCAGACGCTCCTTCGGCGGATCTCGGCGGAGCTGGAGGAGCGGAACGCGGTCCTCGAGCTGAAGAACGAGGAGATCGCGCGCGCCGACCGCCTCAAGTCCGAGTTCCTCAACAACGTCAGCCACGAGCTGCGGACGCCGCTGCACGCGATGATCGGCTACGCGGAGCTGATCCACTCGGGCGGCTACGGCCCCACCACGGACCTGCAGCGCCACGGCGCCGGGGGCGTGCTCAAGCGGGGGGAGGACCTGCTCCAGCTGATCAACAACCTGCTCGACCTGAGCCGGATCGAGGCGGGCCGGATGGAGGTCCAGATCTCGGCCTTCGACCCCGTCGCGGTCGCCGCCAAGCCGCTCGAGACGACGCGCATGCTCGTGCGGAAGAAGCAGGGGCTGAAGGTCCGCCTCGTCAACGACGGCGCCCCCCGGCTGGTGACGGGCGACGAGGACATGTACACCCGCATCCTGATGAACCTCCTCGGCAACGCGTCGCGGTTCACGGAGACGGGCACGATCGTCGTCTCGGTACGCAAGGAGGGGATGTCGTACGTGACCGCGGTCAGCGACACCGGCATCGGCATGGACGAGCAGGCGCTCAAGTTCATCTTCGACGAGTTCCGGCAGGTCGACGGCTCCACCACCCGCAAGTACGGTGGCTCCGGGCTCGGCCTGGCGATCTGCAAGAAGCTCTGCGACTTGATGGGCGGCGAGATCACGGTGACCTCGCGCGTCGGCCAGGGCACCACCTTCTACGTCAAGCTCCCCATCCACGGAGAGGAAGTATTCGCGCGCAGCAACGCCCGCGACTGGACGCAGCATGAAACCACCATCTCAAGGTGACGATCCCCGCTCGTGGGAGGCTCAGGAAGGCCTGGGCATCCCCGAGAACCCGGACGGGCGGCGCATCCTCGTGGTCGAGGACAACGCCCCCATCCGCGAGGTCCTCGTCACGACCCTCCGCCTGAGCGGCTACCGCGTCGCCTCGGCGGAGGACGGCACCGTCGCCATGGACGTGGCCCGCGCGTGGAAGCCCGAGCTCGTCCTCATGGACCTCATGCTCCCCGGCGCCGACGGCTGGGAGCTCACCTCCGCCATCCGGACCGACCCGAACCTCAGCAACCCGCCCGTGATCGTCCTGTCCGCCCGCGTCCGAGAGGCGGACCGCCAGCGCGCCTTCGACGCCGGCGCCGTCCACTTCCTGCCGAAGCCCTGCCGTGCGGGCGACCTCCTCGAGGTCATCCGGACGTTCCTCACCGAGAAGGACGAGGCCTCCCCCGAGCTCATCGCCGACGTCACCGGGGCCGCCCTCGACGCCCTCGACGAGGGAGACGACTCGACCACCCTGGACTCGCTGTCCGCGTCGATGGAGTTCGTCGTCGACGACGAGAGCTGAGCCGCCGCTACAGCCGGGCGTCCTCGCCGTACGCCTGGTGGACCCACTGCTCGAAGTCGATCCCCAGGGTCACGCCGCCGTCGGCGACGAGCGTGTGCCCGACGACGTAGCGGGACTCGTCGCTCGCCAGGAACGCCACCACCGGGGCGACGTCCTCGGGCTGGGCGATGCCGACGCCGACGGTCTTGCCCTTGACCTGAATCCGGTCCAGTTCGATGGTCGCAAGCTCCGGCACCATGGAATGGGTTTGGTCGCCCAGCACCACGTCGACCCCATAGGTCTTGCTTTGCCCTTCCAAACGCGACGCCAAATTGACGCTATCACCCAGAACCGAATAGTCGAAGCGCTGCTCGGAACCCATGTTGCCGACCACGCAGGTGCCCGTGTTGAGCCCCAGCCCCACCTTCAACGGGATGTGCTTGCGGCCTTCTTCCTCCGCCTCTTTTTCCAGGCGGTCGTTCAGGGGTTGCATTTGCTTCAACATCGCCAGCGCCGACAGGCAACCGTTGCGGGCGTGGTCGGGGTCGCGATCGGCCTGGCCATGGCCTGGCGCGC
>CAYFOA010000176.1:16714-16783 GCA_964344575.1 uncultured Rickettsiales bacterium | reverse complement strand
CCGTGCGCGACGTCTCTGCGGAAGGGGCCGACGTTTCGGTAGCCGACGTCTCCGCGGAAGCGCCCTCGG
>CAYFOA010000176.1:0-16614 GCA_964344575.1 uncultured Rickettsiales bacterium | reverse complement strand
CGAGATCGCCGGACGTCTCCGCGGAAGCGCCCTCGGCGAGATCGCCGGACGTCTCCGCGGAAGCGCCCTCGGCGAGATCGCCGGACGTCTCTGCGGAAGCGCCCTCGGTGAGGTCGGAAGACGCCTCCGCGGAAGCGCCTTCCGCGTCGTCTTCGTCCTCGCCTCGCGCGCGGGCTTCCTTGCGGAGGGAGTCCTGCACCGCGAGCATCGCCTGCCGGATCAGCTCGCCCTCCTCGGCGGGGAACCAGCCGCTCACGCGCAGGCCGCCCTCCTCCCACCGCCACGTCACGTGCCGCTCCTTGGGGCGCGGCTCGTACCCATCGATCTCCCGCACGCACTGCCGGTACCCGCGGCAGATCCGCTCCAGCTGCGACGCCGTCGACAGCTCCGCCAGCCCGAGCAGCTCCTCCTCGTTCTCGGGCGTCGCCACCCGCGTCATCGCCCGCACCTTCGAGTACGACAGCCGCCCGTCGTGCAGCGCCGCGTCGATCGCCGGCAGCTCGCCGAGCGCCCGCGCCACGCGCACCTGCTCTCGAGCGGTCCCCACGGTGATGCCGACGCGCCAGCTCAGCCACTGCACGCACGACCGCGCCCCCTGCGCCCCCCACCCCTCGCCGATGTCGAACTCCCGCAGCGCGTCGAGGAACTTCCTCGTCAGCGCCGACATGGCGGCGGTCGTGTCGACGATGGTCTCCTCCAGCTCGACGAGCCGGGCATCCGAAACATCATGTGATTCCATGCCCGAACGATACTGAACATACGTACAGAATCAACCGGTTTCATCGTCGTCGTGGGGACTGTGGTCGATGTGGGAAACCGCAGGTTTTCCAACGGGGTGTGGTCAACTCGCAGAGTTGTCCACGGGCCCGGCCGGCGCCCGCCGGTCGGACCCATCACCCCGGCCATCGTCCATCAGGGGCACCGGCCGCGAGGAGCCTCCCGAGCGCCGTCGGAGGGCGTGGACATGCCAGCCCGGGGACAGCTCTCCGCTCCGCTCCGACCTGCCCCCCGCCTTTGGACAACCCTCCGGGTTGACCACATGACCACACCCGCGACGACGACGGATCGGGCGCAAACTTGAAGTCTCGAACCGGCGGATCGAGGTTTCGAGGATGAGCCGCGCCGCGATGGAGTCCGCGCCCTCGCCCTCGCGGAACTCGACCGGTTGCAATGAGCCGACCGGTCCTCTAGATGGTGCCCTCCTCGATCGGAGTCCCCATGCGCCATCCGTTGTTCCTGCTGCTGCTGCTGTCCGCCGTCCTGCTCGTCCCCGCGGCGGCCGACGCCAAGCGGAAGAAGAAGAAGAAGAAGAAGGGCGCCGAGCCGGTCGAGGAGGTCACCCCCCAGGAGAAGCCCCCCAGCATGTTCGAGCACGTCGGAACCACCGACTTCTTCGGCGATCTGAAGGTCGACCGCTACGTCCTGACGACCAACCAGCTCGAGGTCCTCCTCGTCCGGGATCCGTCGTCCGACACCATCGCGTACCACACCTACTTCGACGTCGGCTCCTCCGACGAGGTCGAGGGCAAGACCGGGCTCGCCCACCTCTTCGAACACATGATGTTCAAGCGGACCGACAAGTACGACGACGTCCACTTCTCCAAGACCATCGAGGCCGCCGGGGGGCCAGACCTCAACGCCTGGACGTGGCTCGACATCACCGCCTACCACGTGTCCCTGCCGAAGTCGCAGCTGGGCATGATCGTCGACCTCGAGGCCACCCGCATGGACGGCCTCGTCATCGACGCCGACCAGCTCGCGGCCGAGCAGGAGGTCGTCCAGAACGAGCGCCGCTTCCGGGTCGACAACTCCCCCGAAGGCGCCATGAACGAGCAGCTCTGGGCGCTCGCCTTCGAGACCAACCGGTACCACTGGCCCACCATCGGCTGGGCCGAGGACATCGCCGACTACACCGTCGAGGACTGCAACGCCTTCTACAAGGACTACTACGCCCCCAACAACGCCACCGTCGTCCTCGTCGGCGGCTTCGACCCGGACGAGGCCCTCGCCACCATCGAGGCCGCCTACAAGGACATCCCCGCGTCCTCGCTCAACCGGCTGGAGCACGGGGACGAGGCCGAGCAGACCGAGCCCCGCCGCAAGGACATGGACCTCGAGATGCAGTCCGAGGTCGCGCTGGTCGGCTACAAGGTCCCGCACATCAACCACGAGGACCGGCCCGCCCTCGCCGTCCTCGACTCCATCCTCACCGCCGGCGCCAGCTCGCGTCTCCAGCGCCGCTTCATCGACACCGGCTGGGCCAACTCCGCCGAGGGGTGGCTCCCCCCCTTCCAGCACGAGGCGCTCTACGAGTTCTCGATCAGCATGCGCGAGAAGAAGGCCGCCGACGCCGGGCTCGCCATCCTCGACCGCGAGCTCGCCGACCTCGCCGCCCACCCCGTCTCCACCGAGGAGCTCGAGCGGGCCCGCGCGCAGTACCTCAGCTACCAGTACGAGCAGCTCCTCAGCAACGGCGGCCGCGCCGGCTTCATCGGCTTCTACGAGGTCGCCATGGGGGACTGGACGAAGGGCAAGGGGCGCTTCGACGCGGTCCGCGACGTGACCGCCGAGGACGTCCAGCGGGTCGTCTCGACGTACTTCGTCCCCGCCCGCCGCAGCGTCGTCGTCGGCCACCCCAAGGACGGGCCGAAGATCGCGCGGTGGAAGGAGAAGGACCTCCCCGCCGTGGAGAAGTCCGACGGCGAGCTCGCCTCGGTCGTCGACCGGCCCCTGGAGGGCCCCCCCGGCTACGAGGCGGGCACCGTCAGCGAGCGCGAGACCATGGGCTGGACCCGGCTCATGGCCTACGACCCCAGCCTCCCGATGGTCTGGTTCACGCTCATCGTCCCCTACGGCAGCGGCGTGGACCCCGACGACAAGCTCGGCCTCGCCAACGTCACCGCTGAGCTGCTCCTCCGCGGCACCCAGGACCGCGACCGGGACGCCTTCGAGCGGACCCTCGAGGGGCTCGGCGCCTCGATCTCCGCCGGCGTCGGCGCCGACAACGTCACCATCAGCGGCTCCGTCCTGTCCGAGAACTGGCCCGCGGTGGCGACGCTGCTGTCCGAGGCGTTCGAGTTCCCCGCCTTCGACGAGGACGAGTTCGACGCCCTCGTGGAGGAGATCAAGGCGTCCATCGTCGACGCCCGGAACGACGACCGGAGCCTCGCCCGGAAGTTCTACGCGGAGGCGCTGTACGGCGCGGAGAACCGCTACGGCAGGCCCGTCCTCGGCACCGAGGCGACCCTCGACGCGATCACCCTGGAGGACGCCCGCCTCCACTACGGCACGTGGTTCACGAGCCAGGGCGCCATCCTCGCCCTGCTCGGCGACTTCGACGCCGGCGCCGGCGGCGACCTCGCCAAGATCGCGGGCAAGCTCGAGGGCGATCCGAAGCCGACCGCGATGATGGGCGTCCCCGTCGTCGAGGGGCGCCGGGTCGTCTTCGTCGACAAGCCCGACCGGACCCAGACGCAGATGTACCTGGGTCACTTCTTCGACCGCCCCGAGGGTGAGGCCTACGCCCGCGCGTGGGTCGCCAACGAGGCCTACGGCGCGGGCGGCTTCGGCGCCCGGCTGATGTCCGAGGTCCGCGAGAAGCGGGGCTGGTCCTACGGCGCCTACTCCTGGCCCCGCCACCGCAAGGACGTCAGCGCCTACTCGATGTGGGTGTTCCCCGCGGTCAAGGACGCCGTCCCCTGCCTGAAGCTCGTCCTCGAGATGTACGAGTCGCTCCAGGCCGAGGGCATCACCGCCGACGAGCTCGCCTACGCGAAGGGCTCGATCCTCAACTCGGCGGCCTTCTACCGGGACACGCCGTCCAAGAAGCTGTCCTACGAGACGACCCGCCGGCTCACCGGCTACGACCCGCTGTCGCTGCTGCCGCACGTCGAGGCGGCGACCCTCGAAGACGTCAACGGCGCGGCCGCCGCCGCGTTCTTCCCCGGGGATCTCGTCATCACCATCGTCGGCACCGCCGACGCCGACGTCGGCGAGGGGGTCACGCTGCTGCACGCCTTGCACGAGATCTTCGGCGAAGACCGGGTCGAGGTCGTCCCCTACGACCGGGACTGATCGGGCGTCTATACTCCGCGCCTGGGACCTCTTCCGGGTTGGAGTCCATGCAGAGAATCATCACCGCGGCGGCCGCCCTCGGCCTGCTGCTCGTCTGTTCGCCCGCGCACGCCGAGAACGTCCACGAGGTCGGAGGCGTCACCAGCACCGGCAACTGGAACAGCTACTGCTTCGGCGGTCGCCTCCAGGTCGATCTCCCGACGTCGGTCCTTCACTTCGACATGTCGCTGAAGAACTCGCTCGGCAAGACGATCACCTACTACGTCTACGAGAACACGGCGAACAGCAACCTCGGCTGGGACCGCATCGACAGCGCGACCACGACCAAGACCGGCACGGTCTCCAACGCCGCGTTCGGATGGGAGAACGGGCCCCCGCTGTACGCCGAGATGGAGGCGGGCAAGTACTACAGCGTCGTCGCCTGCTGGAGCAGCGGCGCGACCAGCGTCCACTACGCCAGCCTCGCGCCCGAGGAGCTCCCCTTCGGCACGATGCTCCAGTCGACGTACGCCATCTTCCCGGGCTCCCTCGACGGCGACAACGACACGCTCTACGGCTGGTCGGTCGACTTCCACATGCGCTTCCGCACCGCGGCGGGTGAGCCGATCGACGTCGAGCCCCCCACCGGCGGCGGCTACTCGGGGCCGTACACCGGCAACTACATGCGCGGCAACGTCTACTCGGTGGACACCGACTCGGTGCTCCTGGGGTTCGACCAGCGCTACCGCGTCAACTCGTCGAGCTCGGTCCAGTGGGCCGTCTACGAGTGTCCCGGCACGGGGCCGTCGTGCAGCTCGACGTGGACGCTGGTTTCGAGCGGGACCACGACCACCACGTACGACTCGAACAACGTCGACCAATGGCTGAAGGCCGAGGACGTGCAGGTCCAGCTGACGGCGGGCAACAAGTACTGGGTCGGCTACCTCGGCAACTCGGCCACCGGGTACTGGCGGTGGACCCTGTCGTCCCCGAACAACCTCCCCGCGGACCCGTCCTGGGGCGAGACGCTGGGGATGTACTACAAGAACACCAGCTCCCTCCCCACGACCACGAGCTTCACCGGCCCGTGGGGGAGCTACGTCACCCCCCAGCACCTCAACACGCTGGACACCGACGCCGACGAGATCGACGGCACCACCACCTGCTGCAGCATCGCGTACTACCACCAGGGGTCCGTCTTCTCGGTCTCCTCCGCCACCCGCATCGAGCAGTTCGCCGTCGAGATCGACCCCACCGCCGACGAGACCGTGACGTTCGGCATCTACACCGGCGCCAGCGAGACCGGCCCCTTCACCCTCCAGGCGAGCCACCCGGTCGAGATCCAGGGGACGGACCCGCTGAAATGGATCGAGTCGGGGACCTTCGACTACGACATCGTCCCCAGCGACGGCTTCGTGGTGCTCGCCGTGGGGTTCGGCGCGGGCAGCCACGCCCGGGGCTGGAACCTCGGCATGCCGCCGAACCCGACCGTCACGTTCGGCACCTACGAGCGCCTCACCTACGGCGCGATCAGCGGCGGCGGCCTCCCCACGACGCTCACCCCGAGCAACATCCAGAACACCTGGTCCACCCGCGTCGAGTCGTGCGCGACGTGCGCCGACTACGACAACGACGGCGTCACCGCGGCGACCGACTGCGACGACGAGGACGCCCTCAACTACCCCGGCAACACCGAGGTCTGCGACCTCCAGGACAACGACTGCGACGGCACGGTCGACGAGGGGTTCGACGCCGACGGCGACGGCGTCACGACCTGCGCCGGCGACTGCGACGACACCGATCCGCTGAACTACCCCGGCAACAGCGAGACCTGCGACGCCCAGGACAACGACTGCGACGGCGGGATCGACGAGGGCTGGGACGCGGACGGCGACGGCGTCACCGAGTGCGGCCCCGACGGCGTCTACGGCAACCCCGACGACGACTGCGACGACACCGACTCGTTCAACTTCCCCACCAACAGCGAGTCCTGCGACGGCCAGGACAACGACTGCGACGTCGCCGTCGACGAGGACTTCGACCTCGACGGCGACACGTACCCCGACCAGGACATCTCGGAGTGCGCGGACAACCTCCCCAGCGGGAGCCTCGACTGCGACGACACCAGCACGACGGTCAACCCCGGCGCGTCCGAGGCGTGCAACACGGTGGACGACGACTGCGACGGCGCGGTGGACGAGGACTTCGACGTCGACAACGACAACTACTTCGACGAGGACCTCTGCAGCTTCGGCGACGACTGCAACGACAGCGTCAGCACCATCAACCCCGGCGCGACCGAGCAGTGCAACGGGATCGACGACAACTGCGACAACGTCGTCCCCTCGAACGAGGCCGACGCCGACGCCGACAGCTACCGCATCTGCGCCGGCGACTGCCTCGACACCGTCAGCCAGGTGAACCCCGGCGCGTCCGAGGCCTGCGACGGCTACGACACCAACTGCTCGGGCGGCCTGGGGACGGGCGTCGGCGAGCCGAACGAGCTCGACGCCGACAGCGACGACTACTACGTCTGCGCCCCCTACGAGACCTGGGGCAACCCGCTCTTCGGCGGCGACGACTGCGACGACGGCGAGGTCAACGCCAACCCCGGGGCGGCCGAGGTCTGCGACGGCATCGACAACGACTGCGACGGCGTCATCGACGAGGATCTCGACAACGACGGCGACGGCGAGACGACCTGCGCCGGCGACTGCGACGACAACGACGAGAACGTCTACACCGGCGCCCCCGAGATCTGCGACGGCAAGGACAGCAACTGCGACGGCAACATCGCCGGCACCGAGCAGGACAGCGACGGCGACGGCTACATCGACTGCACCCTCGACGGGGACGCCAACCCGCCGCTGTCGGTCGTCGGCGGCGACGACTGCAACGACACGGTCGCGGCCGTCAACCCCGGCGCGGACGAGGTCTGCGACGGCTGGGACAACGACTGCGACGGCGCCGGCGAGACGGACGGCGACGGCGACGAGTTCCTCACCTGCGACCCGTTCGTGAACAACGGCGCCCCCGACATCTCCGGCGGCAACGACTGCGACGACAGCGAGGCGACCGCGTTCCCGGGCAACACGGAGATCTGCGACCAGATCGACAACGACTGCGACGGCACCGTCGACGACGGGTTCGACAACGACTCCGACAACTTCTTCGCCGGGGCGGGCTGCGACTCGTACTACGCCGACGTCGACTGCAACGACAGCAACGCCAGCGTCTACCCGGGCGCGCCCGAGGCCTGCAACGGCGTCGACGACGACTGCGACGTGGCCGTCGACGAGGACTACGACGTCGACGGCGACACCTTCTTCGACGACAGCCTCTGCGGCTTCGGGACCGACTGCGACGATACCGACGCGGCCGTCAACCCCGACGCCACCGAGGTCTGCGACGCCATCGACAACGACTGCGACGCGACCATCGACGAGGGCTTCGACGCCGACGCCGACGGCTACTGGGACGCGGTCGACTGCAGCTTCGGCGACGACTGCGACGACGGCGACCCCGACCAGTTCCCCGGCGCGACCGAGGTCTGCAACGCCGAGGACGACGACTGCGACGGGACCACCGACGAGGGGTTCGACGCCGACGGCGACGGCTACTGGGACGAGGTCGCCTGCAGCTTCGGCGATGACTGCGACGACGAGGACGCGACCCAGAACCCGGGCGCGTCCGAGGTCTGCAACGGCGCCGACGACGACTGCGACGGCGTGATCCCCGACGGCCAGCCCGACGGCGAGGTCGACGACGACGAGGACGGCTACTTCGAGTGCGAGGGCGACTGCGACGACGCCGCCCAGGTCACCTACCCGGGCGCGTCCGAGCTCTGCGACCTCGCCGACAACGACTGCGACGGGACCACGGACGAGGGGTTCGACGCCGACGGCGACGGCTACTTCGACGTCATCGCGTGCGAGACGGGCCAGGACTGCGCCGACAACGACGCCGCCATCAACCCGGACGCCACCGAGGTCTGCGACGGGCTCGACAACGACTGCAACGCGACCGTGGACGACGGCTTCGACGCCGACGGAGACGGCTTCTTCGACGCCGCCGAGCCGGACTGCGTGACCGCCTACGGCGAGCAGGCCGACTGCAACGACGCCGACCCCGCGATCGCGCCCTTCACCGACGAGATCTGCGACGCGGTCGACCAGGACTGCGACGGCGACATCGACGAGGACTTCGACGCCGACCTCGACGGCTACTTCGACGCGGCCGACGAGGGGTGCGAGAACACGTACGCGGACACCGACTGCGACGACAACGAGGAGACGGTCTACGACGGCGCCGCCGAGCTCTGCGACGCCGTCGACAACGACTGCGACCTCGACGTCGACGAGGACTACGACGTCGACCTCGACGGCTACTACGACGGCGACGACCAGGACTGCGCGGCGACGTACGGCGAGAGCGCCGACTGCGCGGACGGCGACGACACCGTCTACCCGGGCGCGGCCGAGCTCTGCGACGGCCTCGACAACGACTGCGACGGGGCCATCCCCGGCGACGAGACCGACGGCGACGGCGACGGCTTCAACGAGTGCGCCGACGGCGACTGCGACGACGCCGATCCCGCCCAGTACGTCGGCGCGACGGAGCTGTGCAACGCCGAGGACGACGACTGCGACGGCGCCGTGGACAACGGCTTCGACGCCGACGGCGACAGCTACTTCGACGGCGACGACGCCTTCTGCGCGTCCACGTACGGCGAGGACGCGGACTGCGACGACGGCGACGTCGCCGTCAACCCCGGCGCGGACGAGCTCTGCAACGCCGAGGACGACGACTGCGACGGCTCCATCGACGAGGACTTCGACCTCGACCTCGACGGCGCCTTCGAGGAGGTCGAGTGCGCGGGCGTCTACGGCGACACCCAGCTCGACTGCGACGACGGCGAGGCGGAGGTCAACCCGCTGCAGATCGAGGACTGCACCAACGGCATCGACGACAACTGCGACGGCGACATCGACATCGACGAGGACGGCGACGGCGACGGGGTGACGACCTGCGGCGGCGACTGCGACGACGACGACCCCAACGTCTTCCCCGGCGCCACGGAGGCCTGCAACCTGCTCGACGACGACTGCGACGGCGAGCTCGACGAGGACTTCGACTTCGACCTCGACGGGTTCTTCGACGAGCTCGACGCCGGCTGCGCGGCGACCTACGCGTCGCTGGACTGCAACGACAACGACGACGCCACCTTCCCCGGCGCCGACGAGCTCTGCGACACGTTCGACCAGGACTGCGACGGGTCGGTGGACGAGGACTTCGACCTCGACGCGGACGGCTTCTTCGCCGGGGACGGCTGCGACGCGGCCTACGCCGACGTGGACTGCGACGACGTCGCGCCGGGGACGTTCCCGGGCGCGACGGAGGTCTGCAACGTGGCCGACGACGACTGCGACGGCGACATCGACGAGGACTTCGACGTCGACGCGGACGGCTTCTTCGACGCCGCGGACGGCGGCTGCGCGGCCAACTACGGGACGGACGCCGACTGCGACGACGCGCTCGACGACGTCTTCCCCGCCGCCCCCGAGCTGTGCGACGGGTTGGACAACGACTGCAACGGCGCCGTCCCGCCGGACGAGGTGGACAACGACCTCGACGGCTACGTCGAGTGCGAGACCCCCGAGGCGGACCACGTGGGCACGCCCGCGGGCGGCGGCGACTGCGACGACGGCGACAACGCGGTGCTGCCCGGCGCGGCCGAGATCTGCAACGTGGTCGACGACGACTGCGACGGCGCGGTCGACGAGGACTTCGACGCCGACGGCGACGGGTACGTCGACCAGGACGAGGCGGCGTGCGAGGCGGTCTACGAGACGGCGCTCGACTGCGACGACACCAACGCGGACGTCTTCCCCGACCAGGCGGAGACGTGCAACGCGCTGGACGACGACTGCAACAACTTCGTGGACGACGGCTTCGACCTCGACGACGACGGCTGGGTGGACGGCTCCGTGGAGGACTGCGCGGCCGCCTACGCCGACACCGACTGCGACGACGCGGACGCGGCGGTGTTCCCCTTCAACTTCGAGGACTGCACCAACGGCATCGACGACAACTGCAACGGCGAGATCGACGAGGACACCGACGACGACGGGGACGGCTTCACGACCTGCGACGGCGACTGCAACGACGACGACGCGTCCATCTACCTCGGCGCCCTGGAGATCTGCGACGGCGTCGACCAGGACTGCGACTTCGCGATCGACGAGGACTTCGACTTCGACGGCGACGGCTACACCGACGCGACGGCCTGCCCCGAGGGGCTCGACTGCGACGACGGCGACGCCGACGTCAGCCCCGGCGCGGACGAGCTGTGCAACGCCGTGGACGACGACTGCGACGGCGCGGTCGACGAGATCTTCGACCTCGACGGGGACGGCTCGTTCGACCGGTTCGTGGCCGACTGCCTCGACACGTACGGCGGCGCGGACACGGACTGCGACGACAGCAACCCGAACGTCTCCCCGGAGGCGGACGAGCTCTGCAACGACCTCGACGACGACTGCGACGGGCTGACCGACGACGGCTTCGACCTCGACGGGGACGGCGTCTGGGCGGCGACGGACGACTGCGAGACGACGTACGGATCGCCGCTGGACTGCGACGACAACGACGACACGGTCTACCCCGAGTACGACGGCAACCCGGCCGCCGAGGAGGTCTGCGACGGGCTCGACACCGACTGCGACGGCGTGATCCCCGAGGACGCGGACGAGGACGGGTACGTGGACGGCGACCGGGCGGACTGCGTCGAGGCGTTCGAGGAGGACGAGCTGGACTGCGACGACGCCGACGGGGACGTCAACCCGGGGGCGGACGAGGTCTGCGACGACGAGGCCGACAACGACTGCGACGGGGACGTCGACCTCGACGACGCCGACTGCATCGAGGGGGACGACGACGACAGCGGGGACGACGACGACGCGACGGACGACGACGACGACGTGGTGGACGAGCTCGACCCGCCCGGGATCGTGGACAACGAGGGCTGGGACCGGCCCGAGATCGCGGCCGGCTGCAGCAGCTGCCGGAGCGACCTCGGCGGGGGCGGCGGGGCGGCGCCGTGGGCGCTCGGCTTCCTGCTCCTGGGCGGCCTCGCCCTGCGCCGGTCACGCCGCCGCGCGGGCCTCACCGGGCTGGTCGTCGCCGGGCTGCTGCTGGTCGCCGCGGCGCCGGCGTTCGCCCAGGGGGCGCTCGAGTCCGAGGCCGCCCGCCAGCTCGACTTCGCGTGGGCGGAGCTGGAGAAGGGCGAGTGGGACAAGGCGATCTCGTCGGCCGACTCGGCGCTCCGGCTGAACCCGGCGCTGTACACGGCGATGGTCGTCAAGGCGCTGGCGTACGAGGGGAAGGGGGAGCTGCGGCGGGCGGAGTCGTGGCTGCAGACCTACCTCGACCTCACCGCGAACCTGTCCCGCGCGCCCGAGGCGACGGATCTCGCGGACCGCCTCAAGGACCAGCTGAACACCGGCGGCAACGGCAACGGCGGCCAGGTCAAGGCGACCTCCACGGTCACCGTGGGGAAGGACTACGGCGCGTTCGGCGACGGCTACGTCCTGCTCGGCGGGCTCCTCGGGGGGCGCGGCTACAGCCACACGCCGTGCAGCGGCGGCGAAGGCTGCGAGGCGGGCGAGGAGGCGCGGCCGGGGTGGTGGGCGTTCAGCGGCGCCGGCTTCGGGGGCGGCGGCTCGCTCCGGGCGGAGTACTTCTTCGCCGGCTGGCTCCTCGGGGCGCGGCTCCGCTACGACCTCGGGGCGGCGGAGCCGGTGGGCCACTGGGACGTCGCCAGCGGCAGCCGGCCGTCGCACCGGCTCGACTTCAACGTGGTCTTCCGCGTCCCCTTGCTGACAGGGCTGACGAAGCTGCACCTGCTGGCGGACGTCGGCTACGGCCTGCGGAGCTGGACGGTGTACGAGAACGTCTCCGAGACGGAGGCGACCTCCTTCTCGTTCGCCGGGAGCCAGCTCGGCGGCGGCGTCGGCGTGCGGGTCGAGCCCGGCCGCCTGATCGGGATCGAGGGCCGCTTCGGCGTCGGCGGGCTGCTCGGCGGCGCGGGCGGGCTGAACGACTACGGCGTCGAGGTCGGCGCGGTCATCCGGCCCGTCCAGCCGCTCCTCATTCGCGCCGCCTTCGACCTCCGCGCGACGCACTGGCTCGCCGAGCGGGACGGCGCCGCGGTCGAGGTCCGCGACCTCGTCGCGGGCGTCTGGATCGGCGCCGGCGTCGTCTTCTAGGCGGGGGCGGGCTCAGGCCTCGTCGGAGCCGGCGGGGCGCTGCTGCGAGCGCACCCGGTAGCCCTCGAAGCGCCGCCGGACGAACTCCTCCGCCTCCTCCATCAGCCGCTCCGCCCGCTCCGGGTGGGACTTCGCGAGCCTCCCGAAGCGGCCCTCGGCAGCGGCGAACTCCCGCAGCGGGATCGCCGGCGCGGCCGAGTCGAGCTTCAGCCGGGGCCGGCCCGCGTCGGGGTTGCGGGGGTCGAAGCGGTACAGCGGCCAGTACCCCGACTGGACCGCCTTCTCCTGCTGGGCGATCGCGTCGGCGAGGTCGTAGCCGTGCTCGATGCAGTGGGAGTAGGCGATCACGAGCGACGGCCCCGGCCAGGACTCCGCCTCGACGAGCGCCTTGAAGGTCTGGGTGTCCTTCGCCCCCATCGCTACCTGGGCCACGTAGACGTTGCCGTAGGCCATCGCGAGCATCCCCAGGTCCTTCTTCGGGACGCCCTTGCCGTCCGCCGCGAACTTGGCCACGGCGCCCAGCGGGGTCGCCTTCGACGCCTGCCCGCCGGTGTTGCTGTAGCCCTCGGTGTCGAGGACGAGGATGTTGACGTCGCGGCCCGAGGCGAGGGCGTGGTCGAGCCCGCCGTAGCCGATGTCGTAGGCCCAGCCGTCGCCGCCGACGATCCAGACGCTCTTCCGGACGAGGTAGTCCGCCAGCTCGGCCAGCTCCGTCGCCTCGGGGCGGTCGATCCCGGCGAGCCGCTCCCGCAGCGCGTCGACCCGCGCCCGCTGCGCCGCGATGCCCGCCTCGTCGGTCATCTCGGCCTCCGCGAGGGCCACGGCGAGGTCTCCGAGGTCGCCGGCGAGCCGCGCCAGCAGCGTCCGCGCCCGGGCGGTGGCCTGGTCGATGGCGAGCCGGAAGCCGAGGCCGAACTCCGCGTTGTCCTCGAACAGCGAGTTGGACCACGCCGGCCCGCGGCCGTGCTCGTCGGTCGTGTAGGGGTTCGTGGGGAGGTTGCCGCCGAAGATCGAGCTGCACCCGGTGGCGTTGGCGATGAGCAGCCGGTCCCCGAACAGCTGGGTGAGGAGCCGGAGGTAGGGGGTCTCGCCGCAGCCCGCGCAGGCGCCGCTGTATTCGAACAGGGGCCGCAGGAAGTGGCCGTCGCGGCTCCGGAGCTTGACCGTGGTGCGGTCGACCTCGGGGAGCCCCTCGAAGAACGCGAACGCCTCCCGCTCGCGCTCGAGGTGGCCCGCGAGGGGCTCCATGTCCAGCGAACGGTGGTCCGGGTCGGCCTTGTCCACGGCGGGGCAGACGGCGACGCAGAGGGTGCAGCCGGTGCAGTCCTCGGGAGCGACCTGCAGCGCGTAGAGCTGGCCCTCGTACTCGCGGCCCCGGAACGGCACCGTGCGGAACCCCTCGGGGGCCCCCGCAAAGGCCTCCGGGGGGGCCACCTTGGCGCGGATGGCGCTGTGGGGGCAGATGGCCACGCACCGGTTGCACTGGATGCAGAGCGGCGCGTCCCAGATGGGGATCTCCTGCGCGATCGCCCGCTTCTCCCACTTCGAGGTGCCGGTCGGCCAGGTGCCGTCCACGGGGAAGGCGCTCACGGGGAGCTGGTCGCCCCGGCCCGCGAGGAGCGTCGCGGTGACCCGCTGGACGAACTCGGGCGCCTCGGGGGGGACGATCGGCGGGCGGCCGGCCGTGGCGGTGACCTCGGCGGGGACGTCGACCTCGTGGAGGTGGGCGAGGGCGGCGTCGACCGCAGCGAAGTTCATCTCCACGATCTCCTCCCCCTTGTGCCCGTACGTGCCTTCGATGGCCTCCTTGATGTGGCCGATCGCGCGGTCGCGGGGGAGCACGCCGGAGATGGCGAAGAAGCAGGTCTGCATCACCGTGTTGATGCGGCGCCCCATGTGGAAGTCGCGGGCGACGGCGTAGGCGTCGATGACGTAGAAGCGGAGCCCCTTGTCGAGGATCGCGGCCTGGACCTCGCGGGGGAGGTGGTCCCACACGTCGTCGGGTCCGTGCGGGGAGTTCAGCAGGAAGACGGCGCCGTCGGCCGCGACGTCGAGGATCGGGAAGCGCTGGAGGAACCCCCACTGGTGGCACCCGACGAAGCGGGCCCGGCCGACGAGGTAGGTGGACCGGATGGGGCGGGGGCCGAACCGGAGGTGGGAGACGGTCACCGCGCCGGACTTCTTGGAGTCGTAGACGAAGTAGCCCTGGGCGAAGTGGTCGGTCTGCTCGCCGATGATCTTGATGGAGTTGCGGTTCGCGCCGACGGTGCCGTCGCTGCCGAGGCCGTAGAAGACGGCGCGCATGACGTCGTCGGGCTCGAGATCGAAGGCGGGGTCCCAGTTCAGCGACGTGCCGGCGACGTCGTCGTCGATGCCGACGGTGAAGTGGTTCCGGGGGCGCTCCCGGTCGAGCTCCTCGAAGATGCCGCGGATCATCGCGGGGTTGAACTCCTTGCCGGACAGGCCGTAGCGGCCGCCGACGACGGCGGCGCCGGGGGGGAGCGGTGAGGTCCCCGCCATCGACGCCTCGTGCAGGGCGGTGACGACGTCGAGGTAGAGCGGCTCGCCGGTCGCGCCGGGCTCCTTGGCGCGGTCGAGGACGGCGACGGCGCGGGCGGTCGGGGGGAGGGCGGCGACGAAGGCGGCGACGTCGAAGGGGCGGAAGAGGCGGACCTTGACCACGCCCACCTTCTCGCCGCGTCCGACCAGCCACTCGACGGTCTCGTGGACGGCCTCGGCGCCGGAGCCCATGAGGACGAGGACGCGCTCGGCCTGGGGGTGGCCGGCGTAGTCGAACAGCCGGTAGCGGCGGCCGGTCTGGACGGCGAGCTGCTCCAGGGTCGCGGCGACGATCCCCGCACAGGCGTCGTAGAACGGGTTGATGGCCTCGCGGGCCTGGAAGAAGACGTCGGGGTTCTGGGCCGTCCCGCGGGCGACGGGGCGGTCGGGGGTCAGCGCCCGGCGGCGGTGGGCGGCGACGGCGTCAGGGTCGACGAGGGCGTGGAGGACGTCGTCGGGGAGGCGATCGGCGCGGGCGACCTCGTGGGAGGTCCGGAAGCCGTCGAAGAAGTGGACGAACGGGATGCGGCTGCGGAGCGAGGCGGCCTGGGACACCAGCGCGAAGTCGTGCGCCTCCTGGACGGAGCCGGCGCAGAGCATGGCGAAGCCCGTCTGGCGGGCGGCGTAGACGTCGGAGTGGTCCCCGAAGATGGAGAGGGCGTGCGTGGCGAGGGTCCGGGCGGCGACGTGGACGACGGCGGGGGTGAGCTCACCGGCGATCTTGTAGAGGTTGGGGACCATCAGGAGGAGGCCCTGGGACGCGGTGAAGGTGGTCGTCAGCGCGCCCGCCTGGAGCGCCCCGTGGACCGCCCCCGCGGCGCCCCCCTCGGACTGCATCTCGATGACCTCGGGGACGGCGCCCCAGAGGTTCGGGCGGCCCCGGGCGGCCCACGCGTCGGCGTGCTCGCCCATCGGCGAGGCGGGGGTGATCGGGTAGATCGAGATGATCTCGTTGAGCCGGTACGCGACGTCGGCGCAGGCCTCGTTGGCGTCCCAGGTGACGGTGGTTCGCTGCGCCATGAGGCCCCCGGCGGTCAGGGCCCCCCGGCGGCGGCGAGGAACATCGCCTTGAGCGCGTCGTAGTTGGCGGGGACGGCGAGGCTGTTGCTCGTCAGGTTGTAGGCGCCGTACAGGACGTTGTCGGCGTCGACGACCCAGACGTCCCGGTAGACCGGCGCCCACGTCCCCCACACGTTCTGCGCGACGGTGTCCTGCAGCCAGGGGAGGTCGCGGCCGTTGCAGATGGACGCGTTGCCCGCCTCGAAGCCGGTCTCGTTGATCCCGAGGATCTGGATGTCGAGGGCGGGGTAGTCGGCGTCGAGCTCGTCCTGGAGGTCCTGAAGGTAGCCAAACTGGCTACTGCAGTAGCTTCAGGTGGCGTGCCCGAAGTACCAGCCGCTGACCTGTTCGAGGTAGTCGCGGGGGGACACCGGGTTGGTGTAGGTGGAGCTGGTGGGGTTGACGTCGAGGAGGCTGAAGTCCCCGACCTGGTTGGGCTCGGCGCTGTCGTCGTCGTCCGCCGCGTCGTCGTCGTCCGCCGCGTCGTCGTCGTCGGCCGTGTCGTCGTCGTCGGCCGTGTCGTCGTCGTCTGCGACGTCGTCGTCGTCTGCGACGTCGTCGTCATCGGCCACGTCATCGTCGTCCGCGACGTCGTCGTCGTCCGCGACGTCGTCGTCGTCTGCGACATCGTCATCGTCTGCGACGTCGTCGTCGTCCGCGACGTCGTCGTCGTCTG
>CAYFOA010000175.1:2560-16830 GCA_964344575.1 uncultured Rickettsiales bacterium | reverse complement strand
TCGAGCGGGTTGTCGAAGACGTCCGGGTTGAAGAGCACGCCGTCGTCGTCCGGGCAGCCCGCGAGGGCCAGGGTCAGGGACAGGGCTGCGATCAGGCGGGCGAGGGACATCGGCACCTCAGTACTCGTCCGGGACGAACCGCTGGGAGTCCATCGGAGGCCGCACGTAGCCCCGGTCCGTCTGGCGCGGAGGCAGCTCGATCACCCGCGGGGGGAGCGCCTCGTAGGGGATCCGGCTCAGCAGGTGGGTGATGCAGTTCAGCCGCGCGCGCCGCTTGTCGTCCGCCGCCACCACCCACCACGGCGCCTCGGGGATGTCCGTGTTCTCCAGTATCACGTCCTTCGCCCGGCTGTACTCCACCCACCGCGCCCGCGATTCGAGGTCCATCGGGCTCAGCTTCCAACGCTTCACGCGGTCGCTGATCCGGTCCTGGAACCGGCGCTCCTGCTCGTCGTCGCTGACCGAGAACCAGTACTTGATCAGCACCAGCCCCGACCGGACGATCATCCGCTCGAACTGCGGGCACGAGCGGAGGAACTCCTCGTACTCCGCCGGGGTGCAGAACCCCATCACCCGCTCCACGCCGGCGCGGTTGTACCAGGACCGGTCGAACAGCACGATCTCCCCCGCCGCCGGCAGGTGCGGCACGTAGCGCTGGAAGTACCACTGCGTCTTCTCCCGGTCGCTCGGCGTCCCCAACGCCACGATCCGCGCCAGCCGCGGGTTCATCCGCTCCGCGATCCGCTTGATCACCCCGCCCTTCCCGGCCGCGTCCCGCCCCTCGAAGATCACCGCGATCTTCAGCCCCTGCGTCTGCACCCACGCCTGCAGCTTCACCAGCTCGATCTGAAGCCGCTCCAGCTCCTCCTCGTACAGCGCCCGCTTCAGCCGCTTCGGCCTCTTCCCTTCGGCCGGGGCGGGTTCGGGCGACAGGACGGCGTCGGAGGACGTGGGGTCGATGGACATGGGGACTCCCGGGTTGGGATCCGAGGATTCCACAGACCGCCGCAACCGGGCACCCCGGGGGCGGGCCGTTCCTCTATGCTCCGTCGCCATGGCCGCCCGCCGCCGAGGCTCCCCCGACCCGTTCGCCGCCGTCCGCGAGGACGTCGCCGCCGACGACCTCAAGCCCGTCTACCTCCTCTTCGGCCAGGAGGCCCACCTCGTCCGCCAGGCCTACGACCTCCTCTTCAAGGCCGCCGTCGCCGGCGGTCCCCGCGGGTTCAACGACCAGGTCTTCGAAGGCAAGGCCGCCACCGGCGACGACATCGCCGGCGCCGCCCAGCACCTCCCCATGATGGCCAAGCGGCGCGTCCTCGTCGTCCGCGGCGCCGGCGACCTCAAGAAGGAGGCCCAGGACAAGCTCGCCGCCTACCTCGCCAACCCGTCCCCCACCACCGTCCTCATCCTCCTCGGCGCCGACGGCGCGCGGAAGGTCTTCGACGGCCGCGGCAAGCTCGCCAAGCGCCTCAAGAAGGCCGGCCGCTGGTGCGAGTTCCGGAAGCTCTACGGCCGCAACCTCGCCACCTGGATCGACGGCGAGGCCGCCGCCCTCGGCAAGCGCCTCGAAGGCGGCGGCGCCGACTTCCTCGAGGCCGTCATGGGCAACGACCTCGGCCAGATCGCCAACGGCCTCCGGAACGCCGCCCTCTTCGTCGGCGAGCGCGACGTCATCACCCGCGAGGAGCTCGCCGAGACCGTCGTCGGACGCCGCGCCGAAGCCCTCTGGGACCTCCTCGACAACGTCGGCAAGCGCCGCCTCGACCCCGCCCTCCACAACCTCCAGCTCCTCTGGGCCCAGGGCGAGGGCGCCTACTCCGTGATGTCCCTCGTCAGCCGCCGCGTCCGCCAGCTCCTCGCCGTCGAGCGGGGCGTCGCCGCGGGCAAGCCGTCCGACGTCGCCCTCGGCGAGGCCGGCGTCGCCCCCAACATGACCTGGAAGTGGCGCGACCAGGTCGGCCGCTACCGCCCCGCCGAGCTCCAGCGCGCGTCCATGCGGATGCTCAAGGCCGAGTCCGATCTCAAGGGCGGCTTCCGGATCGACCCCCGCTGGGCCGTCGAGCAGGCCGTCGCCGACGTCATCGGACGCTGATCAGCCCCCCGGCGTCACCATCGGGTGCTCCACCGACCACCCCGCCGGCGCCCGCATCGTGAACGCCTGCTTCGCCGGCGCCGGCTTCGCGAAGTGGAACCCCTGACCCAGCCCGCACCGCAGCCCCTGCAGCCGCGCCAGCTGGTCCCGTGTCTCGATCCCCTCCGCGATCACCGTCAGCTGCAGCGACTTCGCCATCCCGATCACCGCCGGCACGATCGCCGCCGACTCCCCCCCTTCGCTCAGCCCCGTCACGAACGACCGGTCGATCTTCAGCGTGTCGAAGCTGTATTGGAGCAGCTGGTGCAGCGACGCGTGGCCCGTCCCGAAGTCGTCCAGCGCCACCTTCACGCCCAGCTCCCGCAGCCGCCGCAGGCACTCCGCGGCCAGCTCCGGCTGCCGCGACAGCGCCGTCTCCGTCAGCTCCAGCTCCAGGCGTGACGGCCGCAGCCGCGTCTGCTCCAGCACCTCGGCCACCCGCTCGGGGAGGTCCCTGTCGCTCAGCTGACGCGCCGACAGGTTGACCGAGATCGTCCCCGCGTCCGCCCGCCGCGCCGTCTCCGCGCACGCCCGCCGCAGCACCCACGTCCCCAGGTCGTTGATCAGGTCGCTCCGCTCGGCCACGGGGACGAACTTCGACGGGGGCACCAGCTCCCCGTGACGCCGCCACCGGACCAGCGCCTCGTACCCCGCGATCGCCCCGCTGCTGAGGCGCACGATCGGCTGGTAGTGGAGCTCCAGCTCGTCCCGCTCGATCGCCCCCGCCAGCTCCACCTCGAGCTTCACCGCGTCCTTGGCGTCGTCGAGCATCGTGACGTCGAAGACCTCCGCCGAGCTGCCCGCGATGCGGCTCCGGTGCATCGCCGCGACCGCCGCCTGGAGCACGTCCTCGGCCGCCTCGAAGTCGTCCGAGTCCGCCGCGATCCCGGTGCTGATCGGCGTGAACGCGTCGCTGTCCTCCAGGGACACGGGCTGCTCGGCCGAGCGCCGGATGCGGTTCCAGATGACCGAGAGCTGCTCGCGGCCGCCGGGGTCGGTGAGCAGCACGGCGATCATGTCGGACTCCAGCCGCGCCACCGTGTCCGACGGCCGGAGCGCCTCCACGATCCGCCGCGCCGTCGTCTCGACGAGCAGGTCCGCCGACGCGTGGCCGTGGGCGTCCAACGTCTCGCGGTAGCGATCCAACCCCAGCACCAGCAGCGCGAACCGGTTCCGCAGCCCCCGCCGCCGGCGCCCCAGGAGCTGGCCGACGCGGTCGAGCAGGAGCGTCCGGTTCGGCAGCCCCGTCAGGGGGTCGTACAGCCGCCGCTCGGTGACGTCCGTCGACGTGAACACCAGCCCCCCGACCTCGGGGTCGTCCAGCCGGTTGACGATCATCGTCTCGAACTGCCGCCACGTCCCGTCGGCGTGCAGGCACCGGAACTTCATCGGGGACTTGGTCCCCGGCGGGCCCGCCGCGCACGTCTGGATGATCGCCCGGGTGTACTCGAGGTCCTCGGGGTGGACGAACTCGCTGTCGTCCATCGCGCGGAACTGCTCCGCGTCGATACCCATCATCTGCTTGACGGAGCCGCTCACCCAGCGGAGCCCGAAGCGGCCGTCGGGGCGGCGGGCCATGACCACGATGAGGTCCCGGCACTCCTCGGTGACCGCGTGGTACCAGCCGTCCTGGCCTCGTCCGTCCAACGCCATCTTGGCTCCGTCCCAGGCCCCCAGGAACGGGTACAGCATGCCAGATTCCAACTTGCGTGTGCCGGATTGCACAGAACGAAGAAGGCCGGAGGGGCGTCCCCTCCGGCCTTCCAGGTTCTGCTTCTGCGTCGGCGTGATCTGCGTTCTGCGCCTGCGCGAGTTCTGCTGCTGCTGCGTGCCTCCTAGGCGCGGGCCTTGTTCAGGGCCGCGTGGAGGCGGGAAATCTTCCGCGAAGCGGTGTTCTTGTGGATGACGCCCTTGGTCTGCGTCCGCTCGATGAGGCTCGTGGCCTTCGCCAGCGCCGTGGCCGCGGCGTCCAGATCGCCGGCGTCGAGCGCCGTCCGGAACGTCTTGATCGCCGTCCGCATGCGGCCCCGGTGGTACCGGTTCCGCAGCCGCCGCTTCTCGCTCTGGCGCATCCTCTTGAGCGCGCTCTTGTGGTTCGCCATCGGGGTCCGTCTCCACATCGCTGCCGGGGTCGTCCGACGAGCGGGGCGCCTTTTAACGAAGGGCTGCCGACCGGTCAACCCTCTTGTGTTACAAGGCGGCGCCGATGGCCCTGAAGCACATCCGCAACTTCGCCATCATCGCCCACGTGGACCACGGCAAGTCCACGCTCGCGGACCGCATGCTGGAACTCACGGGGCGGGTCAGCGATCGCGAGATGAAGGACCAGTTCCTCGACTCCATGGACCTGGAGCGGGAGCGGGGCATCACGATCAAAGCGAACACCGTCCGCCTCGACTACGAGGCCGAGGACGGCGAGACCTACCAGCTCAACCTCATCGACACCCCCGGCCACGTCGACTTCAACTACGAGGTCAGCCGGTCGCTGTCCGCGTGCGAGGGGGTGCTCCTCGTCGTCGACGCGGCGCAGGGGGTCGAGGCGCAGACGCTGGCGAACATCTACCTCGCGCTCGAGGCCGACCTCGAGATGATCCCCGTCATCAACAAGGTCGACCTCCCCGGCGCCGATCCCGACGCCGTCCGGGAGCAGCTCGAGGACCACGTCGGCGTCGACTGCGAGCACATGGTGCTGGCGTCGGCGAAGACGGGGCTCGGGGTGGACGACTGCCTCGAGGCCGTCGTCAAGCACATCGACCCCCCCGAGGGCGACCCCGACGCGCCGCTGCGGGTGCTCATCGTGGACAGCTGGTACGACAGCTACCAGGGCGTCATCTGCCTCGTCCGCGTCGTCGACGGCGTCCTCAAGAAGCGCCAGATGATCCGGTTCTTCAGCACGAAGAACGACTTCGAGGTCAGCGGCCTGGCCGTCAAGGCCCCCGCCCCCGTCGCCGTCGACGAGATCCGGCCCGGCGAGGTCGGGCTGATGATCACCGGGATCAAGGACATCGGCGAGACCCGCGTGGGCGACACGGTGACCGATCCCAAGCGCCCCTGCGACGAGGCCCTGCCCGGGTTCGAGGCGCCGCAGCAGATGGTCTTCGCGGGCGTCTTCCCGGTGGAAGCGGCCGACTACGCCGACCTGCGGGACGCGCTCACCAAGCTCAGCCTCAACGACGCGAGCCTCAGCTGGGAGCCGGAGACGTCCGAGGCGCTCGGGTTCGGCTTCCGCTGCGGCTTCCTCGGCCTCCTCCACATGGAGATCGTCCAGGAGCGGCTGGAGCGCGAGTACGAGCTGAACCTCATCACCACCGCGCCCAACGTCGTCTACAAGGCGACGCTCAAGGACGGCACCGACGTCGAGATCCACCGCCCCTCGGACGTCCCCGAGGGCCTCGTCCTGCAGGACCTGTCCGAGCCCCGCGTCCACGCCCGCGTCCACGTCCCCAGCGACCACGTCGGCCAGGTCATCAAGCTCTGCGAGGAGAAGCGGGGCCGGCAGATGGGGATGGAGTACCTCAGCTCGACGAAGGTCGTCGTCGAGTACGACCTCCCCTTCGCGGAGATCGTGTTCGACTTCTACGACAAGCTGAAGTCGGCCACCCGCGGCTACGCGTCGCTGGACTACGAGCTCAAGGAGTTCGAGGTCGCGCCGCTGGTCAAGATGGACATCCTCGTCAACGGCGAGGTCGTCGATGCGCTGTCCGTCATCTGCCACCGGGACCGCGCGTTCTCGATGGGCCAGAAGCTGACGAGCAAGCTGAAGGAATTCATCCCCCGCCAGATGTTTCAGGTACCCATCCAGGCGGCGATCGGCAGGAAGGTCATCGCCCGCACGAACATCAAGGCGTTCCGCAAGAACGTGACGGCCAAGTGTTACGGTGGCGACATCACGCGCAAGCGGAAGCTCCTCGAGAAGCAGAAGAAGGGGAAGGCACGCATGAAGGCGGTCGGGAGCGTCGAGATCCCGCAGGAGGCCTTCTTCGCCGTGCTCAAGCTCGACGAATGATGAAGTGGTTCCGACGCGGCGAAGGCAAGCCGCGCAAGCCCAAGGGCCCGGTGCGCGAGTACACCGAGGCGATCGTCATCGCCCTCAGCGTCGCGCTGCTGCTCCGCTTCTTCGTCATCGAGGCGTTCAAGATCCCGTCGGGGTCGATGATCGAGACCCTCGCCATCGGCGACTTCATCTTCGTCAACAAGCTCAGCTACCGGAGCGAGATCCCCTACGCGTTCCTCGGCAAGAAGTTCCCCAAGGGGGGCACCACGCTCCTGGAGTGGGACCGCCCCGAGCACGGCGACGTCGTCGTCTTCCGCTACCCCCACGACCAGAAGGTGGACTACATCAAGCGGGTCGTGGCGCTGCCCGGGGACACCGTCGAGCTCCGCGGCGGCAAGCTGTTCGTCAACGGGACCGAGCACGCGCAGACCTACAAGAAGGAGTACGGCTACACGAACCAGGCCTGCTTCGACGAGAAGGCGCGGCTGTACACGGAGACGAACGGCGCCGGCGACAGCTACTCGGTGCTCGCCCGGGACGGCACCCAGTCCGGCGAGAACTACGGGCCGATCACGGTGCGGGACGACCACTTCTTCGCCATGGGGGACAACCGCGACAACAGCAGCGACAGCCGCGTCTTCGGTCAGGTGCCGATCCGGTACGTCAAGGGGCGCGCGATGTTCGTCTGGCTGAGCCTCGACCCCTGCAAGGCGTGGCTCGGCAAGATCCGCTTCAAGCGCTTCTTCCACGAGGTGAGATGAGCCGCACGATCCTGGACGGGAAGGCGGTCGCGCGGTGCCTCCGGCGCATGGCGTCGGAGATCGCGGACGCGTGCGAGGGGCCGATCGCGCTGGTCGGCATCCGGAGCGGCGGGGTCCCGATCGCGGAGCGGCTCGCGGAGCTGATCGCGGACGCCGAGGGGGAGGCGGCGCGGCCCGTCGTCGGCGCCATCGACATCACCCTGTACCGCGACGACCTCTACACGGGGCTGGAGTCGCCGACCTTCGGGGCGACCGAGCTGCCGGCGGACCTCGAGGGGCACGGGATCGTGCTCGTCGACGACGTCCTCTTCACCGGGCGGACGGTCCGGGCGGCGCTGGGCGAGGTCCACGACTACGGGCGGCCCCGGTGGGTCAAGCTGGCGGTGCTGGTGGACCGCGGCTGGCGGGAGCTGCCGATCCAGGCGGACTTCGTGGGGCGGACGGTCGAGTCGGAGCGGGCCGACAAGGTGATCGCGAACGTCGACGGCGTCGCGCTGAAGCGGGGAGGGGACCGGTGACGCTCTTCGCGCGCAAGGACCTGATCGGGCTGCAGGGGCTGAGCGAGGACGAGATCGGGCACCTGCTCGACGTCGCCGACCAGTTCCGGAACCTGAACCTCCGCGCGGTCAAGAAGGTGCCGACGCTGCGGGGCAAGTCGGTGGTCCACCTCTTCCTCGAGCCGTCGACGCGGACCCGGACGTCGTTCGACATCGCGGCGAAGCGGCTCAGCGCGGACACGTTCAGCATCAGCGGCAGCAGCAGCTCCGCGACCAAGGGCGAGACGCTGCTCGACACGGCCCGCAACCTGGCCGCGATGCACCCGGACATCATCGTGCTGCGGCACGCGCGGGCGGGGACGCCGGGGATGCTGAGCGCGGCGCTGCCGGAGACGTCGATCGTCAACGCGGGCGACGGCCGCCACGAGCACCCGACGCAGGCGCTGCTCGACATGCTGACGATCCGGCGGGCGCTCGGCGGGCTCCGGAACCGGACCGTCACGATCGTCGGCGACATCACGCACTCGCGGGTGGCGCGGTCGAACATCTGGGGGCTCACGACGATGGGTGCGAGGGTCCGGGTGTGCGGTCCGCGGACGCTGATCCCGCCGGGGATCGAGGGGCTCGGGGTGGAGGTCCACGACGACCTCCAGTCGGCCCTGAAGCGGGCCGACGTCGTGATGATGCTGCGGATCCAGAAGGAGCGGCTCAACCGCGGCGGCCACTACTTCCCCACGACGCGGGAGTACAGCCGGCGGTACGGGCTGAACCGGGACAAGCTGCGCCGCTGGGCGCGCAAGGACGTGCTGATCATGCACCCCGGCCCGATCAACCGGGGGGTGGAGCTGGAGCCCGAGGTGGCCGACGGCGAGTGGTCGGTCATCCTCGACCAGGTGGAGAACGGGGTCGCGGTGCGGATGGCGGTGATGTACCTGGTGCTCGGCGGGGAGCGGGCGGCGCGTCGGGAGGGGCGGGGCTGATGGCGGCGCGGCTGGACCGGGCGGTGCTGATCACCGGCGGGCGGGTCATCGACCCGGCGTCGGGGCGCGACGAGGTGGCGGACGTCTTCATCGGGGACGACGGCCGGATCCAGGAGATCGGGGCCGGGCTGGCGGGCTCGGGGACGTCGCCGGACGTGGACGTCATCGACGCGACGGGGCGGTGGGTGCTTCCCGGGTTCGTCGACCTCCACGTCCACTTCCGGGAGCCCGGCCACGAGTACAAGGAGACGGTCGCGACGGGCAGCCGGGCGGCGGTCGCGGGGGGCTTCACCACGGTCTGCTGCATGGCCAACACGAACCCCGTCAACGACACCGGGACGGTGACGAAGTACATCGCCGAGCGGGCGTCCGAGGCGGGGCTCTGCCGGGTGCTCCCGATCGGGGCGCTGAGCCGCGGGCTGGAGGGGGCGGAGCTGGCCGAGATCGGCGACATGGTCGACGAGGGGGCGGTGGCGATCAGCGACGACGGGATGCCGGTGATGGACGCCCACCTGATGCGGCGGGCGCTGGAGTACGCGCGGACGGTCGGCGTGCCGGTGGTGGTCCACGAGGAGGACGCCTGCCTGAGCGGCGGCTGCATGCACGAAGGCGCCGTGTCGACGGAGCTGGGGCTGCCGGGGATCCCGGGCGCGGCCGAGGACGTGATGGTGGCGCGGGACATCGTCCTCGCGGAGCTGACCGGGGCCCACCTGCACGTCGCCCACGTGAGCACGGCGGGCGCGGTCCGGATGATCCGGGAGGCCCGGGCGCGCGGCCTGAAGGTGACGACGGAGGTCACGCCGCACCACTTCACGCTGACGGACGAGAGCGTCCGCGGCTACGACCCGGCGACGAAGATGGCGCCCCCGCTCCGGACGGGGGAGGACGTCGAGGCCTGCATCGAGGGGCTCCGGGACGGGACGATCGCCTGCGTGGCGACGGACCACGCGCCCCACAGCACCGTCGAGAAGGAGGTCGAGTTCGAGCTCGCGTCCTTCGGGATCGTGGGGCTGGAGACGGCCTGGGGGCTGACCTACCGGCTCGTCCAGGAGGGGAAGCTGGAGCTGGCGGACGCCGTGAGGGCGCTGACGTCGGGCCCGGCGGAGGTGTTCGGGCTGGACGCCGGCACGCTGGCGCCGGGGGCGAGCGCGGACGTCACGATCGTCGATCCGAGGGGCGTCCAGGTGGTGACGGACGCGGAGCTGCACGGCAAGTCGGGCAACACTCCGTTCCGCGGCTGGGAGCTGCCGACGCGGGTGGAGCGGACGCTGTTCGGGGGCCGGACGGTGTACTGGTTCGACGGCGAGCGGGGCCACGTCGGCGACCCCGAGGAGATCGGGACCCAGACCGTCTGAGCGCCTGAGCGCGTGAGCGCCGTCCGGTCGCCCTCAGTCGCAGCCGAGGTGCTCGCGCAGCCAGCCGGCGCGGAGGTCGAAGAACAGGGCGACCTCGTCGCGGGCGTATTCCCAGTCGGCGACGGCGAGGTTGGCGTCGCGCACGTCCTCGGCGACGGCGTCCTCGATCACCTCCCCGAGGGCGTGGACGAGGGCGGGCCCCTCCTCGGCCCAGAAGCGGCCGCCGGCGAGCTCGCAGATCCGGTCCTCGATCCGGCCGCCGACCTCCGCCGAGGTCATCGCCAGGTGGATCCCGAGGTTGCACCAGCAGCCGTCTCCGGGGATCGGGGGCTCGGCGAGGACCCCGTGCCGCCACGTGTCGTCCCACCGGAGGTCGTCGCAGAACGTGTCCTGCGCCTCCTCGTCCCACAGGCAGCCGAACGTCATGTCGAGGTCGTAGGGGAGGACCTCCCAGCGCGGCCCCGCGCCCCACGGGTCCTGGTGGGTGACGAAGTAGTTCTTGTTGACGTGGTCGGCGTTCTGGAGGAGCGCCATGACCGCGAGGTAGTCGATGTAGCCGGCGAGGTCGAAGGCCTCCGCGGTCCGGGTGGGGGCCGCCGGCGCGGGGGCGGGGGCGTCCTCGAAGTCGGGCCACATGACGTCCTCGACGAGCCCGACGAGCCCGTCCCAGGAGGCCTCGTCGCCCGTCTTGTGCTCCCACTCGAGGTGGTAGGAGTCCAGGTCGGGCAGCGGCATCAGCCCGCCCGGGCCGGGCGCGAGGGCCCGCTTCTGCTCGAACATCGGCTGCTCGCGATCGCGGCCGTTGCGATCGAGGTACTTGCCCCCGATCCGCTCGACCTCCTGCATCAGCCCGTAGTACTCGCCGTTGAGGTAGAGGCGGACGTAGCGCGCGCGGGGGACGGGCATCGCGGTGGTCCGCGCGAACGCGTGGTAGCCGAGCCGGCTGCGGAGGAACGAGGGGTCCGAGTACTCCGACCGGAGGCTGATCTTGCGCGAGAACCCGGGGTGCTCGGCGTCCTCCTCGAACGTGATCCGGAAGGACTTCTTCGGCCACTCCCGCGAGCTGCCGCCGTACAGCCGCATGCGGGTGGTGCCGTAGTCGACGCCGTCGGCGACGAGGTAGATCTGCATCCAGATCTCCTCGTAGGGGTCGGCGATGGCGGCCTGGAGCGCGAACGGGTCGACGATGACGTCCCACTCGGGGATCTCGGCGACCAGGCAGAACCCGTCGACGCAGGCCTCGCCGTCGCGGCAGTCGCTCGCCTCGGAGCAGGCCCCGCAGGCGCCGTCGGCGCAGCCGAGGGTGGTCGCGCAGGCGCCGGCGTCGGGGCACGCCTCCCTGCACCTCCCGTTGGTGCAGGCGAGCCCCCACGCGCACCGCCAGGGGCCCTCGCACGACGCCCCCACGGCCCCGCGCGAGGCGGCCGACAGCGGGTCCGGGTCGTCCGGCGGCGCCACCGGCTCGGGGTCGGGGACGAGCGCGGGCTCGGTGGTGCAGGCGGTCGCGATCAGGGCGGCGAAGAGCAGCGCGGTTCGCGTCGGGCGGAGATCTCCCACATCCCCCATGGTGCCCGATGGAGGCAAGCGGCGCGAGGGAGACCGGTCGCCGCTACGCCGCCTCGCGGGCCTCGTCCCCCGGCTCCTGCGCCGCCTCCACGAGCAGCCGCTCGCCCCACACGATCAGGTGGCGGGCGTTGGGGACCGTCCTCAGCAGGGCCTCCAGCACCGAGGCGATCCGGCCCTCCCGCTTGAGCTGCCGGATTCGCCGGACGTAACGCCAGAAGAGGCGCCGCCAGGGGGCCCTGATGCCGGCGATCCAGATCACGTTCCAGAGCGTGCCGAGCGTGAACCGGATCACGAACGCCCGCTCCTTCCAGGTGCGGACCGGGGGGATGCCCTGGAGCGTGCGGCCGTAGACGTTCTCGCAGTTCCAGGTGTAGCGGGCGAACGTCTGCTCCGGCGAGTACACGTCGCGGACGCAGTCGTAGAGCATCTCCTTGACGACGTCCTCGGGGAGCGTGAACTCGACGTTGCTCGTCAGGCCCCGGAGGAGGCGGTCGGACTGCGTGCCGCGGAGCCGCCCCTCGTCCGTGAGGCGGTGCCACAGCGGCGTCTTCGGGAGCGCCGCGAGGAGGTTGAAGTAGACGATGGGGACGTGCGCCTCGTGCACGAACTTCCGGACCTCCGCGCCGCTGCGGCGGGTGTCCGTGTCGAAGCCGAGAATGATCCCGATGAGGATCTCGATGCCGTACGACTCGATCGTGTGCAGCGATTCGACCATGTCCGCGCGGGTGTTCTGCCTCTTGTCGATCACCTGGAGCGTCGACGTGTTCGGCGTCTCGATCCCCACGAAGAGGTGCGTCATCCGCGCCTCCCGGAGCATCTCCAGCGTCGTCGTGTCCTTCGCCAGGTTCAGCGAGGCCTCCGACGCCAGGGGGTAGGGGTAGCCGTTCGCCCGCTGCCACTCGGCCAGCGCCGGCAGCATCTCGCGGAGCGCGCGGCGGTTCGCGATCAGGTTGTCGTCGACGAAGATCACCGTCCCCACGAACCCGGTGTCGTAGATCGCCTGGATCTCCCGGACGACCCGCTCCCCGCTCTTGATCCGGGGGACGCGGCCGTAGATGACGGGGATGTCGCAGAACTCGCACGTGAACGGGCAGCCCACGCTGAACTGGATCGGCATCGTGAGGTAGGCGGCGGGGTCGAGGACGCCGAACCGCGGCATCGGCTGGTCGTCCATCGGGGTCTTCTCCTCGACGGTGAAGACCTGCTGCGCCTCTTGGGGCCCCTCGACGCCGGCCAGCCACGCCACCAGGCGCGTCGTCGCGTCGCCGATCTCGCCGACGTGGAGCGCGTCCAGCTCCGGGTAGTACTCGGGGCAGATGTTCACGGACGGGCCGCCGAGGACCGTCGCGCAGCCCGCGTCGCGCGCCCGCCGCGCCGTCTCGTGGATCCCCGGCCGCTGCGGGTGCATGCCCGAGATCGCGACGGCGTCCGCCCAGGCGAGGTCCGCGTCGGTCAGCGGCTCGACGTTGCAGTCCACCATGCGGACTGCAAACCGGTCGTCCAGCAGCCCCGCGAACGTCGTCAGCCCCAACGGCGGCATCACCGACTTGCAGCCGGGGTACAGGTCGCACATGTACTGGTAGTTCAGGAGGTTGTTCCCGGGGAACTCGGGGTACACGAGCAGCACGCGGCGGGCCATCGGTCTCCTCCTCGCGGCCACGCTACCGGGGGCCGCCCGCGGGGGCGAGGACTCAGCGCGGGGGGCCGCAGCGCCACGTGACCACGGCGACCGCGCCGGCCTCCACGGGGACCGACCGGAGCCCCTCGCAGGGGGAGCCGTCAGGGCGCGTCACCGACACCGGGGCCGTCCCCGCGGGGACGTTGGGGAAGGCCAGCACCCCGTCGGCGGCGTGAGTCTCCGTCGCCGCCACCCAGGCGAGGTCGTCGTCCGCCGTGAAGGTGCCGTCGTGGGGAGCGTCGATCGCGATCGTGAGGCCTCCCTGGGGCTCGTGCTCGTCGTCCACGCCGTACACCAGGAGCAGCCCGCGATCGGGCCTCGGCGCGACCCCGAACCGGGCCTCGTGCTCCGCCGCCCAGCCGTCCGCCGCGGGGAGCCGGTGCTCGGCGCCGCTGCCCCGATCGCGCTGCCACGCCGTGTCCAGCCACAGCACCGTGCGGACCCGGCCGGGCGCCGTCGCGGCCAGCCCGAAGACGTTCTCGCCCGGCACCGACAGCGCCCACGTTCCCCGCTCGCCGGTCGTCGCGGAGCGGCCGTTGACCAGCGCCGTGACCGTCACCCCGGGCAGCGCCGCCTCGGTCGCCTCGTCCGTCGCGACCCCCGTGATGCTCCCCGGCGTCATCGCCCGCGCCCCCTCGGGACGGGCGGGCCCCGCGCCCGGCGGCGGCAGGGCGGGGAGGTCCGGCACGTCCGCCCCCTTGAACCGGATCCCGCTGAACGAGAACGTCCCGTAGGGGTCGTCCCCGGGGTCCAGCCGGAGCGTGAGGCGGCCGTCCGTCACGGTCACGTCGAACGGCATCGTCACCTCGCCGACCCCGCGGCAGGGGGGGCGTACGACGACATCGGGACCCCCTCCGCCGACGCGCTCCCGATGGGTCGCCCGCAGAGCTGCCGGCCGACCACCACGCCGCTGTAGCGGCCGTTCTCCACCGCGATCTCGAAGTCCACCGGGAGCAGCGGGATCACGCCGTGCCCGAGCCCGTGGCCGCGGGGGTCGCCGGGGGTGTCCATCAGCGCGTGGGAGAAGCCGTAGCCGAGCCAGGGGACGTACAGCGTCGACGGCCACGCCACCGCCCCGCCGGGGGGGACGCGGCCCTCGCGCTCCGAGCCCAGCCGGATGGCGCCCGCCCGCCACGTCCGCGACGGGAGCTCCAGCGCGAATACCCAGATCGAGTCCCCCATGTCCGCCGACGCGACCGCCACCGGCTGGGCCTGGACCGCGTCCGCCAGGCGCGCCGGGCGGTCCGGCACGCCCCGCCGCCGCACCGAGCCGACCCGGCGCTCCGCCGCGCCGCCGCCGTGGGACGT